>NZ_JABSUV010000034.1:0-66786 GCF_013284275.1 Brevibacillus sp. HB2.2
GAATGAATGAAGAAGCCATTCCTTTAAGGAATGGTTTTTTTTATGCAATGTTGACAACAATGAAACCAACATAATAATATACCCTTACGTAAAAACTAAATTTTATGGAGGCTGATTGATGGAAATTTCAAAGGGAGTCGAAATGCTTGATTTGGATTTTCATGGGAATATCATTCATCCCATTCTGTTGTGGGATCAAGACATGGCTGTTTTAATAGACACCGGATTCCCTGGACAAATGGAAGATTTACGCGTGGCCATGGAAAAGACAGGGGTGCCGTTCGACAAACTAAAAGCTGTGATTTTGACGCATCAGGATGTGGATCATATCGGCAGTCTTCCAGAGATTTTGCAGGAGTGCGGGGATCAGGTTCACGTTTATTCACACGATCTGGATAAGCCGTATATTCAGGGGGAAATCCCACTTTTAAAAGACGGACACGTTGAGAATCCTCCGAAGGGCAGAGTGGATCATACCGTGAGTGACGGTCAGGAACTGCCGTTTTGCGGTGGGATTCGCGTCATCCATACTCCTGGGCACACTCCCGGTCATATTAGCCTGTATCTAAAGCAAAGCAAGATCCTCATTGCCGGAGACTCGATGTACAGTGTAAACGGGTTTCTCGAAGGCATTCATGCCCCGACTACACCAGATATGAATGCAGCTAGACTCTCGTTGAAAAAGTATGTAGATCTCGACATTGCATCTGTGGTTTGTTACCACGGTGGACTTAGCACTGGAAATGTAAAGAGTAGGATCGTAGAACTTAGTCAAGAGTTATCTTAGCAGGCAGTTATTCAAATTCGACTGACAATCATCAAGCTTCGGCATGATCGCGCCGGGGCTTTTTAGCATGTAGTTAGGGGACAGGGGACAAATACACTCACATCGGATTTCAAGTAGTGCGAAAGGACGTTGTTGACAGGACACCAAAGGGTGTCGTATTATCAAAATGACACTAATTGGTGTCCAATCAGGAATTAGTCATTTAGAAAGTTTCGGACATGAATAAGTTTCACTTGAAACCATTATGAGGGGGAAACAAATGGGTCAAATTAACGGTGCAGAAACAATCGCGAAAGTCGAAACCAAGCCCCGAGGAAAAATGATTGCTTATTGGTCAGTCACATTACTACTCGTAGTAGCTCTTTTGTTAAGTGGTATTGGTCAGCTGATGCAATTTGGGGGAAACATCGAGTTAGTGACGAATCTTGGTTACCCGCTATACATCTTGACCATTCTCGGGATTTGGAAAGTGCTTGGAGCCATTGCTCTCGTCACCCCGGGTTTCCCTCGGCTTAAAGAATGGGTTCACGCTGGTATCTTCTTTTTAATGACTGGTGCGGCTTTATCTCACGCACATACGCTGCGCTAAATATTGTCTCGTGGGCGCTGCGTCCGATGAGCCGCAAACTTTAGGGAGGTTACAGAAATTAACGGTTGTCCCCACTATCCTACAGAAAATCAGATTTTGGAGGGAGTGTTGTGAGCGAGAATAACCCGTTACGGGATGTGTTTGATGCGATTGCAGATCCAACCAGGCGGCGACTGATTCGCCTGTTAGCAGAGGCAGAGGAGATGCCGCTTCATGAATTAACGGCACAGTTTCAAATGGGGCGTACAGCGGTATCCAAGCATTTGACAATCTTGAAAGAGGCCGGACTGGTACTTGACCGAAAAGTAGGCAGAGAAACGCGATTTAGGCTAAACGCCGCCCCACTTAGAGAAATTCAAGATTGGTTGGCTTTCTATACGCAGTTCTGGAGTACGAATATGTTGCGCTTAAACCAATTTTTAGAGGAGGAAGAAGAATGAGTTTAACATTATCCCTGGATTTTCAGTACAAGACATCGATGGAGAAGCTCTGGTCGGCCTTAACCGATGCAAACAAGCTCACTAAGTGGATGGTCAACGTCCACACCGGACAGGCGATGGAAAATGATTTTAAGCCCGTCATCGGACACCACTTTCAGTTTCGCACTCAGCCGACCGAATATTGGGATGGAATTGTTAATGGTGAAGTGCTTATTGTGGAAGAACCACACCGGCTGTCCTATACTTGGTGCAGTGGAGGGGAGGAGCACACGGTCACCTGGACGTTGCAGGATTTAGGGGACGGAAAGGTTAACCTTCATCTCGAACAAACCGGAATCTCAAATGCTCAAGCACTGGGTGGAGCCAAGTATGGCTGGAGCAATTGGTGCGGCGAGCTTGAAAAGGTATTGGAGCAATAATCGCATACCCTCAAAAAAACGGCAGCCAGTTTCATTGGCTGCCGTAATTTTTAACCAGGAAAATGTCCACCCGTTAATCCGTTATCATAACCGAAGGAGTAGCCGTTCGCACGAAGATGATCGCATCAAAAGCTTTTGCTGGAACCATCTGCAACGTATACATCTTCTCCATTTTTCCATACCAGCCACTAAAAGCATCACCAATTGCACTGATGGACTGCACTTTATTCAGATAGGTGTAAAAATCTTGATGCTGCTTTGCCTTGGAAAAATCAAGGAATCCATCCGCCATGCCTGTCTGTGCAAACAAAACAGCTAGCCGATCTTTGCCACTATTTTTTACAGTAAATGCTTTGCGCTCATTGGTAGTGGCGTCCTTTGCGAGTAAGGTGCTTTCGTAGAATTCACTTCCGATTGCGTAATAGTGGTCCCCCAAGGCTTTCGCGAGATGTGCCCCCATGCAGGTTGTCAGTCCTGCGGAAGTGGAGGTCTTTTCAATGTGTCCATTATGTCCGGCGATGAACAGGTTATTGCGACCGTAATGTTTCTTTTCAAAGGATAGAATCCACATCACTTTGTCCGCCATATAGCGATCACGGGTGTTGCCATAGTTTGTGTTTGTTCCGCGCAGTGTAGCGTTTTGCTTGATGGATTCTGCGAAGGCAGTAGCCAGCTCATATTCTTTCACAGAGCTTTTCGCGATGTAGGCGGATTGGTTTTGTTTCATCTGCTCCATCAAGCTTTTTATGTGGGTGAGCGCTTCTTGTACGAGGGCGATCTTTTGATCATACACCGTCTGATCATTCAGATTCGTAAGCAGCTTCTCATACTTGGTTGCGAATGTCGGATCAACTTTTTTCAAATAGGCGAATAGCCCGCTTTTGTTATGGTCATAGCGTTGCATGTCAAAGCCATAGAAATGAATTTGATCTTTGGCATCCCGTTGCTCATTAAAGGTGCGCATCCAAGAGAGAAGGGCGGCCATTTCTTCTGTATGGTAAATCGTAAATCCAATGGCTTTTGCGGCATCCTTCGCAGTTCCGCTGCCGCCTAAGATGTATTCATTGACCTTTTGTCCACCGCCAAAATCACCTTCGATGGCAAATACGCGATAACCTTGTTTTTCTACCAAATGCTTAAAAATATCTAACTTCAGCGTAGTGAATTGCTTGTTGCCATGTGTAGCTTCTCCAAACCCGATGATGGTTTTTGCGGGAAGCTCCATTTTTGAAACAGGGACAAGTGTAGATTGCAAGGACTGCTGCAAGGTGTTAGCTGATGCAGATTGGAAACCCGTCAATACACTCAGCACGATGAACAAGCTTAGGGTGATCAGGAGTTTTCTTTTCATATCAATCTCTCTTTCTTGAAGGGATTACTGTGAAACAAGTGGATTTTCTTACCATTTACATAATTATACTCCTTCTTGATCCTATTTACCTACAGTGAATTCTATTCTGTGGAGTCCCAGCCAACATGTAAAAACGCACCTGGGTTGGACGATCTCCCGGTGCGTTTTCCATTTGCTATTTTAAATATTTCGCCCGATACTCATCTGCCAGCATGGACATGAGAATGGAGTCGTGATAGGCATGGTTGTAATAAAGCGCTTGTCGTTGTACGCCTTCCCGTTGGAAGCCGAGCTTTTCATACGTGTGGATGGCACGTTCGTTAAAGGCGAATACGTTTAGCTCGATGCGGTGCAGATTGAGGATGCCAAAACCATAATCGAGCATCAGCAGAAGGGCTTCGCTTCCGTAGCCTTTGCCTTGATAGGCATTTTGATCAATAGAAATTCGGATAAAGGCGTTTCGATTATTCCGATCGATATCCCCGATTTGGACGTCGCCAATTACTTGATCATTTTCACACAGGCAGATCAATAACAGGACACTGGAAGAGTCTTGGCCTTTGTTTTCTATGTACTGGTGGATTTGCTCGCGCGTGAAATGTTTTTGTGTACCAGTCAGCATACGCGTTTCCTTGCTGAACAAGGAGCGGAAGTATAATTCGGTATCTTCCGTGCCAATCGGTCGCAAAAAGACACGTTCTCCTTCCAAAAAGCGAACCGCTGCACTTGCATTCTCGTGGGGTGTCATAGACATAATCGTTGTCCTCCTGTTCGTTCAAAACTTCTTTTTCTTAGGATAACGAACAGGTGTATACTTGAAAATGTGCAGTTTTGTGAAAATGAAAAGGACAGATGGAAGGGGAAATCGAGATGCTCTTGACCCCAAATTGGCAGGAAAACGACAACGATCCGCAATACGTACAGCTATATGCCTACTTGAAAAAGGAGATCGTGGCAGGACGCTTAGCGGTGAGTAGCAAGCTGCCATCCGTTCGAAAGCTGGCTGACCTGCTGGGCCTGAGCACGACACCTGTGGAAATGGCATATCAGCAGTTGCTGGCGGAAGGTTTTATCCAGAGCAAACCGCGCAGTGGGTACTATGTGGAGAAATTGCCTGATCCAGAAGTGAAGCCGGGTGCTGATCCGAGCATACAAACCATCCAGCGGCCCATGCTGCGTGACGAGCGGGAATACGTCTATGACTTTCATCTCTCCCGCAATGATTTTTCGTTATTTCCAACCATGATTTGGCGGCGTTTGTACAATGAGACACTTCACATAGAGCAGCAGGAGAATCTTTTTTATGGAGATCCGCAAGGCGAGGCTGGACTCAGGAGCCAAATCGCTGACTACTTGCGCAGGTACAGGGGCGTTGCTTGTTCACCGAATCAAGTGGTGATTGGGGCGGACCAATTTGGCTTGCTGTCCTTGATCTGTTTGATGGTAAAGCCGCAGTTCCAACGCATCGGCGTAGAAAATCCGGGGTATTTGCTGTTTGCCAATACGTTTCGCCAGCACGGCTACGATGTGGTGCCGATCTCACTGACAGAGGATGGAATTAATGTCAGGGAGCTATATGACTCAGAGGTTCGGTTGGCTGCCGTTTCTTCGGCTCATCAATACCCACGTGGGATGATCATGCCTATATCCAAGCGACTGCAATTGCTCGAATGGGCCAAAAGCGTGGGAGGGTACATCATCGAAGACGATTATGATGGAGAGTTTCGTTACCATGGCAGACCGATTCCGTCTATGCAAGGCTTGCTTCCGCATGCGAATGTCATATATATGGGGAGCTTTGCGCAGGTATTGGCGCCTGCACTAGGCATTTGGTACATGGTCTTGCCAGAATCTCTGCTGGATACGTACTACAACCTGCTGCGCGAGACATTGCTGGAACCATCCTCATCCCGACTACATCAGCGGACGATGGAAGCGTTTATGGAAAAAGGATACTTCGAAAAGCATGTCCGTAAAATGCGCAAGCTGTACCGTAAAAAGCACGATGCGCTTCTGTTGGCTGTGCACAAGCATTTTGGCGAAAGAGCGACCGTTATCGGAGCCGATGCTGGTTTTCATGTCCTGCTACGGGTAAACAGCGAGCGAAGCGAGGAGGAGTTGAAAAAGCTGGCGATTCAGGCAGGTGTGAGAGTCTCATCCGCATCGTTTACATGGCTGGTGCCACCCAATCCCTTGCCAAAAGAGTATTTCCTCGGCTTCGCGGGCATTCCTTTGGAAAAAATCGATTCTGGTATCGAGGCACTGAGCCAAGCGTGGTTTGGCGATTGTTGACAAGTCATGCGTATGCCTTTATGCTAAGAGTACCTTTTGGAAAATATGAAAAACAAAATATTTTCCTTGTTTTCGAAAGGAGGCAAGAGCATGCAGGAGCGTATCCTACAATGCGCCTATCATGAGATTGAGACCAAGGGCGTCCGTTTTACGATGTCCGATTTAGCTCGGCGCGCAGGCGTTAGCACCAAGACGTTGTATGCGAGCTTTCCATCGAAAGAAGCCTTGATTACCAAGGTCATTGAAGAAAACATCGAGGATTTGCGTAAAGCGGAAGATCAGATTTTGCATGATCCTGACCTCGATTTGGTAGAGAAGATGCGGCAGCTACTGGCACTGGTTCCGAACAACTTCTCACGAACGGACCTGCGCGTGTGGTACGAGCTGAAGCGCTACTATCCCGAGCAATGGAAGCTGATCGACGCGTTCAATCAACAGGAGTGGGAGTATGTTCGAATCATTCTGGAGCAAGGGGTAGAGGAAGGCGTGTTTCGTCGTATCCAGCTTCCGATCTTGATCCAGATATATACCGGAACGCTCAACCAGCTAATTGATCAACAGTTAGCGAACCAGCATCATGTGACGATTGGCGAAGCGCTGGATGCCGTCATCGATATTTTATTAGGTGGCATCGTAGATTCTTCGTCTTCAAACAAGTAAGTAGGAGGAACATAATGAGTTGGGTCTATCTATTAATGGCCATTTTACTAGAGGTGGCTGGAACAACATCCATGAAGCTGTCTGACGGCCTGAGCAAGCCTGTCCCCAGTGTGATGATGTTTATTTTTTATATTTTGTGCTTCTCGTCGCTGAGCCTGGCGCTCAAGGAAATGGAGGTCGGGACTGCCTATGCCATCTGGTCGGGTCTTGGCACAGCAATCATCGCGGTCATTGGTGTGGTGATCTTCAAGGATGCCTTCACTGTCAAAAAAGTAATTGCTGTCGGACTGATCATCGTGGGTTGTGTGCTGTTGAATCTGGGAGACACTTCTCATGCGCAACCTTCCAAAGATACAGGGGTAGCTGAGGCGAAATGAGTGAGAAAAATGTGAGGACCATGCTCGTGTTCTTTTGGGTCACCGATGTGGCTTTTGTCGCATACTGGCTCATTACATTTTTGGAGCTTCTCCCCGTGGAATATTTGTATCAGGATTACTACAACCCCCATTTGCTTGCATGGAACCTGTCCTTTTTTCCACTGGATATCTTCATTTCCATCACGGGCTTTGCCAGTCTGTACGCCTATCGCAGAGGACGACACATCTGGAAGCCGCTCGCCATGCTGTCACTTGTTTTGACGTCCTGCTCGGGTTTGCAGGCAATCGCTTTTTGGGCGTTCAAGGCAGATTTTGATTGGACCTGGTGGATTCCAAACCTGTACCTGCTGATTTACCCGTTATTCTTTTTGACGAGCTTGATGCGAGAACTGGCAAAAGTGAAGGAAAGGGATTCTTGACAAATTTTGAGCCGTGGCTATATAGTAAGTCTTAAGTTAATAGTGCTGTGGAGATTGGGAGATCAGCTAATATTTGCAAAATGAGGGCATTTGCTCTTGAGTTGCGAGTATTAGCTTTTTTATTTTCTTGCCAGTCAAACCACAAAGAAGTTGGCGAATTGTAAGCGCTTTACGGGAGTTGTTTTACAATTTTCCCAAAAAGGGGGAGGATGGGGCATGTCTATTTATGTAGGGGAATTGATCGGGACAATGATCTTGATCATTTTGGGGGCAGGTGTTTGCGCCGGACAGAACTTGAAAAAGGCGTATTCCCAAAACGGCGGTTGGATTGTGATTACGCTGGGCTGGGGACTGGCAGTTGCGTGCGGAGCGTATGCAGTAGGAAGCATTAGCGGAGCGCACTTGAATCCGGCACTTACCATTGCACTGGCCAGCATCGGTCAATTTCCGTGGGAGCATGTGCCGGGCTATATAGCAGCTCAACTGATAGGGGCATTTATGGGTGCGACGTTTGTCTGGATCTTTTATTACCCGCATTGGCGTGAGACGAATGATGCAGGAGACAAATTGGGGGTATTTGCAACAGGTCCCGCGATTCCTCATACAGTCGCCAATCTCTTCAGCGAAATTTTAGGTACGTTTTTCTTAGTGCTCGGTCTACTAGCGATCGGAGCGAATAAATTTGCAGAAGGACTCAATCCGTTTATCGTTGGCTTCTTGATTGTCGCAATCGGTTTGTCTCTTGGAGGTACTACCGGCTATGCGATCAATCCAGCCCGTGACCTTGGCCCTCGCCTCGCCCATGCTCTCTTGCCCATCCACGGCAAAGGAAAGTCCAACTGGCGCTACGCATGGATTCCTGTTGTTGGACCTATCATTGGAGCTGTAAGTGGAGCGTTTTTTTACAAATGGACGTTTACAGACCATTCGCTGACAGGTGTAATAGCATTAGCGGCTTTCATGGTGATTGCCATCGTGGTCGGCATGACAACCAAAAAATCAATCGGCAGCAAGGAGCGAATCGCATCCGAAAGTGCGCGTTCCTAGACATAAAGGTAAGAATGAAGACGATTTTAAATGAGTGAAGGAGGAACAATTATCATGGAAAATAAATATATGCTTTCCCTCGATCAAGGAACCACGAGCTCTCGTGCTATTTTATTCGATAAATCAGGTGCCATTATCGGAGTTGCTCAGAAGGAATTCACACAAATCTATCCGAAGCCGGGTTGGGTGGAGCACAATGCCGAGGAAATCTGGGAATCACAGTTGGAGGTTTTGAAAGCGGTTTTACTGGAGAATCATGTGAAACCGGAAGAAATAGCAGGAATCGGGATTACCAATCAGCGGGAAACCACTGTGGTATGGGATAAGCACACAGGAAAGCCGATCCACCATGCGATTGTATGGCAAAGCAGACAGTCCATCGATATTTGCAACCAGTTGAAAGAGCAAGGCTTTGAGCAAACCGTTCGCGAAAAGACAGGACTGTTGATTGACGCTTACTTTTCTGGCACAAAGGTAAAATGGCTGCTCGATCATGTGGAGGGAGCACGGGAGCGAGCCGAGAGAGGCGACCTCTTGTTTGGAACCATTGATACGTGGCTGATTTGGAAGCTGACTAATGGTCTTGTGCATGTGACCGACTATTCCAATGCTTCGCGCACGTTGATGTTTAATATTCATTCCCTGGAGTGGGACGACGAGCTGTTGAACATGCTGCAAATTCCGAAAAGCATGCTCCCAGCTGTCCGTCCTTCCAGCGAAATGTACGGCTACACAGACGAGAAGCTCTTCGAATTCCAGATTCCAATTGCCGGGATTGCCGGAGACCAGCAGGCCGCTTTGTTTGGGCAGGCGTGCTTTGCGGAAGGGCAAGCCAAAAACACATACGGAACAGGTTGCTTCATGCTGATGAATACCGGAGAAAAGGCAGTGGCATCCAAAAACGGGTTGTTGACAACCATTGCTTGGGGCGTGGATGGGAAGGTAGAGTACGCCCTGGAAGGCAGTATTTTTGTGGCTGGTGCGGCGATTCAATGGCTGCGTGACGGACTCAAGCTGATCGAAAAATCCTCGGATTCAGAAAAACACGCACTCGCTGTTGACACCACAGATGGTGTTTATATGGTTCCAGCCTTTGTTGGACTGGGAGCACCGTATTGGGACATGGAAGCAAGAGGCGCGATCTTTGGCTTGACCCGTGGAACGACAGAAGATCATTTGATTCGGGCAGCGCTGGAGTCTTTGGCTTATCAGACACGGGATGTGCTTGAAGCGATGGAGGCTGATTCCGGTATCCGGCTGCAAAAGCTGGCGGTAGACGGTGGAGCCGTGGCGAATAACTTTTTGATGCAGTTCCAGTCCGACATCCTGAATACAGAGGTAGAGCGTCCGCGTGTCAATGAAACGACCGCGCTAGGAGCAGCTTACCTGGCAGGGCTTGCCGTCGGGTATTGGGGAAGTAAGGAAGATATTGTAAATAATAAAGTGGTGGAGCGCTCCTTCTCACCAGATATGGCAGACGAAGTGCGCCAGGGGCTGTACGCAGGTTGGAAGCAAGCGGTTACGGCAACGATGGGTTACAAGATTAGGCATTGATTTTTGCGTAAAAGAGGTCTAAAGTTAAAGATAAGTTAATCATGCTGTGGAGACTCCGGAGACAGCCAGTATCAGAAGAGCAATGACATTGCATTGCTTCTTTTGGATATTGGCTGTCTTTTTCTTTTAGAAAGGATGAGAAGAACGATGAACGATCAACATGCACTATCATCAAGTCAACGCCAGGCTTGTCTGGATAAAATGGCAAACAAACAACTCGATCTTTTGGTAATTGGCGGTGGGGTGACGGGAGCAGGTATTGCCCTCGATGCAGCCGCGAGAGGTCTTAGCGTTGGACTCGTGGAAAAACAGGACTTCGCTGCGGGCACCAGCAGTCGCTCTACCAAGCTCGTTCATGGAGGATTGCGCTATTTGAAGCAGGGCGATGTGCAGCTGGTGCGGGAAGTAGGCCGGGAGCGAGCTATTTTGTATCGCAATGCGCCACATATCGTCATCCCGGAAAAAATGATTTTGCCTATCGTGAAAAATGGTACCTATGGCAAGCTGGCAACCTCTGTTGGTTTGTATGTGTACGATGTGCTGGCTGGAGTCGAAAGAAAAGAGCGACGCATCATGCTGAACAAACAGAAAACCGTGGAGGCAGAACCGCTTTTGCGACGCGATATTCTCAAGGGCGGCGGGCTCTATTTCGAATATCGAACAGATGATGCTAGGCTTACTGTTGAGGTCATGAAAACAGCAAGCTCGCACGGAGCGCTCTGCGTGAACTACACGGAAGCCATTGGCTTTATTTATGAAAACGGCAAAGTCATCGGGATTCGCGTGAAGGATTTGCTTACGGGTACGGAGTACTCCCTCCATGCAAAAAAAATCGTCAATGCAGCAGGGCCTTGGGTGGATCAGCTTCGAGAAAAAGACCACTCCCTGTACGGCAAGCGCCTCCACCTGACAAAAGGTGTCCATCTGGTCGTGCCATATAACAGACTTCCACTGAAGCAGGCCGTTTATTTCGATGTATCCGATGGGCGCATGCTGTTTGCCATTCCGCGCAATAACAGTACGTATATCGGTACCACAGACACGAATTACAAAGGTGTGCTGGAGCGACCAACGGTGACGAGAGAAGACATGGAGTATGTGTTGAATGCCGCGAACGAGATGTTCCCTTCTGTAAAGCTGACGGAACAGGATGTAAGCTCGAGCTGGGCAGGACTCAGACCGCTGATCCACGAAGATGGCAAGTCTCCATCCGAATTGTCACGCAAGGACGAGATTTTTTATTCCAAGAGCGGGCTGATTACGATCGCAGGTGGAAAATTGACGGGCTTCCGCAAGATGGCCGAGCGCATTGTCGATGTGGTGGTCAAGCAGTTGACCGAAGAAGAAGGCAGAGCATTTAAAGCTTGCCAGACAGACAAAATCGTCCTCGCTGGCGGAAATTTTGAATCCGCGGCCAAGATTCCTGTATTTGTGAAAGCACAGGCAGAGCGACTTCGCCAATGGGGAATCACCGAGGAACAAATCCGCGTTTTGGTTGGGAAATATGGAAGCAATAGTGAGCAAATCGTAACCATGTGCCAGGAGATTTTGACACAAAATGCTCAAAATGTATCACCAATCGAAGCCCTGTTGAAAGCAGAACTGCGCTACGCTGTAGAAGAAGAAATGGTCATGACCATGAGCGATTTTCTGATTCGTCGCAGTGGCAGACTATTCTTCGAGAGGGATACACTGGAGCCTGTGTATCGAATGGTGGGAGAAGAGCTCGCTCATGAGCTGCAATGGTCGGATGAGAGAAAAGAACATGAAATAAAAGCGTTTGAAGAGGAATATCATCTTGCGAAAACATTTCAATAGGGGTGATTCGTGATTGGCAAACCAGATCAATCAAGTCATACTTCCTGCAGCCCGGACATTAAAAGAATTTGATGAGCTCATGGAAAGCAGCTACGAGCGCATTATTTTGCTGAATGCTCATGTAGCGCAAGTAAAGCCACTGGGCAAACGGGCCAGAGCGTTTGGGAAAAAACTGCTGATCCATGCTGATCTCATAGACGGCTTGAAGTCTGATGAATATGCGATGGAGTTTCTTGCACAAGAAGCACAGCCCGAAGGAATCATCACCACACGGAACAGTGCTGTTCTTGCCGCCAAGAAAAAAGGACTCATTTCGATCCAACGACTTTTTCTCATTGATACGATGGCATTAGATAGCAGCCTAACTCAGCTGGAGAGAACCAAGCCGGATTACGTCGAGGTTTTGCCAGGAATCATTCCCCATCTGATTGAAGAAATCACTGTACGAACCAAGATTCCGGTTATCGCTGGAGGCTTTATTCGTACAATGGAAGATGTCGATCGCGCTATTCTTGCCGGTGCGACATCTGTAACCACTTCTCGCAGAGAGCTGTGGACGAAATCATAAGAGCCTATTAGGGTAGTCAAAAGCCGGTCATTCCTGTTCGTAGGAATACCGGTTTTTTGGTGTTTGTCCTATAAGAAAATAGGTAGATGACGATGATAGAGGAGGTAGGTAGATACCCTTTTATTTGGATAACGGTCAGTAGTCTATGCGGATGAACGTCACCGTGCATATACACATATAGTCAGCAAAAATAAGAGGAAAGAAGGCGGTTGCGTGAATTTTCAAAGCTCTCAATGGCAATCCTCGTATTCTTCGCGGGAAGGGCATTCTTCTTATTATCCTTGGCAAAGAGATCGGGAACGTCCACCAGGATGGGATCGTGGAGGAGAATGGCAGAGACCTTACCGGAGTTGGGAGTTTGACCACAGAAGGAGATGCCCGGATCACTGTCGTTGGTGCCCTCCTGGCTGCTGCGGACGCTTTCGCTAACAGATAAGTAGAAGAATGAGAGCCAAATCTTGAGATGGATTCGAGAGATTTGGCTCTTCTTTTGGGCGATTGAGAAGGAAAGAGGGTGGAAATCATGGAGAATCAAGAGATGCCAGCATTCTTGTTAAAACAGCCCTGATCCTTTCGATCCCTTCTTCGATCTGTGCCTCATTGGTATTGCCGTATCCGAGAATGATTTTATCTGTATGATTGCCTTTGACAATGGCGTGTTCCTCGACCGGGTAGACACGCACTCCGGCTTGCTCCAGCGCAGCAAGGACGTCAGGTGTGAAGTGAATCGTGGGAAAAGCAGCTACGATGTGCAGTCCAGCGGCCTCCCCCCAAATGCGAATACTATCACCAAAAGCCAGTTGAA
Source organism: Brevibacillus sp. HB2.2 (assembly GCF_013284275.1). Classification (NCBI taxonomy): domain Bacteria; kingdom Bacillati; phylum Bacillota; class Bacilli; order Caryophanales; family Paenibacillaceae; genus Brevibacillus; species Brevibacillus sp. HB2.2. The sequence goes on from NZ_JABSUV010000034.1 coordinate 13,127, forward strand.
GAGCATCAATCAAGCATTGACGGCGTTTTTTGTACAGCTTTTTTACGCGATTTACGTATTTCTCTAGATGCCCCTCCTCGATAAAAACCCCGAGGGCAAGCTGATCAATCGAAGGGGCGTGCAAATCGGATAGCCATTTTGCCTGCTGATAGGAAGCTACCAATGCTTTTGGCAGGACGAGGTACCCCTGGCGCAGTCCGGGAGAAAGGATTTTGCTAAAGGAACCGATGTAGATAACACGCTCCGAGGCAAGTCCCTGAATGGAGCTGATGGGAGCAGTCTCGTAACGAAACTCGCTGTCGTAATCATCCTCGACAATGTAGCAGTCAGCTTCCCATGCATAACGAATGAGTTGAAGTCTTCGCTGGATGGGCATCGTGCCGCCGAGCGGGAACTGATGAGAAGGCGTGACAAATACGAAGCGGGGGCGATGGACAGATAATGACGGTAGCTGTTCCATATCCATCCCGTAGGCATCTGTCGGAACAGGCAGTAAACGAGCGCCTGTCCTGGTGAAAATACTCTGGATATCGTGCGTGATCGGGTCCTCGATGACTACGTGACTATCAGGACGTAGAAGCACATTGGCAATCAGGGTGAGCGCCTGAGTAGCCCCGGATGTCATAATGATTTGCTCGGGGTCGCATTGCACGCCGCGCGTTCGATACAAATAGCGACACAAAATCGTGCGTAGCTCGGTGCGTCCCTCGGGACGATTATAACCAAAGACTGACAGCGGCGCTTCCTGACATACACGCTGGACAGTTTTGCCCCAGAGGTTGCGAGGAAAGTGCTCCAGAGCAGGAACACCAGAACGAAAATCGATTAGCTTGCTCTCGGCTTCGTTGAAATGCTGATCCACTTTTGGCAACCCAGCCCCTGCCTCTGTCATCCGGGCGTGCTGCTCCAAATAAATGCCCGAGGCAATGAAATACCCGGAGCCACGTCTACTCTCGATGTAGCCCTCGGCTAGTAGCTGCTCGTACGCCTCTAGTACCACATTGCGAGAGAGGTGCAGTTCGCTTGCTACTTTTCGGGTAGACGGAAGCTTGAAGCCTGCCGTCAGTTCTCCGCTCAAAATCTTTGTGCGCAATTCAGAATAAATTTGTCTGATTAACGGAATCGGTTTCTCTCGGTCAATGGTTATCCAGAACAAGCAGTGTGAGCCTCCTTACGCAACTGGTCCTCTCGAAATTGTGGGAAACTGGACCTAATCCAAACAAGCGTACCATGGTAGGGTGATAGAAGAGAAGAGGTATGCCACTGCCAAAGGAGAGAGAAGGATGACACCAGAAGAGAGAAGAACCGCAGAGATTTTGCGTACAATCGCCCGTGATGAACGAATCAAGGAAGCGGTCAGAACATCGCCCTTGCTATATCCGTTGCTTTTAACTGCTGCGAAACGTTATGTGACAGGTGAAACGCGTGCAGATGCAATAAAAATAGCCCAACGCTTGGAAAAAATGGGCTACCGTCTATCAATGGAACACATTGGTGAAAATACGCTGGATTCGCAGATTGTACATGAAGCGCAGCGGGAATTTCTGGCGCTAACTGCGGATTGCTCCCAACTACATACACCAATCGGAATCTCTTTTGATCTGTCCCATCTCGGCTTGTTACTGGATAAAGGGCTGGCGTTTGCCCACGTAGAAGAGTTGGCGGAGCGGGCGAGACATAGCGGCCACTATTTGATGATCAGCATGGAGGAATCGACGAAAACAGAGGCGATCATTAGCATGTATGAGCGCTTGGCACAGCGACATGAAAATGTGGGCATTACGATTCAAGCACATTTGCACCGCTCGCTGGATGATGTGAAACGGGTGCTCGGACTCCCGGGGAAAATTCGTTTGGTTAAAGGCGCATTCAAGGAGCCTCAGGAAATCGCATTGGGGCGTTCCGTGGAGTTGAACGAACGATACCTGGAGCTGGCTGATATGTGTGTACGAGCTGGGCGTGAATGCTCACTCGCCACGCACGACCAAGCGATTGTAGACGAGCTAGACGGTCGAGGCTATTTGCATCGACCGAATGTAGAGGTAGAGCTGTTATACGGGGTTCGCCCTGAGCTGGCTCATGCTTTGCGAGAAAAAGGGGTTCCAGTGCGCTTGTACCTCACATATGGGACAGAGTGGTACTTGTACTTGTGTCATCGACTGGCGGAGCACCCCCCTCATGTTCATCAGGCGATAGCCGATATGTTTGATACGGCGAGACTTCAGGATGTAGGGTATGGCATGTCATAGAAGAATTACGAAAAAACGTCAGAGCATGATCCTGACGTTTTTTCTATTTTTCATTATGTCTTGCCTGTGAGTCCCCGAGATCAAATTCATGCAAATCATCTCGCAAATTCCATGAAACCGTAGACTTCATTTTGAAAAAAATTGTAGCTATTTGTCTGGAAATAACGTCAATAACTGTATGAGTAGAAAAGATAGGAAGAAAAAAGAATGGTCCGTGGAGGTTTTGAACGAATGAAAACGGCACAGTGCAAGCGGTGGCTCCTGGCCTTCTGTGCGTTCCTCCTGTTAGTAGCAGGTGTTCCTTTTGGGGTAACGGGAACAGCCTTGGCAGAGGGAAACATTCAGCTAGGAGTAACAGTCGGAATTGAAGGGAAGTACAGGCAAACGGGGATGATTCCTGTTGTCGTCACGGTGAAAAATGGAGGGGCGGATATCGAAGGGGAGCTTTTTGTCGCCACTGGAGAACGGGTAGACACTCGCTTCGCAGTTGCCAATTATCAGCCGGTTTCCATTGCAAGCGGAGTGACCAAGCAGGCAACGATTATCGTTCCAGGATCAGAGCTGCAAAGCAGTTCTTATGTGGCCTTGATGCAAGATAACAAAGTGATCGCGCAAACGCCAATAACAGGCAGTTCTTACAGCGAAGATACGCTGATGATCGGTGTGTTAGCAGAAAACCCAGACACAGCTAACTTCCTTGGTGTACTGCCGAAAGGCTCTAATCATAACCCTGTCCAGCTCTTGACGATGAAGGCAGACAATATGCCAGTGACAGGTACGCAACTCCAGATGATGAATATGCTCGTCATCAATAATTTTGCATTGGATTCATTGAATGAACAGCAGATCAAAGCGATTCGGGATTGGACGAAATCTGGCGGGATGCTGATTTTAGCTGGAGGAGCACAGTACAAGAAATCCGGAGGCATTTTGGGTGATTTGTCACCAGTAGAAGTGACAGGAGTGACGAGTGTACAGGCACTTTCTAGTTTAAAAGTGGATAAGACCAATCCGATCGCACTGACATCCCCCTTTACTGTAAGCAATGGGACATTGAAGGCAGGGAAAGTTCTGTATAGCGAAGCAAATATTCCGCTGATGGCTGTACATAACGTGGGAGCGGGAAAAGTATTGTACGTCGCCTATGATTTGGCGGCGGAACCAGTAGCCAGTTGGGCAGGAAATAGCCGCTTTTGGGCAGATACATTAGTAAAGGCTTTTGGTTCTTCCATCAACGCTTCAAATAGGAGCATGATCGAAGACGTATGGCCGCTTAAGGATGCTGCTGATCGCGTCCCATCCTTGAAAATTCCGGAGGTTGGTTGGTTCGCAGTATTTTTCGGAATTTATGCCCTGGTTGTCGGGCCAGTTCTTTTCTATATTTTGCGGAGAGGCCGCAAGCAAAGCTACATGTGGGTGATCGTCCCTGCCCTTTCGGTGGTGGCGGGAATCGGAATCTTCTCGATTGGTGCCATCCAGCGGGGGGTAGGTGTAAAGCTGCACCAGGTAGGTTATGTGGAGCTGCAAAACAACGGACAGGCGAATTCGGTGAGTGTTACCGCATTATTCGTACCGAGTAATGACGACTATCGTTTGACTTTAAAGGGAGAGGGCATGACCAAGCCTGTCATTGAAAGAAATTATACCGATCAAGTTCCGAAAACGTGGATTTCCATACAGCCAGATCAGACTCATATTGATTTCCGAGATGTAGAGTTCTGGTCGATGCGCAAGGTTGCGACGGAGCAAACTTTATCAGACGTAGGAAAAATAGAATCGAATCTGTCGTATGAGAACGGCGCACTAAAAGGAACTGTGACGAACCATACGAAGTACTCGCTGCGAGATGTGACGATCTCGACAGGTATAACGGTACAAGAGTTTCCGCAGTTGGCGGCTGGCAGCAGTATCGAAGTGAACTTGCCGTTTGCCTCTCAACATCAAGCAAGGCGGAACAAACATCGGATGAATATGGGGAATGCGCTGCCGCAGCACCTGCAATCGAATGGCTATGAAACAGAAACGCGTGAACAACTCATCGTGGAAATGCTGGACATGGTGGACAGACGAAACGGTCCGTCTGAAGTGGTAAAACTCGTGGGCTGGACCGATGAGCAAGTTGTTGAGGCTGTCGTACCAAACGAAAATACGGAGAACAGCAGCATTACGATGGTTACTTCGACGCTGCATGTAAATCCATCCAAGGACGGACACATTTATTATCCGACGGGATCATTTGATGTGACGATGTCGGGCAGCTCTGTTCCGGTAGATGATTACGGCGATGGCTTTCGACTCCCTGCCGGGGATATTACGTTTGATATCAATCTGAATCAGGAAGGACAGGAGCTTACCATCAGCAATTTGTATCTGTACACCTGGTCAGAGGACAATACGACATTTGAAAAAGAGGTGTACAACTGGAAGACAAAAGCTTTCGAACCATTTGAAAAAGCATTCATGAACAACGTCATGTCAAGTGACAAGACCGCTACTTATGTTTCGGGCGACGGCATTGTCCGTATCAAATTTGCCCACCAGTTTGAGGACGAACGCCACATTGGGGTTCCAAGTGTCAGTGTGGAAGGGAAGGTGAGCAAGAAGTGATCCAGATCCAAAATTTGCGCAAGCGCTACGGCAAAATGGAAGCGTTAAAAGGACTTTCGCTCGAAATTGACAAGGGTACCGTTTTTGGTTTCGTCGGTCCGAACGGGGCAGGAAAATCGACGACAATGTCCATTTTGGCGACTTTATTGGAGCCGACCAGTGGGAAAGCATACGTAGGCGGCTACGAAGTGACCAAGCATCCAAAGGAAGTGCGGAAGCTGATCGGCTACATGCCAGACTTTTTTGGTGTCTACGACAATTTGACAGCAGAAGAGTACCTTGATTTTTACGCTGCGAACTACGATATTCCGGCAGCCGAACGAAAACAAATCATTCCGCAGTTATTAGAGCTGGTGAATCTCACGCACAAGCGGGATGCCTACGTTGACTCGTTGTCGCGGGGGATGAAGCAGCGCCTCGGACTGGCCCGCTCGCTGGTTCACAATCCGGAGGTACTCATTTTGGACGAACCGGCCTCTGGCTTGGACCCGCGTGCACGCATCGAGCTGCGGGAGATTTTGAAGGAACTGCGGGATATGGGCAAAACGATTATCATTAGCTCGCACATATTGCCTGAGCTGGCGGAGATGTGCGACGTCATCGGGATTGTGGAGGAAGGCAATCTGGTTGCCTTTGGACGAGTCGATGAGATTTACTCGAAAATGCAAGAGCAGCGGGTATTGCGCATTCGCCTGTTGGATCGGGTTGAGGAAGCAATGACGCGCCTGCGTGAAATGCCCGTCATTACCAGGGTGACACGTGAAGGGAACTGGGTCGTTGCAGGCTTTTCAGGCAATGACGAAGAACAGGTTGAGCTGCTGCGGGAGCTTGCGGTGTCAGGCTATCCTGTTGCTGCGTTTAATGAGGCAGTAGGTGATTTGGAAGAAATCTTCCTGGAAATTACGAAAGGGGTGGGCTCATGAGCGACTTGAGACGATTTCACAACCCTGTCTTGTTCAATGAATGGAAAATGCGGATGCGGACCAATCGGTCACCGTGGATCATCCTGTTATATTTGCTCGTTTTGGGTGCAATGACGATCACGATCATTTTCTTTATGACAAACGGTGGCAGTTATTACAACCCGAATGATACACGCGAGCTGTTCATGATGCTGTCTGTGTTTCAGCTCGGGATGATCGGCTTCGTCGTGCCGGGACTGACGGCAGGTGTGATTTCCGGTGAACGCGAACGCCAGACGTTGAGTGTGCTGTTGACCACGAATGTCAGCGCCACACGATTGATTTTAGGCAAATGGCTGGCATCGCTCAGCTTCATGACCTTTCTGGTCATTGCGACCATCCCGCTCTATGCCATCGTCTTTTTGTATGGGGGAATTTCACCTGCACAAGTCATCAAGGTGTTTGGCTTTTACATCATTACGATGTTCGGTATCGGCAGCATTGGTGTGCTCATGTCCACGCTGATCAAACGGACTGGTATCTCTACGGTTGTCACTTATGCCGTGGTGTTCGGATCTGCGATCGGGTCGAGCATACTGGCGGAAATTATCAAAGAGTTCATTCGGTACCAGCGTCGGTCCGGTAACATGCCATCCGCGACTATGCCAGACTGGCCCAATCTCATGCATAATTTTAACCCATTGTTTGCGATGTTGAACATTTTTGAAGAAGGGCCGCAGATCAGGATTGGGAATGTGGACCCGTACGCAGTTTACTGTCTGTTTTTCGGGGCCATTACATTGTTCTGCCTGTTACTCTCCATTTATCTTATTCAGCCAGTGAAACCGAGATTGCGCAAAGTAAAAGAGGAGCAATAAGCCATGTTTACCTCTAGAGCGAACGACGAGCTGAAGTCACTGCTTGCACCCATTCGAAAGCAATTGGGCTTGCGTGTATGGATACAGCAGCTAACTGTTTATGGTTTGTGGGGAATAGGGGTGAGTCTGATCCTCCTCCTCCTTGCCCGTATCTGGCCGATTCCGTTTTACCATTGGATCGCGGTTGTGCTGCCAGTGCTTGTTGTCATGACAGGTCTGGTGCGCGCGCTTTGGATGCGTCCAACCTGGCTTCAATGTGCACAAGTGGCAGACGGTAATGGTTTGGCCCAGCGAGTCGTCACAGCATGGGAGAATCAAGAGAATCAGTCGATGGTAGCAGGTATGCAGAGGGAAGACGCCTTGCAGCATCTGCGTAAAAATTTGCCGCAAATCGTGGAGAGCGTCCGTATCTGGTCGCTGATCCAAAGAAAGGTGTATGTCACAAGCAGCTTGCTATTGGTGTGCTTGGTGCTGTTTCTTTGGCCGAATCCTCAAGACTTGCGACTGGCCCAGATAGCAGTGGAGAAGAAAGCCATCGCGCAGGTCGAGGAAGAAGTAGAGGCAATCAAACAGGACGTGAAAAAGAATACAGACTTAACGGACGCGCAGAAAAAGCAGCTGGAGGAAATGCTGGAGCAGGCAAAAAAGGCTTTGGCGAAAGCAGACGACCCGGCAGAACGTCAAAATGCCTTGCGCGCTGCGGAAAAACAATTGGAGAAGGTCAGAGATGCAGAGCAGCGCAAAGAAAAAGCACTGCAAGCACTCCAGCGCAGCTTGGGTAATCAAGAAGGGACAAAAGTCTTGGCTGGTGCGATGGAAGCGAAAGATCGACAAGCGATGACCGAGGCTCTGGCACAAATGGCAAAGGCCATGGAAAGCATGCCGCAAAAAGAGCGGGAAGAGATCGCCCGTGAACTCGCAAGTGCAGCAGAGCAATTGAAAAAAGAGGCAGAGTCTGTCAACTCGAAGGAGCTGGAGGATATCGCCAAACAACTGGCAGAGGCAGCCCAGCAAACAGCCCAAGGACAAGTGCCTCAAGCAATGACCGCACTCGAGAACAGCTTGATGCAAGCCATGACGGGCATCCAGCAATCTCAGCAAGCTATGCTCGCAGCCATACATGCCGCGTCTTCACTCAATCAGTCGCAAATGACGCTTGCCAGTGCAGGCACACAAGCAGGAAATGCTGGGGCAAGTGGAGCTGGGGCAACAGGACAGGCGACTCCAGCATCTGGGTCACCTGGCAATCAGCCATCAGCGGCGACACCGGGAGCAGGTACCAACCCAAATCAAGGGGCGAACCCGGCAAACCAGCCTGGAAACGGTAATGGCAACGGAAACGGCAACGGCAATGGAAATGGAAATGGCAATGGAAATGGAAATGGAAATGGAAATGGAAATGGAAGCGGTCAAGGCGGTGGCGCCGGGTTAGGAAAAGGCAAACACGAGCTCGTCACCATCCCGACAGATCGCATAGGTGGAGACAAAGGACCCGTTGATACGGTCGGAGGCTCACTCGGGTCAGGACCTTCCCAGTCACAGCAAAGCGGAAACACACAAGTCACCTCCGGTGGAACGCTGCCGTACGAGGAAGTTTACGGCCAGTATGAGCAATTTGCCCGCGAGAGTATGGAAAAAGGCAGTATTCCCGGCGATTATCAACAGATCGTGAAGGATTACTTCAGCAAAATAGAGCCTTAGATCATTCAACAACAGGAAGGAGACACGGAGATGGCGCAGCAAACGCTTGAGGATTGCTTGCAGCGAGTAGAGCTTGTCAGGCAGGAAATTGGAAAGGTATTGGTAGGACAAAAAGAGGTGGTCGAGCAACTTCTGTGGGCCGTGTTTGCAGGAGGACATGCGCTTTTGGAAGGCGTACCCGGATTGGGCAAAACGTTGCTTGTTCGGACACTATCCCAAGCCTTCGAGCTGTCGTTTCAGCGGATTCAGTTCACTCCGGACCTGATGCCGACAGACATTACTGGAACGAACATCCTGTTGGTCGACGAGAAGGGACAGCAGTCCTTCCAATTCCAACATGGGCCGATCTTCGCTCACGTCGTGCTGGCTGACGAAATCAACCGGGCGACGCCAAAGACGCAAAGCGCCCTGTTGGAGGCCATGCAGGAGCGAACCGTTTCAGCTGGAGGAGTGACTCGTCCGCTGCCGGAGCCGTTCTTTGTTCTCGCGACCCAGAACCCACTGGAGCAGGAAGGGACATACCCGTTGCCAGAAGCGCAAATGGATCGCTTTTTATTGAAGATCGACGTGCCGTATCCGACCGAAGAAGAACTGAAAATGATTGTGCGGCAAACGACCACGAGCCAAGTGTTCACCGTGGAAAAAGTGGCCTCAGCCGAGCAGATTGCTGAGATTCAGCAGGCAGCGCGTGAAGTGCTTGTAGCTGATGCGGTACTAGATTACGCCGTGAAGCTGCTTTTAGCGACGCATCCGGGCCAACAGGCAATTGCTTCGGTGAACAAATATGTGCGCAACGGTGCAGGTCCGCGTGGCGTGCAGGCGATTGTCTCCTTGGCAAAGGTGCGTGCATTACTGGCTGGGCGATACAATCTGGCGTACGAGGACGTGACAGCAGTTGCTTTGCCAGCGTTGCGCCACCGCATTTTCCTCAATTTTGAAGGAGAGGCAAACGGCATCCGACCAGACCGCGTCATTATGGATATTTTGGACGAACTGGGGACGCAGAAGGTATGAATCAACACCTGCTTGATCCGTCATGGCTCGCCAGACTGGAGCGAATGCAGATGGCTAGTCGCAAAGCGGTCAGCGGCAGCCAGGCAGGAAAGCGAAGGGCGAGACAGCTGGGCAGCTCCATGGAGTTCGCAGACTTTCGGGCGTATGTTCCCGGCGATGACTTGCGGCAGCTCGATTGGAATGCGTATGCCCGTTCAGGCAAGCTGTTTTTGAAAAAGTACTTGGATGAGACCGAGCTTCATGTGAACTTGTATATCGATTGCAGTCGTTCGATGAGCTACGGGCAACCGAACAAAATGACCCGTGCTGTCGAGATTGCCGCGGCTCTTGGCTATTTGTCCTTGTGTCACCTCGATCATGTGTCAGTCTATGCATTTGACAGCCGCATTACGGCAGCACTTACCGGGCTGCAGGGAAAGAGCCAGGCGCATCGCTTACTCAGCTTCCTATCTTCCCTGCGAGAAGGGGGAGCAGGTGATATACAAACCGCAATGCGCCAGCCCGGGGCTGTCAGGGGCAAAGCTGGCACATCCATCGTGCTGTCGGACTTTTTGTTTGAGTCAGGCTATACGGAAGGCATCGCGTATTTGCAGGCGGCCAGACAAGAGGTCACGCTGGTCCAGGTGCTTTCCAAAGAAGAGCTTGCCCCCGAGTATGCGGGAGAGCTGCGGTTGATCGATTCAGAGACCGGGCAGGCAAAAGAAGCATCCTTGACCAGCCTTTTGATGGAAGAGTATCACAAGAGCTTGCAAGATTATCAACAAGAACTGTCCGCGTTTGCTTATGGAAGAGGAATCGCCTTCGTGTCTGTAGAGGCGGAACAATCTCTGGAATCGATTGTCTTCCATGTCTTTCGTCAGGCCGGCTTGATTCGCTAGAGAGGAGAGAGACAACATGCAGTGGATGGGTTTGGGCAACTTGTGGTTTGCGCTGATAATCCCGGCCATCATCGTCCTTTACCTGCTCAAGCGAAAAGTAGAGGATCGTGTCATACCTAGTACACTCCTGTGGCAGCGCACGTTGCAAAACTGGGAAGCGGTGAAACCGTGGGAAAGGCTGCGGCGCAACCTGTTGTTGCTGCTGCAACTGCTCGCTGCCTGCTTGCTCGTGCTGGCCTTGATCCGACCGGCCGTGCCCACTGAGGGAATCACATCGGACCATACGATTTTGGTCGTGGATACATCAGGGAGCATGATGGCGAAGGAAGGAAACGAGACGCGGCTGGAACGAGCCGTTTCACAGGCAAAAGCACTCGTAGAGAAGCTTGGAAGCGGACAGACGATGACCCTCATTGAGGCAGGGCGTGAGCCAAATGTTTTAGTTTCCAAAAGTGCAGACAAAGAGCCGCTCTTGCAAGCCATCGAAAAGCTTGCGCCTTTTTCCGGGACATCCGATCAAATCGCAGCCTTGTCTTTGGCAGGAGCCATTGCAGAGAATGAACCAGGTAGTGGAGTGGTTTGGATGGGGGACGGAAGCGGGGAACGCAAGCTGAATGGAGCAGTCCCTGCTTTTTCTGGGAGCTTTCAGTTCATGCAGATGGGAAGCACCCGGGAGAATACGTCAATCGGTGTTTTTGTGACCCAACCTACGGAAAAAGGGGTAGAGGGACTGCTGCGGGTGGACAATCACGGCAGTATGCCTGCAAAAGGAAAAGTCACGGTTTTTGATGAGCAAGACAAGTTGCTGGATACCGATTCTTTTGCGATTGGGGCAGGCAGCTCCCAGACATTTTCGTTTCAGAAGCTGGTGGTGTCTAGCGTCTATCGTGCAGTCATCGAACCGGAGCAGGACGGACTTTCCCAGGATAATGTCATGTGGAGTGTTCCATTCGCTGCCGGGAAAGGAAAAGCAGCGTTGTATTCGCCAGAGGGGAACCGCTTTCTCCATCAAGTATTGCAAACAGTCGGGAGTCTTGAGGTGGAAACAATTCAGCAGGCACCGGATGCTGCGGCTGATGCGCGTGACTTGTGGGTTTTTGACGGGGTCGTGCCAGACCAGCTACCAAAAGGAAACCTTTTGTTGATTGCTCCGAACAAGAAAACAGAGTGGTTGCCGCTTGCCGGAGAAAAAGAGCTAGATCAACAGCCAAGGCCAGTTTCCCCGGATGATCCGCTGCTCAAGCACGTAGATTGGCGAGATGTGCACATCGCCAAAGGATACGCATTGGACGAGATGCCTGGTATGAAGCCATTGGTACGCGCAGGCGATGTCGATCTGGTCAGAGCCGGGATCATAGACGGTCGACGAATAGTCATTATCGGATTTGATTTGCATGCATCGGACTTCCCGCTGCGTCCTGCTTTTCCGATTTTCATGCAAAATGTCGTCAACTGGCTGTCACCTGGTCAGACAGCCCCAATCCCTACGGCACATCCGGGAGAAGTCTTGACCCTCCCACTCTCACCGGGAGCGACAGCACGTACCTTGACGTATCCGAATGGACATCAGCAGTCTCTTACGGAGGACGCCACGTCCAAAACGATGCAGCTACCGGAGCTGACCGGATTGTATCGCCTTGATGAAGAGGTAGATACAGGCACCAAAAGTACGTATTTTCCTGTCCAAATGAATGAGGAAGAATCGAACATTACACCAAAGTCCTTGAGCGTTGCTCGGAAGAATGCCGAAGAGCAAAAGGAGAGTGAGGAAGCAACAGCGACTGACACAACAGGAGCACTGGGAACGAAGGAGCTGACCTATTGGTTGGCAGCTTTTGCACTCTTGGTGTTATTGGTGGAATGGAGGGTGTATCAGCGTGGGTATTAACTTTATACAGCCGCTATTCCTGTTGCTATTGCTTCCTGTTACGTATGTCATCATCAGCTGGTGGCGACATCAAAAGCAAATGCCAATAGGCAGAAAGGCAACAATTGCTACTATTCGTTCGTTCTTGTTCCTCCTTCTGGTTTTGGCGTTGGCAGGGACACAACTGCTGACACCTGTTCAGGCGAAAACGATTGTGTTTGTTGTCGATCGATCGGCTTCCATGAAGGACGATCCGCGAGTTCTTTCCTTTTTGCGGGAGGCGATCGGTCAAAAGCAGGCAGCGGATAAGTATGCTGTCATTGCAATAGGTGCAGAGGCGGCGGTCGATCAACCGATGACGACACGCCAAGAGGTACAGCCATTGGGCGTGGATGTCAACCGGAATGCAACCAATTTGGCAGAGGGAATCCGATTGGCGTCTGCCATGATTCCTACCAATGCCAGAGGAAAAGTCGTTTTGCTAACAGATGGTCTGGAAACAAGCGGAGATGCGGCACGGCAGACGAGACTGGCAAGGGAGCGAGGAATCGCTGTAGAGGCTGTTTCCTTGCAGCAGCCAAACGGGGATGAGGTCGTCCTTACATCTGTACAGGTGCCACAAAGACTGTATGCGGGAGAGGAATACGGCATCACCGTTGATGTGGAGAGTACGATAACGACCGAGGCTATCCTTCGCCTGTATGAAGGCAATCGCGAGGCTGGTCAGCAAACGGTACAGATTGGCAAAGGCAACAATCGCTTCGTTTTTTCGCAAAAAGCGATGCAACAGGGTTTCCATCGCTATCGTGTGGAAATCGAGCCGCGACAAGATACCGTAGCGGCGAACAATCAGGCAACAGCCTATACGCAGGTAGCCGGGGCACCAGTTGTACTCGTAGCCGAAGGGCATCCAGGTGCCGCCAGCAACCTCATTCAAGCGCTGGAAGCAGGCAATATCAAGGTAGAGCTACGCGATCTCGCACTGCTGCCAAAGGAGCTTGAGGGCTACAAGCAATTTGCCTCCATTGTACTGGCAGATGTGCCCGCTACGAGCATGACTGATGCGGATATGGAACGCATGCGGACTGCTGTGCGTGATTTGGGCATTGGTTTGATCATGACAGGCGGTAAAGATAGCTTTGGTATGGGTGGCTGGTTCCAGACACCAATCGAAGAGGCATTACCTGTTCACATGGATTTAAAAGGGAAGGAACAGCTCCCTTCGCTCGGACTTCAGCTGGTCATCGACAAGTCGGGCAGTATGAGCTCTGATGCCAGAGGTGCGGATAAGATGGCACTGGCTAGGGAAGCCGCGATACGAGCGACAACCATGATGAATGCACAGGACTACATCGGGGTGATCGCATTTGACGATACACCATGGGATGTCGTAGCTCCACAATCTGTCACGAAGCTGGATGAAATCCAACAGCAGATCAGCAGAATTCAAGCGGATGGTGGGACCGATATTTTCCCTGCCTTAGAGCTGGGCTACGAACGTGTAAAGGCGATGAACACACAGCGCAAGCACGTGATCTTGCTCACAGATGGGCAGTCTGCACTCGACGACGATTACGAGGGCCTGCTCCAACAAATGACGGCTGAAAATATTACTGTTTCAACAGTGGCGCTGGGAGATGACTCAGATAGGGGGCTGCTGGAGATGATTGCCGAGTTAGGAAAAGGCAGATACTATTTTGCAAATGATGCCGAATCCATCCCAAAAATCTTCAGTAAAGAAACAGCCTTAGCCAGCCGCACGTTTATTGTGGAGAAGCCTCAAGTACCAGGCTATACGGGCTTGGGAGCTTGGCCGACGCTGAAGCAAGCATTGCCTCCGGTGCGTGCGTATATCGCAACAACACCGAAGCAAACAGCCGAATCATCCTTGATGAGTGCTGACGATGATCCGATTCTCTCCCGCTGGCAGTACGGTCTGGGGCGTTCTGTCGCCTGGACGAGTGATCTGGAAGGGAAGTGGTCACCGGACTGGGTGGCTTGGGGAGGAAACAGCCGTCTGTGGAACGAAATCGTGGCATGGACTTTCCCGCAAATTACAGAAGGCGCTTGGAAGACGACCACGAGCGTGAACGGCGCCAAAGGCAATGTGAAGGTAACGATGCCAGCTGGTAAAAGCATGCCTCAAGAGATGGAGGCAGTCGTTCTCAATCAAGAGATGAAGCGAGAAGTCATCAAGCTTAAGCCGGTTGCTCCCGGTGTTATGGAGGGTGAATTCGAGACGGCTGATCCGGGCACTTACATGATTCAAATCTCACAAAAAAATCGAGGCCAAGTCACGGCGAGCCAAACGACAGGCTTGACCGTTTCCTATTCACCGGAATACGGAATACATGCCGATGGTGAGAAGCGTCTTCAAGAGTGGCTAAGTGCTGGTGGAGGGAATCAGATCATCAAGCCGGAAGAAGCTTTTGGTGGCACGCTTCCCGATAAATGGGACACACAGTCAATCAGTGAGTGGTTACTGATGTTGGCGGCGTTGCTGCTGCCGATCGATATCGCCGTTCGTCGTCTGCAGTTGCCGGATCAATGGTGGGCAAGGCTATCCAGTCTATGGAGATTGCGCAAGTCCCCGTCTGCCGATTCTGAACAACAGGCAGTATTGTCTCGCCTCGGCGAGAAACGCTCTGCAACAAGACGGACACGCGAAGAGCGGACAGATGACCAGAAAGTCGTATCTGCTCCCCTTATTCATCCGGTAGGAACGGCTGGAAATCGGGTGAAGCCAGCGGCAGTCAAGACCGAGCAGGCAAAAGAGAAACAAGAGAAGCAAACACAGCCTGACGAAGCGCTAAACAGACTATTGGCGGCCAAGAACCGGAAAAAGTCTCGGTAATAGATAAAACAGAAAACAGCAGCCTGGCGAAAGAATCGCTACGGACTGCTGTTTTCTTTTTGGAGATGCTCTTCATACACGAGCGGGACTGCGATACCAAAAGCAGTTTCATCTTTAGGAAGGTTCTCTTTCATCGATACACTAGGATTATTCGCGCGGAAAGCAACTTCATAGGTTTCACCCGGCGCGATCTGGAGAGTGTCCGTCCACCATGGACTTCCTGTAACCTTTTTGCCGTCCCGGCTCAAGATGAGCATGTGATGGCCGTGCAGATACAGCGATTGATCTTGGAAGCTGCGGTTGACGAAGGTTAGCTTTATGAGATCGCCCTCTTCAAGCATCATCCGGGTATCAGGAAGCAAGTCGCCATTTACAGTCGACAATCGCTCGAATTTACCGTCATAAAAACCATACTGACTATCAATGAGCAGTTGATATTCCCGATCAAAATGGGAAGAGAGATCAAAAGGAAGGGCAGTCGGACTACCGTAACGTGCAGGGTCAAAGACGGAAAGCTCTGCGTTTAAGAAGGGTACAGCATCTTTGGACCCGTCTGGACTTAAGAGCAGCCCCTTGTCATGCTGGTTGGCAGCTGGAGCAAATAGCACGGGACGATTCGGCATCGTAAACTGAATGTCGTATCGACCGCCTCCACCCGGTTGCAAGGCTTGATTGGCAATTAAATTCGGTTCGTTTACCTCGGTTCCGTCTATCGCTACTACCTGAAAAGGAGTTCCTTGCAGCAAATAGGTGACAGGAGCATTTTCTGCGTTTATAAAGCGCAGGCGAACCGTTGTGCCAGGAGTAACTGTTTCGATTTTCTGCGTATCTGAGCCGTTTAACGTCGCGCCTGCCTTTTCATCTTTGTGATGAATCATGGCGATTTCGCGGATGGGTTTGCCTGTAGTCGTAGCATCGGCTGCCTCGATCACAAGTGCACCGAATAAACCGTTCACTACTTGCCCAGGAATTTGCTGATGAGAATGGTACCAATACGTTCCTGTTTGTTCTGCACGAAAACGCAACACAGATTTTTCTCCTTTTGCAAGGCGATCATTGCTAGCGGGAGTCTGCATGCCATGCCAGTGGATGTCTATCCCTTCGGATATATCCTTGTTCAGCAGGGTGATTTCGACGAGCTCACCTCGCTTCATACGCATCTCAGGTCCTGGATATTGTCCGTTCAGGGTCCATGCTTCTACGGTTTTGCCTGATGCCTGACGGATGGTTGTTTTCTGTGCGTTCAGCGAAAACGTTCGATCAGGGTTTTCTTGGTTTGATTTTGTTGATACATCGATACTTCTAGGTTTCTCTGTGGAAGGCATCGAATAGGCACTTGCCCTTACAGGGAAAACGAAATCGGGGAGAGCGTGATCGTCCTGATTCTGAGCTCCCAAGGATGGATGGTCGGGAAGGCGGCTCGCTATCATCGCTTGATTTCCCCAGATCGTTGCCAGTAAAGCGGTCATCAGGAACAACACGGCAAAACGGATGAAGCGGAGTAGACGGCGCGGTTTTACCCAGTTTTCCGCAGTGGAGTGGTATTGATGCTGCCAGGATTGCTGAATCCAAAGCAGGGAGACCCCAGCTAATAATACACCCCAAGCAAGAAATAAAATGGACGGTTCCAACGTAACAGCAGGAAAAAAGACTTGAAGGAAAAGTGCAATTAGACAACCCAAGACGGTAGCTTGCAACGGAACGAGCAATTCGGGGCAAGATGCGTCTCCTCGCCACTCTGCATCTAACGTGTCGTTTAGGTCAGGGGAGTTTGCTTTTACAGGTCGAACATTTTTCTCTTGTAACAAAATTCGGGTATAATCCGTATCTACTTGTGACTGTCTCGAATCTCTGCCTCCTTTTCCGGCCAACTCCCACAGTCGTGGGAAAGTAGAGAGCAGGCAGAAAAGCAATGGAACAAAAATAAAAGGTAAAAAGCCAAGCAGCTTATCCTTTATGTAAAGCCAGCCAAAGGATTCAAACAAAACCCACGTCATCACCAAATGCCCTGCAAAGACAAAAAGGGCCGACCATAAAAAACATAAAGTGATGCGAGCACTGCTTATGAAAGCCCGTTTCGTCGGACGGAAGACGAGCTGGTTTGCCATGATTGTAGGGACCAGCATGACGATGAGAAGGACCAGAAACAATCCTTGATGAATCCCGGCAAGCACTTCAAAATCAGCCATGATCAGTTCCTCCTGTTTACTAGTTCGATACTAATGATATAGAGAAACGGCCGAGGACCAAACGTACTGGGGCAGTATTTTCACTCCGCCTTAAGTCGGAGAAGTATATTGGAGAGGGGGCTTTTACTCATGTCCTTTGATTTTGTACAAACGTAACAACGCTCCCGAGCTCCTCCTGCCTCGTCTGGTTTGGACGCGAACAGACTGATATAAACGAGAGGAGAAGCAGACATGGAAAAGAAGGATTGGATCAAAAGCTTTCAAGAGGAAGTAGAGGCACCATTCGCTGGGTGGGATTTTGCCAGATTGACTGCGACAGGCAGGATGCAGGATGCACCACTTGGCTGGAACTATGTAAACCTCGTGAAAAAGAACATGCATGGGATCAGCTCTATGCTGGAAATGGGAACAGGTGGTGGAGAACTGTTTTCTACGCTTGCGCCGTTCCCTTTGGAAACGTATGCGACAGAAGGCTATGAGCCGAATGTAGCGGTGGCAAAAGCCAATCTGGAGCCCCTGGGTGTTCGTGTGTTTCCGGTAGACGGGGAAGAAATATTGCCTTTTGAGGATCAGTCACTTGACTTGATTATCAATCGACATGAAGCTTATTTGCCTTCTGAAATAAAGCGTCTGTTGAAGCCAGGGGGCACATTTGTTACCCAGCAAGTAGGCGGTCAAGACAATCTCGAGCTGAATCGCTTGCTGGACGCTCCCATTCCGCCAGGTTACTTGCACTGGAATCTAGCCTATGCAGTGAACGAACTGGAGGAAGGTGGTCTTACGATTGTGGAGCAAAGAGAGGAAGTGAGCTTTTCGCGTTTTTACGACATAGGTGCCATTGTTTACTACCTGAAGGCTATCGAGTGGCAGATTCGCGACTTTACTGTAGAAAAGTACGCTAAAGCCTTGCTCGATCTGCACCAAAAAATCGAAGCGGCTGGTTATATCGATATTCCTACCCATCGCTTTCTCGTGATTGCCCAACAAAAGTCCTAATTAAATCACTACCGATTGTCGATAAGACTGGTAGGGAGTGTTTAGGAAAAGCACCCTTTTTGGGTGCTTTTTTTATCGAGTAACACCGTGTGAGAACAGCAATGCTGATCCTTTTACGAAAAGGCAAACCCTCCCGCAACAAAGCGTCCGCTCCTGGGTGGTCCGCATTACACATATCGAAACCGGCGAAGGAGAAGTGAAACAGGATGAGTAAGAGCTTGGCAACACGGGTCGTTGCTCTTGTAGCAGTGATCATTGCCGTCATGATGGCAATCAATATTATCATGATTTACGAAAACAGCGTAGCTACTGTTGAAAAAACACTCTCGCGCTCAAGCATCAACACGGCATTGCATATCTCCCAAGGGCTTGACTCAGAGAAGATAGCGAAATTTATATCTCAGCCAAAAGAATCTGACGACTACTGGTCGATCCGAAATACGTTGCTTGAGTACACGCAAAAAACCGGTGCCCTTTATGTTTATATTCTTCATACAGACGGTGAAAAGGTAAAGATTATGGTGGATGGAATGGCGAAGGGAGCAGAGGGAGCATCAGCAATCGGTCAAGAGACGTCCTCTACCGGCATGGCTGATATCGCTCCTGTTTTGGCAGGCGGATCGAACAGTACGCCAATTGTCAAAGACCCTGTGTACGGGGACTACCTGAGTGCATTCGCACCGATTGAAGATCCATCTGGTCAAGTGATTGCTGTGCTAGGTGTAGATACTGCGGCAGACAAAGTGGAGCAGATTAATGATCAGGTTTTAGATGAAACCATGCCACGGATCATCATCGCTATGATCGTCGTAACGATTATTGCTTTGGTTGCTGTATTCTTCTTGATCAAAAAGATGCTACGTCCACTGCAGGTTGTACAAGAAGCGTCTATGCGTATTGCTTCTGGTGATCTCACGTCTACCGAGATTTCCGTTTCCAACAAAAAAGACGAGATTGGCCGAATTGTCGTTGCTTTTGGTGAGATGACGGCTCAGCTGCGTCAAATCATCGGCGGAGTAAAAGAGACTACGGAGCATATCGACACCATGGCGAATTCCATTCGGGAAGGTGCCAACTCTGTCCGCGAGCAAAACAAAAATATCGTGGTCACCAGCCAAGAGATTGCCCAAGGGAATGAGCAGACAGCAACTGCGATGGAGATGACGGTGCAAACGGTGCAAGAATTCTTGAGCGAGCTGTCTGAATTAAATACGGCGATTGACGAGATGGATGCAGTATCCAATCGCGTGTCTGATATCGGAGAGAGTAGCTATAAGGTATTGCAAGAGTTTTTGGCAGATGGAACAGAGACGAACAAACAATTTCATGAAGTGCAAAATACAATGGCGATTCTCGAAGAAAAATCGAGCCGAATTAACGACGTGATTGAAACAATTCAGCAGATCGCTGGACAAACCAATCTGTTGGCGTTGAATGCAGCCATCGAGAGTGCGCGTGCTGGCGAAGCAGGCAGAGGCTTCGCTGTGGTAGCGGGAGAAGTTCGCAAGCTGGCTGAACAGACAGGTGCGGCAACTCATGTTATTCAGGAGAGCATCAAAGACATTCAAGATCAGGTAAGACAAGCTACGGAAAAGACAAATGCGACGCTGGATCGCTACAATGCGGGTACTGAGCGTTTGGATTCCGTTACACAAGGCATTACGGCGCTGTCTGACATGACGCATACCTTGAAGACGTCGCTTGCGAATGTTATGGCAAGTGTAGAGACGATGAAGCAAGGTCAGAACAAGGTGAATGAATCCGTGTTGACGGTTACTGCCATCTCGGAACAAACAGCAGCAGCCACCGAAGAGGTATCTGCTACGATGCATGAGGTTAGTGGAAACGTTGATCAGTTCGTGTCTGAAACGGAGCAGGTGACAGACAGCATTCAAGAGCTGCGCAGCAAGGTGGATACGTTCCGACTGTAGATGGATTACTTTATCAATAAATAAAAAACAGCTCTTCTACTGGCAGGATGTTGCCAAGAAGAGCTGTTTTTTTGTAGCTGTAGTGGAGGGAAGAAGCGCATTTCCAGTCTACGCTTCGGCCTCCGCCTCGCAAGGGGGGAAGACTGTCCGCTCCGGTCTGAATGGCGGGAGCCGCTTCAAAAGTAGAAGTTTCGATGAGGAATTCGCAGAGTTGAAGCTAAAATCACTCCCTCCATTCAGCCCTCCGCTTTGTCGGGCTCCAGAGGCGCTTGGACTGGAAATGCGCTTCTTCCACGCGGCTTTTCATGTAACGGCAAGCTTACACTACAAAATTCCAATGAGCACAAGAACTACACCTTGCACACCCAATAGCACCATGCGCAGCCAGCTAAAAGCCTGTCTCATCTGCCCATCCCGAATCGGAAAGATTGCATATCCGTTGCGCTTTTGCTGATGTCGCCAGAGGCTGCTGATCTGGCTGGCAGTCATGAAGAGAAAGAGCAGACCGGCAATGATTTTCGCATATGGGCTGGGCAATATGAGAACGACGAAGGCTGACAGCAGGAGCAGTCTGAAATAAGTGCCCGCAAAGTCACCAGAGCGAATAAATTTTTTGGTAAACAAATGATGTCCTGCTATTGATTGACGGTAAGGCAGCAGCTTCGTCAAGGTAATGAGCCACGAGCGTGATTTCACTTGGTGCTGCATGGCAGGGACATCCCGGAAGTTGTTCACGAACTGATAAAAGCGGTGACGCAAGCCGCTTTCGATGGCCAGCAGGCGATACCATTGTAGAGAATGTCTTTTCTTATAAGTCAACATTCGCGAATGGAGCCAGATCAAGAGCGCAGCGCAGATCAGAACACCAAATGGGACATTACCCAAGCGCAAGAATTGGCCTTCACTCAATACCCAGGCAAGGAGGATGTACGAAAAGACAAATCGAGCGAGTGTATAGGATCCGATCTTCTGCTGATCTGGCAAACGTAAGAACGTCCAATTGCTGTAAATATTCCAGCCCTTCAAGAGCAGGGGAATGCACCAGTATACCCACAGCTGCACACCTTGTGCGCCTACGACCCCTGTATACATAGGCATGAGCAGGAGCAGGACGATAAACACCACCATGCCCTGAATGGCAAAATTGTAAATGAGCGCCTTTCGGAAATAGCGATCCAGTCTTACTTCATGCGGAGTCAAAAAAAGCAAATCTGCTTCCAGCAAAAACGTGCGTAGGGGGCTTCTCACCACGACGATTGCAATCACGAGCGCCATCGCATACGGCAAAGGGAACCAGGCTGGAATCATCGCGATGATGCTGCGGTAGTAGAAGGCGAGCAACCCCATCAAAAAGATCCCAACAAACGCTAAACCGCCATTCGCCATGTACTGGGCATACCGAATGAATTCTACGGAAAAGGCATGGAACCGTTTGCGAAATAATTGATCAACGTCTATTTTCACTGGCCGTCATCCTCTACGATATGTAAGTATATGTCGTCCAAAGAGCTATCTGGGAGCCCTGTCATACGCCGAAGCTCCTCAAGCGTTCCTTGGGCTTTGATCTCGCCTTTATGCAAAATGATGAATCGGTCACAATGCTTTTCGGCAGTCGCCAAAATATGTGTGGACATCAAAATGCCAGCCCCTTGCTCCTTGCAACGGTTCAACCACGTGAGAAGAGAACGAATCCCCAGCGGGTCCAGACCCAGGATCGGTTCATCTACGATGTACAGAGGCGGTTGTACGAGCAACGCCATCATGATCATGAGCTTTTGTCGCATCCCTTTGGAAAACTGCTGAGGAAATCGATCTTTCATTTCCTCCATGCGGAATTCTTTTAAGAGAGGACGTGCTCGTTCATAAAAAACTTCCCGGTCCAACCCGTGGCTCATGGCCATTAACTCGATATGCTCCCACAGCGTAAGCTCTTCGTAATAAATGGGGGACTCAGGAATATACCCGTATGACAAGCGATAGTTTTCCGGATCAGATTGAAAAGTCTTCCCCGCAATGCTGATTTCACCTGCGATGGGTTCCAAGAGTCCTAGAATATGCTTGATTGTCGTACTTTTGCCTGCGCCATTCAGCCCGATTAGGGCCACAATTTCTTTTTCGCGTATGTGAAAGGAGACATCTTTAATTACAGCGTGGTTGTAAGAGTACCCACCCGTTACCCCTTTTACCTCCAACAAGGTTGTCATGGTATCCTCCTTTATGGATAAACGGTTTTGTCCCCGTTTATTTGAGAGAAATGCTAGATAGTCTTCCTTCTATTTTAGCTGAATTCAGGATTTGGAAATACATTTGTTTGCCGCCTTTTTTACACGAGACTGAACAGAGAGGGATAACCGTACAGGCAATGCTCCTCACCGATACATAAACAAGTAGTATAAAGGACGGACGGGGGAGGTGGAATCTATGACAGCAGGACCGTATGAAAATCAGAAAGATATAGATCAGCATATCCAACGTATCTATTTGAAATTAGACAAATTCGAAGAACGAATCGATCAGCTTGAGGGACAAATGTTAGTCGTCACGAAGTGGTTGGAACGAATTGAACATCGATTGGGACGCATGGAGGATGTGCGTTACGATGTACTGCAAGTTTTGAACAAGCTGCAGACTGAATTAGAAACGAAAGCAGAGAAGACGGAAAAAGACAAAGATATTATCCTGCAATTGCTGTCTAATGAAAATCGGGACAAGGAAGCACTTGCTCAGTTTATGGAAGTAGAAAAAGACAGGAAACAAGAACGCTTTCTACAGGTTTGGGCAGTTTTAGGTCCTGTTATCGCCTCCGTTCTCTCCTCTTTTTTTACCCGATTTTTTATGTAGCGCATAATATGTTTAAAATGTGGAAAAGTTGTGTAATGCGCTTTCCATTTTTCTACCATAACTTCTTTCTATACTTGGAGGGCAGATTATAGAAAGAGAGGATATCCAAGTGAAGAAGTTTGATATTTCCATGCTTACGGTTGCCATATTAGTAACAGGGTTAGCTGTTTTAGGTTTTTATCAATCATGGGCAAAAGGCAATGACCCTGTATTGGTAACAGCTGGCGATACCTCGATTACACAAAATCAGCTTTACGGTGAAATGAAGAAAACGTACGGAAAACAAACGATACATGAACTTGTTGCGGAAGCGTTAATCAAGCAGGAAGCCAAGGCGCAAAACGTCGCGGTGACGCAAGAAGATATGAATAAAGAGATTGATTCGATGAAAAAACAGGTAGGTTCACCTGAGGCATTCCAAAACTACTTGAAGAGTATGGGAATGACTGAGGCCCAACTGCGGGATAAGTTGAACGTGCTCATGACACGGGATAAGTTGTTGGATAAAGCATTCCCGGTTACCGAGGAGCAAATCAAAACCTACTATGATACAAATAAAGCACAGCTGGGTTCACCAGCACCTGAGTTTGATAAAGTCAAAGATCAGATCAAGATGATGCTGACTGACCAAAATCGCAGTCAGAACTACGGTACCTGGTTAAATACGCTTCAGGATAAACACAAAGTAGAATGGAACGACCCTTCCTTTGACGATCCATCAGTGCCAGGTGAAGAACAAATACCTGCTCCATAAGTAGAACTTATACCCAAAGACCTTGTCCTCTTTCATGAGTGCGAGGTCTTTTTCTGTGATAACGGTCATGAACGTTTTGTTTAGCAATGGGGGCAATCGGAGAAACTGTGTTCATAATAGCCGATGTGAGGAGCAATCCGAATGGCTCAGATTGGTTGCAGCCTAGACGACAACGTTCACTATATAAAAGAATCGCTCGGATACAGCAATGACATTGTGATTCGAGAGGTAGTCCTACATAACCTAGAACCCGTTCGGGCAGCTGTCGTGTATGCGGATGGCATGGTTGATTCGTATCTGGTACAAGCCGTCTTAATCGACAGTCTCTTATACAAAATGCGCTTGAAGGAATGGGAAGGGATACGCGAGGACGAGTTCGTTCCCTTTTTAAAAGAATCGATCTTGACCGTAGGGGATATGGGGGATTTACACGATTTTCCCACCTTGTTTACAGCATTGCTGTCTGGGTGTGTCATCATTCTCGTGGATGGCTGCTCGCAAGGAATTCATATTGGTTTGCAGGAGTGGAAGGATAGAGGAGTCACCGAGCCGTCATCACAAACTGTCATTCGTGGTCCACGGGAGAGCTTCACGGAGACACTTCGCACCAATATTACGCTGCTGCGGAGACGGATTTCCAGTGAAAAGCTATGGATTGAAATCAACAGAATCGGCGAGGAAACCAAGACAGAAGTCGCGGTTGTGTATATGAAAGGGATTGTTGAAGAAGATGTGGTAGAAGAAGTGCGTAATAGACTGGATCGAATCAGCATCGATGGCATCATGGAAAGCGGAATGATTGAGGAGCTGATCCAGGACGAAGCCTACACACCTTTCCCCACCATCTCTAACTCGGAGCGCCCGGATGTAGTGGCAGCGAATCTATTAGAGGGACGCGTAGCGATTCTTGTAGATGGGACTCCTTTTGTTTTGACCGTGCCCTCTCTTTTTGTTGAGTTTTTCCATTCTGCGGAAGACTACTATCAGCGCTTTGATTTTAGTACGTTGATTCGCATGCTGCGCTTCGCCTGTTTTTTTATAGCGTTGCTGGCCCCCTCTCTCTATATCGCCATTACGACCTTCCACCAAGAGATGCTCCCGACACAGCTTCTGATCAGCTTGGCGGCACAGCGAGAAGGAGTGCCCTTTCCAGCCTTTATTGAGGCGATCATGATGGAAGTGGCTTTTGAGATATTGCGAGAGGCCGGAATCCGCATGCCGCGTGCAGTAGGTCAAGCCATTTCCATCGTGGGAACACTGGTCATCGGACAAGCAGCGGTGGAAGCCGGGATTGTTTCGGCAGCGATGGTCATTGTGGTCTCGATTACCGCGATCTCCAGCTTTATTTTCCCAGCGAGCAACATGTCGATTACCGTGAGGATTCTTCGTTTTCCACTGATGGTGTTGGCTGCTTCTTTTGGTATATACGGAATTATTGTAGGGATGCTAGCCTTGGTGCTGCATTTATGCAGTTTGCGCTCGTTTGGCGTACCGTATATGGAATCATTTGCTCCGTTTTCCTTGAAAGAGCAAAGAGACACGATTTTTCGCTTGCCACGCTGGGCCTTGGACAAACGTCCTCAATCGATTACCAAAAACAATTTGCGACGCCAATCTAAAGGGATAAAGCCATTACCACCGCAAAAGTAAGAGACTTTCCACAGCATGTAAAGGAGTGGGCACCAGTGAAAGGGATAAAAGTTCTTCTCTGCATCGTGCTCGTTATTATCCTAGCTGGTTGTTGGGATCGAAAAGAACTGAACGATTTGGCGATTGCGGTCGGGATTGGTATTGATAAAGTGCAAACAGGCTATCAAGTTTCGGTTCAAGTAGTCGACCCTGCAGAGGTCGCGGCCAACAAGGGGAAGCCTGGACGTGCACCTGTTACTCTCTTTACGATGAACGCTCCGACGATTTTTGAGGCTGTGCGGAAAATGACCACGATCTCTCCTCGGAAAATTTATATGGCCCACACGCGGATGCTCATATTTGGCGAGGAGGTCGCGAGGGAAGGGATCGCTCCTGTCATCGATTTTGTCTCGCGTGACCATGAGTTTCGGACTGACTTTTATATTGCCATCGCTAGAGGAACGACGGCACGCAACATCCTGAGAGTGATCACACCGCTTGAACAAATCCCTTCTACAGAAATGTTTGCTTCTTTAGAGACATCCTCCAAAGTATGGGCGCCTACCGCAGCCGTTACGATGGATCAATTGATTACTGACTTTACCAGCAAAGGGAAAGAAGCCGTTTTGACAGGCGTGCGACTAACCGGACCTGCAAGTGAGGGGGACCAACGAAATAACGTCGAGCAAATAGATACCCCCGTGCTTCTTCAATACACGACATTGGCTACTTTCCGGGGAGACAAGATGATTAACTGGCTTAGTGAAGCGGACAGCAAAGCCTATAGTTACATTACAGGCAAAGTAAAAAGCACGGTTGGAAGTATGCCTTGCAAGGGGGGAGGACTCTTGACGATGGAAGTCATGTACGCCGACGCGAAAATCGAGGCTACCATGAAAAATGGCACGCCTGAAGTCAACGTTCACATCGGTTTGGAAAATGATATTGGCGAAGTGCAATGCAAGCTCGATCTGACAGAGGAGGATACGATCAAGGAGCTGGAAAAAGAGGCAGAAAAATCACTGGAAGCATTGGCGACAAAAGCCATTGCCAATGCCAAGAAAAATGGAGTAGACATATATGGATTCGGAGAAGCGATTCATCGGCAATACCCGAAGGTATGGAAGAAGATAGGGAGCAATTGGGAAAAGGGATTTTCCAAGCTGCCTGTACATGTCAAAGCTGATGTGAAAATCAGACGTTTAGGAACCATCAATAATGCCTTTGAAGAAAGGTGATTGTGTAACAGGGGCAGGGGGAGTTTGTATCTCGACATTTGCTGTCATCGTTATATCCATAATCGTTTGTGCATACGAGCTGCCCCGACTAATTCGGAAGCGGCAGCGTAAAGAGGTCGCTGTCTTTCTCGGGTTGCTCGTCATCAGTGTTGGCTTGTACGCAGGAGCTGAAAAAGGGGTTGTTCCCAATCCTGTTTATTGGGTGGAAATGGTTTACAAGCCCGTATACGACGGCCTCATGACATGGCTGAAGTAAACGAGGGGCATACTGAGTACACCCCCAGTAAAGGAGAGTAAATAGACGTGGACGGTCTTTTGATGAAGCTGCTCGTTAGTCCGTTGTTGGTCGTTTTGGCAGATGCTCTCTTTCCAGAAGTAAATTTCGCTAATCTATATCAGTCTGTCGGAGTCGGATTTGTCTTGGCAATCGCCGGATATTTTTTAGATAGGGCGATCCTTACAGCAGGGAGTCTTTGGCTTACGACCATGTTTGACTTGATTATCGGATTTTTGATCGTTTATGGAAGCATTGTGTTTTTGCCGACGGCTCAAATCGCTGCAATCGGGGCCGGTTTTGTTGCGATATTTTTTGGCGTAGCAGAATATATCCAGCATGTTTGGCTGATACGCACAGGACGAACGGAAAGTGTATAGTTGTTCAACGTGCAAACACACTCCTTGGGGGTGTGTTTTGTTTATGGAAAAACCATTACGATCGCTTTGTCACGATTCGCTCAATCCATGACCACGGAAGCCAATTTTTTGCGGCGATCGTAAGTGCCACGCCTCGGCCAACAGGGTAGCGGAATCGCGGCTTGGGAGTGGTGGCTGCATGGACAATCGTCGAGATGACTGCGTCGGGGGCAGGTGCCTTCTCTATGATTGCTTCTACGTGACGTATCAGTTGCTTCATTTGGGAGGCGTAAGGAGAGTCTTCATCAAGCTGTTGGTCTTGCATTCCTTTCTCCCAGATGGCTGTACGAAAGGAGCCGGGCTCAACAAGGACGACTTGAACCTGAAAGGGTAGCATTTCAAGGCGAAGCGATTCACTGAAGCCTTCGACTGCATGCTTGGATGCGGCATACGGCGAGAGACCGGGGAAACCAAATCGCCCACTAATGCTGCTTACGTTTATAATTCGTCCAGCTTGTTGCTGCCGCATATAAGGCAAGACTGCCCGAGTGACGTCGATCAGCCCAAACACATTTACATCAAACTGCTTGCGCCATTCTTCAGAAGAGATCTCCTCAGCAAAGCCACCCAGCGCGTAGCCAGCATTGTTTATCAACAAATCAATGCGCCCATGTTTTGCAATGATGGAGGTGATCGCCTCCTGAATTTGTTCCGAATTCGTAACATCAAGGGAAATGACTTCCAGATGGTCAAGATCTATATGTAAACTTGCCAATTTGTCAAGTGGGTCTCTTTTTGCTGGATCACGCATAGCAGCAATTACCTGAAAACCGGCCTTGACTAAAGCGATCGATGCATGCTTACCAAAGCCACTTGAGGTACCAGTGACTAGTGCAATTGGTCTTTTTTGCATAGAATTCTCCTTTAAAATGTATAGTATGGTAGAATTTAACTGCAATGTTCACAAAATTGTTCATAAATTTGTTAACAAAATCATAACAAATAGCCTTTGTATTAAGGAAAATTTATGTATACTTAAATGGTTACCACGCTTGGGTAGAAGTGTGCAATACTGCCCCTTACTTTGCTGTTTGTTTTTGGAATGGCTGCTAATACTTTTCACGTTTGGGTATTATAGTTGTGAATGGTATTGTATGCGATTTCTTTAAGCAGATAGAAAAGTACGAAAACTTCTAGTTATAGGCGTGGCTAGAACGTTACCAACACGAAGAAAGAGGGGTTCATTGGTATGAAGGGTTGGCAACAGTATTGGCGTCAGTTTTCCCTGTTTGCTCTGCTGGCGCTAGTGTTAACCGGGTGTGGCAAGGATGAGCTCTCAGCGCTCAAGCCCTCTGGTCCGGTAGCTGCGATGCAGTTTGACCTGATGAAGCTGTCCTCCGCTATCATGATCGGCGTCTTCATTGTCGTTATGGCGATCTTTACGTACGTCCTTATCCGCTATCGTAAGCGTCCCGGACAGCAAGGCATTCCTAAGCAGGTCGAAGGAAATCATGCACTTGAAATTCTTTGGACGGTAATTCCTTTCTTGCTCCTAATCATCATGGCGATTCCGACTGTTACTACTGGTTTCGCACTGCACAAGGAGTACCCGAAAGAGGAAGCAGTTCAAGTAAAGGTTACCGCTCACCAATTCTGGTGGGAATTCGAGTATCCTGATCTTGGAGTAGCGACTGCACAAGACTTGGTATTGCCGGTTGGTAAAAAGGTTCAATTCGTATTATCAGCATCTGATGTTAAGCACGCATTCTGGATTCCTGCATTGGGCGGTAAAATCGATACAAACCCAGGGCAAGAAAACAAAATGTGGCTGCAAGCAGACAAAGCAGGCATTTACTACGGTAAATGTGCAGAGCTCTGTGGAGCCTCCCATGCTTTGATGGACTTCAAGGTAGAAGTAAAGGAACAAGCAGATTTTGACACTTGGGTAGCGAACATGAAGGGCGTTCAGGCAAAAGAACCTGTAACGGCAACTTCTCCACTGGCTGCAGAAGGTCAACAAATCTTTGATAAGAGCTGTTTAGGATGTCACGCTGTGGCAGGTAAAGGCGGTAAGATGGGGCCAAACCTGACTAACTTTGCAGATCGCGAACGTGTAGCAGGTATCAAAGCACATACGCCTGAAAACATTGCAGAGTGGCTGAAAGATCCGCAAAAAATCAAGCCAGGCAACAAAATGCCTAACCTCAACCTCGATGACAACCAAGTGAAAGCACTTGTAGAGTACATGGAGACATTGAGCGTAAGCGAGAAAAAGTAAAGTAAAACCTCATAAAACTTATTGCATTGACAATCGTCATAGGCAGTGACGCTTAAAAAGGAGGTAAACCCGTGTCTGCACATGCTTCTCATGCACCAAATCGCTCGGGGCTGTGGGATTATCTTACGACAGTGGACCATAAGAAGATTGCGATCCTGTATCTGATTGCTGGTGGGATATTCTTCTTGGCCGGTGGTTTGGAAGCCCTGCTGATTCGTTTGCAGTTGATGTACCCAGAGATTGAACTCGTTGGTGCCAAGACTTTTAATGAATTAATTACGATGCACGGCACTACGATGATTTTCTTGGCGGTTATGCCGATCATTTTTGCTTTGATGAACGCGATTGTCCCTCTTCAAATCGGTGCACGCGACGTAGCATTCCCGTTTGTTAACGCTCTCGGATTCTGGCTATTTTTCTTCGGGGGAGTGCTACTGAACACAAGCTGGTTCTTGGGTGGCGCACCTGATGCTGGTTGGACATCGTATACAACCTTGGCTTTGAATCAATACAGTGGCAGAGGCGTAGACTTCTACGTGCTCGGTTTGCAAATTGCCGGTCTCGGAACGCTGATTGGTGGTATTAACTTCCTGGTTACGATCATCAACATGCGTGCTCCAGGTATGACATTCATGCGTATGCCAATGTTCACCTGGACGTCCTTTATTACATCCGGTTTGATCCTCTTCGCATTCCCTGCGATTACGGTTGGTTTGGTTCTGTTGATGTTTGACCGTTTGTTCGGCGGAAACTTTTTTAACCCTGACGCAGGTGGTAACGTTGTTATCTGGGAGCACTTGTTCTGGATCTTCGGTCACCCCGAAGTATACATTTTGATTCTCCCGGCATTCGGTGTCATTTCAGAAGTAGTTTCTACATTCTCAAGAAAGCGTCTGTTTGGTTACAGCTCCATGGTATTTGCAACAGCGCTGATCGGTTTCTTGGGCTTCATGGTGTGGGCTCACCACATGTTCACAACAGGTTTGGGCGCAATTGCCAATACACTGTTTGGACTTGCAACCATGTTGATTGCTGTTCCTACAGGGATCAAAATCTTTAACTGGCTGTTGACCATGTGGGGCGGTCAAATCCGCTTCCCTACCGCAAACCTGTTTGCAGTAGGATTTATCCCAACGTTTACAATCGGTGGTATGACAGGGGTTATGCTTGCGGTTCCGCCGGCTGACTACCAATACCATGACAGTTATTTCGTAGTTGCTCACTTCCACTACGTAATCGTAGGGGGTCTCGTATTCGGTCTCTTCTCTGGTCTTTACTACTGGTGGCCGAAAATGTTCGGTAAAATGCTGAACGAAACAATTGGTAAATGGAACTTCTGGACGTTCTTCATTGGTTTCCACCTTACCTTCTTCCCGCAACACTTCCTGGGTCTGATGGGGATGCCGCGCCGCGTCTTTACATACCTCAAAGATCAGAACCTGGATATGGGGAACTTTATCAGTACGATTGGTGCATTTGGTATGACGATCGGTACCATCCTATTCGTGATCAACGTAGTCGTTGCAGCGAAGAGCTCCAAACGCGCTCCTGCAGATCCGTGGGATGGACGTTCACTCGAATGGGCGATTCCTTCGCCGCCGCCGGAGTACAACTTCGTTCAAACGCCACTCGTTCGCGGTTTGGATGCGTTGTGGGTTGAGAAAATGGCTGGTAACAAAGGCATGACGCCTGCGGAGCCTATTGGCGACATTCACATGCCATCGCCATCGTTCTTGCCATTCCTGATGTCTCTCGGATTGTTCGTGGCAGGCTATGGCTTTATCTACCACAACTATGTGGTTGTAGTCATTGGCGTGCTCTCTACACTGGCTTGCATGTTTACCCGTTCAGTGAAAGACGATCCAGGCTATCACATTCATGAAGATGAACTCGAAGAGAAAGGGGTAAAGGCTTAATGGCTAACCATCACGCACATGCAGTATTGCCTGACGAACCGGAAAAAGCCACCCTTGAAGGTAAGAATAAGGTTCTTGGCTTCTGGCTCTTCCTCGGTGGGGAGACAGTTCTCTTCGGTTCCTTGTTTGCAACATTTATCGCTCTTCGTGATCAAGCAAATGGTGGACCAACGTCTCAAGCGTTGTTTGACATGAATCTCGTTGCAGTGGCCACACTTCTCTTGCTTACCAGCTCGATGACAAGTGTTATGGCTACACTGGCTCTTCACAGGAAAGACCTCAAGAAGATTCAGCTATGGCTGACCATCACAGTAATACTCGGTCTCGGCTTCCTTGCTTTGGAGATTTACGAGTTTGTACACTATGTAAATGAAGGACTGAAAATGTCAACGAGTGCATTTTCATCTGCCTTCTATACATTGGTTGGATTCCACGGAGCTCACGTAGCGTTCGGGATTTGCTGGATCACCCTTTTGCAACTATCTGCGACGAAAAAGGGCCTAACGGTAGTAACTGCGCCGAAGTTCTACCTGGCATGTCTGTACTGGCACTTTATCGACGTTGTATGGGTATTCATCTTTACCGTGGTATATCTCATGGGTATGATCGGTGGAAAGGTGGGATAATCTATGGGAGCACAAGCTCATAATGAAGAGGTACGCAAACCGAAAGTGAAGCACGAAGGTCCGAAAAGACACCTTGTTGCTTTCATCGGATCTCTCGTATTGACCGCACTGGCATTCATTGCAGTGGCGTATGAAGCAATTCCATCAGGTTTTACCGTACCATTCATCGTAGCACTGGCCTTTGTTCAAGCGTTCTTCCAGCTGTATGTCTGGATGCACATGGATCAAAAAGGTCATGAGTTTGCACGGATTAGTATTTTCGCAGGATTGTTTGTAATTATGATGGCGATCATCGTCTTTATTTTCTGGGTCTGGGTCTAGGAAATGGAGCGATGCGAGAGGACAGACATTGGGTCTGTCCTCTTTTTTTGTTTTGTGTTGGATTTGTAAGTAGCTATAGTGGAAGGGAAGAAGCGAATTTCCAGTCTACGCTTCGGCCTACGCCCCGCAAGGGGGATTCACTGTCCGCTCTGGAATGAATGTCGGGAACGCTTCAAAAGTAGCAGTCTCGAAGAAGGGGTGGCAGAGGTTGAAGCTAAAACCATTCCCGCCATTCATCCCTCCGCTGGGTAGGGCTCCAGAGGTGCTTGGACTAAATTCGCTTCTTCCCACGCGGCTTTTATTAAATTCCGAAAAAGGACTCCTTGAAATTCCCTAACAAATGTTTTGAAAAAACAAAGGCAACCACAGCTGTTCGAGAGTCCTGTCACATGTTGGAAGGAGACCGCCCGAACGAAGTGAGGATACAGGCGACTGGAAAACATGTGGCAGGGCTTCCCACGACCACAAAAATTGGAAGACACCCTATCGAAGCATATTCTGTCAGCCTTTTGCCAGTCATAAACATGAAGAGAAGGGGGGATTAAGAGCAGACGGAGTTTTCGCGCTTTTTGAAAAATACTTGCACCTGTCACAAAGGCTTTATATAATAAAAATATTAACATGCGTTAAAATAACGTTATATGAATTCGTCGTCACACATTACAACTATAATCTGAGGAAAGCAGGGATCATGATGGTGAAATTGGTAGCAATTTATCGCAAGCCCGAAGATATCGATGCTTTTGATAAGCATTATTTCGAGGTACATGGCCCATTGGCAGAAAAAATGCCTGGCTTAATCAAAATGGAAGTAAGCAAAATCTACGGAACACCAATGGGAGAATCTGACCTGCATCTGATGGCAGAAATGTACTTTGAATCAAAAGAAGCTTTGACGGAAGCGTTGTCATCTTCTGAAGGTCGCGCAGCAGGAAAAGACCTCCGTGGCTTCGCTGGACCCATTGTGTCCATGCATTTTGCAGAAGTAGTTTAATCATGACCACGAAAAGATTGATAGACGAACAAGCGCTCCATCAGAAGCACTACGCAGAGATTTGCGAGAAGCTAAAGCAAGATCCATTTGCCCAATTTTTGGGCATCAAGCTGATTGAGCTGGGAGAAGGAACGGCGACTGCGGAAGTCACAGTTGCCGAGCATATGCTGAATGCGCACGGCACCGCGCATGGCGCAATCATCTTCTCTCTGGCAGACTTTGTTTTTGCAGCGGCTTGTAATTCCTATGGCAAAACATCTGTAGCACTGTCGATGAATATCGGATTTTTGGCTGCTGCCATGAAAGGAAATCGCTTGGTGGCAACTGCGACCGAAGAGAAGAAAAACAATCGTACAGCCTGGTACCGCATCCGTGTAGAAACGGAGCATGGCTTGGTAGCGACACTGGATGCACTGGCGTACCGGAAAAGTGATTACTTCGTCGAAATCGACGGAAACGAATAACTGACAGCGAAAATAAAACGGAGAAAGGATGCCAAAAGCCACGTGCTTAGGCTCCTTTCACTGTTTCAAGACGATACGAGAAAGGGGGCAAAGATGTCAGTGGAGATCCGTAATCGATTCAACCACTACCTAGGCATAGAAGTCGTTCACCGAGATGAACAGGGCTGTAAGGTAGCACTGAAAATTCGCCCCGAGCTATTCAATAGCATCGAAGGTGTCGTACACGGAGGCGTTACGGCGACATTAGCCGATGTGGCGATGGGGCATGGGGCAGCACCCCATGTGGATGGTGTACAGCAATGTGTGACGGTGGAGAGCAAGATTCAATACCTCCACCCTGCACGCGGTGAGGTACTCGAGGCACAATCTCATGTATTGAAACAAGGAAAAAGCTTGATCGTGATGGAAGCACGCGTGACTTGTGATGGCAAGCTTGTGGCTTTTGCTACCGGCACGTATGCACGGGTGAACCCGCCTACACAAGGAGGACGTTGATGATGGAAGAGAGCGTTCGCTTTGAACGTGAAGGACATATAGGACTGATTACATTAAATCGTCCAGATGAGCTGAATGCGCTGAACTACGATACATTGGAGCGCCTGGGAAGCTTGATTGAGCAGGTGCGTTTGGATGCAAAAGAGATTCGCGTGGTTATCGTGAAGGCAGAAGGGCGAGCATTTAGTGCAGGGGCAGATTTGAAGGAGCGCCGTACACTGACGGAACAGCAGGTGCGCCGCAATGTCCGCAAAATCCGCGATGTATTTACTGCGTTGGAGAGGCTTCCGCAGCCGACGATTGCCATGATCAACGGATTTGCTTTTGGCGGGGGATTTGAGCTTGCGCTGGCCTGTGATTTCCGCTATGCCGTC
The DNA here is from genome assembly GCF_013284275.1 of Brevibacillus sp. HB2.2. NCBI lineage: Bacteria > Bacillati > Bacillota > Bacilli > Caryophanales > Paenibacillaceae > Brevibacillus > Brevibacillus sp. HB2.2. The sequence continues at coordinate 47,756 of NZ_JABSUV010000034.1, forward strand.
GCAGATGCCAAAATGGGACTGACAGAGGTGAGCTTGGGCATCATTCCTGGTGCGGGTGGTACGCAGCGGTTGTCTCGCTTAGTCGGACCTTCCAAGGCAAAGGAGCTGATCCTGACTGCCAGGCGCATCCAAGCGCAGGATGCGTACCATATCGGTTTTGTAAATGCTGTTGCAAAAGATACAGAGGAGCTGCGTGAGCTGGCAATAGGGCTGGCAAACGAGATTTTGGCAAATGCTCCGTTGGCGGTTTATCAGGCAAAGTCAGCTATTGATCGCGGAAGCAGTGTTGATTTACAGACAGGTCTAGATATCGAAACCATGTGCTATGAAGTGATTATTCCCACGACAGATCGTCTGGAAGCATTGGAAGCCTTTCGCGAAAAGAGAAAACCAGTTTTTAAAGGCGAGTAACATTTTCAAATAAGCACTCCTACCGAGTCATAACGCAAGGGAATGAGGGAAGCGACATGATCTTTAATACAGAAATGGAAACGCTACCAAGAGAGAAAATGACGGAACTGCAACTGGCACGCTTGAAAGAAACGGTTAAACGCGTATACGAGCGCGTTCCTTTCCACACAAAAGCATTCAATGAGGCTGGTGTGAAACCAGAAAACATCCAATCGATCGAAGACATAAAGAAGCTTCCCTTTATGAAAAAGACTGATTTGCGAGAAAATTATCCATTCAATCTGTTTGCGGTCGAAATGAAAGAAGTAGCACGCATTCATGGTTCTTCCGGGACAAAGGGAAAACCGACTGTTGTCGGCTACACCAAAAAAGACTTGGAGAATTGGGCGGAGATCGTGGCCCGCGCCATTTGCTGTGCGGGTGGAGAGCCAGGGGACATTTTCCATAACGCGTATGGCTACGGTCTTTTTACAGGCGGTCTGGGTCTGCACAATGGCATCGAGCATATGGGCGCAGTCGCAGTACCAGTATCCGGCGGCAATACCTCCCGTCAAATTACGTTGATCGAGGACTTCAAGCCACGTGGCATTGCAGCAACGCCATCCTATGTCCTCAACATCGTGGAAGAGATGAAAAAGCAAGGAATCGATCCACGTGAGACAAGTGTCAAATACGGGATTTTTGGTGCTGAGCCGTGGTCGGAAGAAATGCGCGTGCAGCTGGAGCAAGAGCTCGACATTAAAGCCGTGGACATTTACGGTCTGAGCGAAGTGATGGGGCCAGGCGTTTCCATTGAATGTCAGGAGGCGCAGGATGGCCTACATATCGCAGAAGACCATTTCTACGCAGAAATTATCGATCCGAATACCGGAGAAGTGCTTCCATACGGACAAGAGGGCGAGCTCGTATTTACGTCGCTGACGAAAGAAGCATTCCCGGTTGTCCGCTATCGTACGGGTGATATCGCGTCCCTCAATCCTGAGCCCTGTAAGTGCGGACGGACAACCATGCGGATGTCGCGCATCAAAGGGCGTGTAGATGACATGCTCATTATTCGCGGAGTCAATGTGTTCCCGACAGAGATCGAGTCCGTTCTGCTTACGTTCAACCAATTGGCTCCACACTACCAGGTCGTCATTGAGCGCGACGGTGCCCTCGACCGTTTTGAGGTGCACTGCGAGCTGACACCAGCATATGCAAAAGAGCTCAGTGAAAATGACAGCTCTGCTCTCTCGTCATTGGTGAAAGAAATTTGCCATCACATCAAAAATACGTTAGGTGTGTCCGTGGTGCTGCGGGTGCAACCGCCAAGTTCCTTAACGCGTAGCGAAGGCAAAGCGATACGAGTCGTAGATAACCGAAACAAATCACAGGCAGCGATCTAAACCAACTCCTGTAAAAAAAGGGTGTGACAGTTCATGGCCTATGAATATATTAGCGTAGCCAGTGAAGATGGTGTCGGTATCATTACGTTGAATCGACCGAAGATTCTAAACGCGCTGAATTTGCAGCTCATCGACGAATTGGTTGACCAGCTGGAGCAAATGGACCGCAACCCGGATATACGGGTGATCATCCTGACTGGCAACGCGAGGGCGTTCGCAGCGGGTGCCGACATTAATGAAATGGCGGAAGCATCAGCCATCGACATCATGAAGCGCAATCAGTTTGCGGTTTGGGATCGCATCTCACTCATCTCCAAGCCGATCATTGGTGCCGTCAGCGGCTTTGTGCTCGGTGGTGGCTGTGAATTAATGATGAACTGCGACATTGTGATCGCTTCGGAGACAGCCGTCATTGGCCAACCGGAAATCAAGCTGGGAGTCATGCCTGGGGCTGGTGGTACACAGCGTCTGACGCGTGTGGTAGGTGAACGAAAAGCACTGGAGATGCTGCTCACAGGTGAACCGATTTCGGCCAAAGAAGCGTTGAAATACGGATTGGTCAATCGGGTAGTGCCAGTAGAAGCGTACTATCAGGAAGCGCTCAAGCTGGCGAAGCAAATCGCCCAGCAGCCGCCGCTCGCGGTACAGGTCATCAAAAAATCCGTGTACAAAGCTGGTGATCTCGCTCTTCAAGAGGGAATGGATTACGAGCGAAACAGCTTTTATCTTCTTTTGGCAAGCGAAGATCGAAAAGAAGGCATGCAAGCTTTTCTGGAGAAGCGCAAACCCCGTTTTACGGGACATTAGGAGGCGGCCATGTACGAAACGATTCTTTATGAAGTGTCAGAAGGCGTAGCAGTAGTGACCTTGAACCGTCCGGACAAATTCAATGCGTTTACAGCCGTCATGAACAAGGAAATCACTGATGCGTTGAAGCAAGCACAGAAGGATGCGGACGTGCGTTGCATCGTTCTTACTGGAGCAGGGAAGGCGTTCAATGCGGGTCAGGATCTCAGTGACGTTGCTGGAGGAGGAGATGTGGATTACGGGGCTTTCTTGAGGGATCGCTATAATCCAATGATCCTCCAGTTTCAAAAAACAGAGAAGCCAATCATCGCAGCGGTTAATGGTGTAGCAGCAGGTGCAGGCATGAGTGTTGCGTTGGCGTGCGATATTCGTCTGGCATCGGAAAAGGCATCCTTCGTCAATGCCTTCGTCAACATCGGGCTCGTTCCTGATTCAGGAGGCTGCTACTTTTTGCCGCGCATCGTCGGGATCGGCAAGGCGTTGGAGCTGGCGATGACGGGGGAAAAGGTTACTGCTGAGGAAGCACTGCGAATTGGATTAGTCAATCAGGTGTACCCTGCGGAGAGCTTCATGGAGGATGCGTTGGCGTATGCGCGCAAGCTGGCGTCACTGCCGACGAAGGGCATTGGTTTGATCAAGCGCACGATGTACAAAGGGCTTGAGATGGGGTTGGAAGAGACCTTGGAATATGAAGCTTTTGCACAAGAGGCGGCTGGCAGCACAGAGGATCACAAAGAAGGGGTCACCGCTTTCATGGAAAAACGTGCGCCTCGTTTTACAGGCCGTTAGAGGCGAAGGGAGGCAAGCCCAAGTGAGTATAAAAACAGTAGGCGTCATCGGGGCGGGAACGATGGGAGCGGGGATCGCTCTCGTATGCGCTCGCAAAGGACATCAGGTCATGCTGCTGGATGCAAATCAGGCGGTGCTGGACAAAGCCCTTGTCTATTTGGAATCGATCCTGACAAAAGACGTGGAGAAAAACAAAATCAGCGAGCAAGAAATGACAGAGACGCTAGAGCTGGTCCATCTCGTTTCGGAAATGGAGCAGTTGGCAGACTGCGCTATCGTCATCGAAGCGGTGCCAGAGCGTCTTGATTTGAAAAAAAGCATTTTCAGCCAGCTTTCTGAGATTTGCAGAGAGGATGCCCTTTTACTAACGAATACTTCCTCCATCTCGATTACGGAGATTGCAGGAGGCCTTTCGCATCCCGAGCGCATTCTTGGATTTCACTTTTTCAATCCCGCACCCGTCATGCCTTTGGTTGAGGTTATTCGTGGGAAAAAATCGAGCGAGGAAAATGTGGAGGTGGCGTATCGATTTGCGCAAGAGTTGGGCAAGGTGCCTGTTCTGGTGACGGACACCCCTGGCTTTATCGTCAATCGCATCGCGCGTCCTTATTATAATGAAGCATTGCGCATCCTGGGCGATCATGTGGCAGGTGTAGAGCAGATTGACCGCATCATGAAGCTGGCTGGCGGATTCAAAATGGGACCGTTTGAGCTGCAAGACATGATTGGCATCGACATCAATTTTGCCACCACCAAATCGGTCTATACCGACTTCTTCCATGAAGGACGATTTAAGCCTAGCCGGATTCAGGAACAAATGGTTCAATCCGGTAGCTTGGGCAGAAAGACGGGGGAAGGCTTCTATGACTACAACAAATAAGGCTGTATTGCTCGTGGGCACAAGCCCGCTGTACGCAGAGTTGAATCAATTGATGGTGGAAAGAGGCTACCAGGTGCTTACGCTTGCAGAAGCAATGGCGGAACCTGAGCTGGTTGAATTGGCTGTGGAAGTAAATAGCGTGGATATGCAGGCGAAAAAGAGGCAGGTACGCGAGCTGGATGACCTATTGCCACCAAACGTACCGATCATCACGACTTCGCTCGCGATTACAGCGACAGAAGTAGCGTCCTGGACACAGCATCCTGAACGCGTTTGCGGATTTGGAACACTCGTACCCTTGGTCGAACGGGAGCTGATCGAGATTGCCCCTGCTCTGCAAACGGAGCTGGATACGATTCAAGCAACAGAAGGCTTCTTTCAATCGCTCGGGAAAGAGACGGAAACCGTAAACGACGAGGTAGGTCTCGTATTCCCGCGCATTTTAACACTCATTATCAACGAGGCAGCCTTTACTCTGATGGAAAAAACAGCAACGGCTACTGATATTGATATCGCGATGAAAAAAGGCACCAACTACCCATACGGTCCTCTCGAATGGGCAGATCGCGTTGGCTTGGATGAGATTTTTGCGATATCGAGAGGCTTGCAGCGGGATCTGGCCGAGGAGCGTTATCGCACTGCGCCGCTATTACGAAAGCTGGTGCTGGCAGGGCGAGTCGGCGTACGCAGTGGGCAAGGCTTTTACACGTACGAAGAAAAAGTGGGTGTAGAGGCATGAGCTTGACTAACAAGGAGGTGTACGTAGCAGCAGCCGTACGTACACCAATCGGCAAGCTGGGCGGAAGTCTGAAGAACACCCCCATCGACGACCTGACAGCCATTGTCTTGAATGGAGCGCTTGCGAAGGCAGGACAATCCGGTGAGATTGTTGATGGGGTCATCATGGGTAACGTCATTTCGGCTGGACCGTTTATTAACATTGCCCGCGTTGGTTTGTTGAAAGCAGGGCTTCCTGACACCATACCTGGACTGACTGTGAATCGGGTATGTGCATCCGGGCTGGAGGCAGTCAATTTGGCTGCGCAGTCCATCCAGGCAGGACATAGTCAGGTCATGCTGGCTGGCGGTGTAGAGAATTTGACTCGTTCACCGTACATCATGGAAAAATTCGAGCAGCCGTATCAACGCGGCGGACAGACACTGATCGAGTCTTTTGGCGGACCTCGTTCTGCTCCTGTCTCGATCTATGGCGATCTGACCATGGGAGATACCGCAGAAAACGTGGCAGAGCAATTCGGTATCAGTCGCGACGATCAGGATCGTTTTGCAGCAGAGAGCCAGTCTCGGGCTATCACCGCGATAGATGCAGGTCTGTTCCGCGATGAGATCATTCCCATCACGTTAAAAGGGAAAAAAGGGGAAGAGACGCTGTTTGATACGGATGAATTCCCAAGAAGAGATTCTAGTGTGGAGTCATTGTCCAAGTTGCGACCTGCCTTCCGAAGAGATGGTAGCGTCACAGCAGGCAATTCCTCGGGTATCAACGATGGCGCAGCGGCTTTGCTCTTGATGAACGAAGAAATGCTGCAAAAGACAGGCGTCGCTCCTTTGGGGCGCATTGTTCATTTCGTCAGTGCTGGTGTAGATCCGCGCATTATGGGCATTGGTCCGGTCGCTGCGATTCGCAAGCTGCTTGCCGAAACGAACATGACCGTAGAGCAAATCGACCTGTTTGAGTTAAATGAAGCTTTTGCTTCCCAGTCACTTGCTTGCATACGCGAGCTGGGGCTGGACCCTTCGAAAACCAATGTAAACGGTGGAGCAATCGCATTGGGTCATCCACTCGGAATGAGCGGTGCCCGCCTGGCAGGTACGATTCTTTTCGAGCTGAGACGTCGCCAAAAGAAATACGGAATCGTTTCGTTGTGCATAGGCGGCGGTCAAGGATTGGCCACGTTAGTAGAAGCGCTATAGAAAAAAGCCCTCGTGCATGGGAGGAGTGGAAGAATGGGTACACCTGTCATCATAGATGCTGTGCGCACGCCAATCGGCCGCATTGGTGGTGCGTTGAAGGATGTGCGCCCGGATGACCTGGGCGCATTGGTGATTCAAAAGCTGCTGGAACGAAATTCCATCGATCCGAAGACGATAGATGATGTCATCATGGGTTGTGCCAATCAGGCTGGGGAAGACAACCGCAATGTCGCGCGTATGTCACTTCTATTGGCGGGATTGCCTGTCGAGGTGCCGGGAGTGACTGTGAACCGCCTGTGTGGCTCAGGTCTGGAGGCTGTGAACCAAAGCGCGAATGCAATCAAAGCCGGAGCGGGTCACGTCTATATCGCGGGCGGGACAGAGAGTATGACACGCTCTCCGCTGGTGATGATGAAGCCTGGCACGGCTTTTCAGCGCGGCAATCAGCAGTTAGTTGATACGACGTTGGGCTGGCGATTGGTCAACGAAAAAATGAAAGAGATGTATCCACCGATCAGCTTGGGGGAAACTGCCGAGAAGGTAGCGGAGCAATACGGCATTAGCCGCGAAGCGCAGGATGAGTTTGCATTGAGTAGTCAGCAAAATTACGCACATGCCTTGGCAAAAGGAAAGTGGGAGGCAGAGATCGTTCCGGTAGAGCTGAAAGGGCGAAAAGGCGAGGTTACGCTGTTTGAACACGATGAGCATGCACGTCCACAGACGACTATCGAACAGCTGCAAAAGCTGAAACCAGCATTCCAAGCAGATGGAAGCGTCACAGCAGGCAACTCCAGCGGTCTAAATGATGGAGCCTGCGCTCTGCTCATCATGGAACAGGAAGCGGCTCTTGCAGCCGGTTTGAAGCCTCGTGCAAGGATCGTCGCATCCGCAGTCGCAGGCGTTGATCCATCCGTGATGGGAATTGGACCTGTACCTGCTACGCGAAAAGTACTGAAGCAGGCAGGCTTGACGCTTTCGCAGATTGATCTGTTCGAATTCAACGAGGCTTTTGCGGCGCAGGCAGTGGCAAGCGTACGCGAGCTGGGAGTCGACCCTGATCTGGTCAACGTAAATGGCGGAGCGATTGCTTTGGGTCATCCGCTCGGGTGTAGCGGAGCGCGCATCCTTACTACTCTTTTGTATGAAATGGAGCGACGTGATGCCCGTTACGGGTTGGCCGCGATGTGCATTGGAGTTGGACAGGGAATTGCGACGATTATCGAGCGTGTGTAGCTTGGACAGAAAGGGAGGCAGGTACTCTTGATAGATAGACTGCAGCCAGGTACGACGGAAGAATTTACTGTGACAGTGACAAAGGACATGCTTCCTGTTTTTGAAGGCCAAGTCGTGCATCCTGTGATGTCGACAGTCAGCATGATTTATTACATGGAATGGGCGGGAAGACGTGTTATTTTACCGTACCTGGAGGCCGATGAAGAGGGCTCGGGATTTGCTGTAGATATCAAGCATGTCGGCCCAGCTGTGATTGGTCAGGAGGTCACGTTCCGGGCTAGCTGTTTGCAGGTTACCGAAAAACGCGTAGTGTGCGAGGTTACGGCGGATACTACGCGTAATCGTGTAGGGCTCGGGACGTTCGTCCAGGCCATTTTCAAAAAGGACGAGATCAAGCAACGCTTTGAGGCCTTGCAAGCTGAGATCAATCAGGAAGTAAGTAGGAAATCATAAATTTAACAGAATAAATTGACTCTTTTAAAATGTTTTACTATAATTACGTTAAAATTACGTTATACGATTTTTTCGTCATATACTCTTGATCGATTCACGCACTTCCTACAGAATATGGTACAATTTCACACAGCTAATAGGTATGAATCGATTTGGGGGTAGAAGAAACGTGAAGCCACAATCCATGCTTTTTACAATTTACGGTGAATACGTCCGCCATTATGGAAGCGAAATCTGGATTGGTAGTCTGACCAAGCTGATGGGGGAATTCGGACTGTCGGAGCCTGCTGTCCGTGCAGCGATCTCCCGGATGCTTCGCCAAGGCTGGCTGGAATCGCGAAAAGTAGGGAACCGCAGCTTCTACTCGGTATCCGAGCGCGGCAAAAAGCGGCTGGAAGAGGCAGCAGCGCGTATTTATAAGGTCGAGACAGATGTGTGGGACGGCAAGTGGTGCATTGCCAGCTACAACATTCCCGAGGAGCGTCGAGCGCTGCGTGATCAACTGCGCAAGGAGTTGGGCTGGATGGGCTTCGGGATGCTGACGACCAGCACATGGATCAGCCCGAATAACCTCAGTGACCGTGTGAAGGACCTGACGGAAGCTCACGAGATTACAGAGTATGTCGAGATTTTTACATCCGAGCATATGGGTTGGAGCAATCCGAAGCAGCTCGTGCAGAAATGCTGGGATATCGATGAAATCAATGAAAAATACAAGGCCTTCATCGATGCCTACCGAGAGGAATATGAGCAGCTTTCAGCAAAACTCAGCAATGGGGAAGAGGTTCCAGACAGCCATTGCTTCGTGGAAAAGACAAAGCTCGTCCACCAATACCGCAAGTTCTTGTTCATCGATCCTGATTTGCCGCAGGAATTGTTGCCAGGGCTGTGGTTGGGCAAAGAGGCGGATCAGTTGTTCCAAAATTACTACCAGCTATTGAATCCAGGGGCAGTACGATTCTTCGAGACCGTGTATGAAGCTGCGCCATCCGCATAGGCGAAAGCTCCGAAGGAAAGGCCCTAGCACGTCTAGGGTCTTTATTTCATCAATAAATTTTCCATTATTTAAAATGTAAGCGTTTTACTTAGGTCTTGATTGGTGGGCGAGAAACAAAGGGGGTACAGCACGAATATGACGGAATTGCTGCAGTACGTTGCAAACGGACTCGTCAGTGGCGGGATTTACGCGATCGTAGCGGTTGGTTTCATCACGATTTACAGCGTAAGCAAGGTGATTAATCTGGCGCAGGGTGAATTTTTGATGCTGGGCGGAATGGTTACAGTAGCCTTGATTGGCATGAATCTTCCGTATGGGTTGGCGGCATTGCTCGCGATCCTCACGGTCACCTTGATCGGTGTTTTGATGCAGAAATATGTAATCGCTTACGTCAAAAAGGCTAATCCAATTAGTTTGATTATTTTGACGATAGGGATATCCACACTGATTCGCGGCATTGCCAGCTTTATTTGGGGAAAAGATGCGTTTGCCCTCGAACCGATTACGAGCAATGAGCCGATCTCGTTCGGTGGCGTGATGATCGCACAACAAAGTATCTGGATTTTAGCTGCTGTTCTTATCATTCTTCTTCTACTTTGGTACTTGATGGACAAGACAATTCTCGGCAAAAAAATTAACGCCTGTTCGATCAACCCGATGGCAGCTCGCCTGATGGGGATTAGCCCGACAAAGATGAGTATGCTGGCCTTCGCCATCAGTGGAGCGACCGGAGCGATTGCAGGAATCGTGATCGCGCCGCTTTCCGTAACGTCCTACGATGTCGGCGTGCTACTCGGAATCAAAGGCTTTTCCGCAGCCATTCTTGGCGGACTGGGAAATCCATTGGGTGCAGCCGTAGCCGCCTTTTTACTCGGGATCGTCGAGTCGCTGGGAGCTGGTTACATCAGTTCCGGTATGAAGGACGCGATTGCCTTTCTGGTGTTGATCGGCATGCTGTTGATTAAGCCATCCGGCATCTTTGGAGAACGCAGCGTTGGAAAAGGAGGGCTATGATGAAGCAGATCGTCGATAAGTGGGGCAAAAGCATAGGAATCTATTTGTTCTTGATGATTCTTTTTCCATTCGTGATGTCAGATGAATACTATCGTTCTGTCGGAATTATTATCGGTCTTCAAGCAATTGTAACCATCGGGCTATGCCTCGTGATGGGGCTGGCTGGACAAATTTCGCTGGGACAAGCAGCGTTTTGGGGGATTGGTGCCTATACCTCGGCAGTATTGACGACAAAGTACGGTCTGCCGCCATTTATCGGTCTCATTGCTGCTGCGATTGTTCCAGGTTTATTCGCCTTTATCCTCGGGCGGGCGATAGCGGGGCTGCAAGGCTACTACCTCGCGATGGCAACTCTCGCATTTGGCTATATCGTCCAGATCGGGATTACGGAATGGGAGCCGGTCACCGGGGGAGCAAACGGGATGATCAGCATTCCACAAATGACTTTCTTCGGTGGAAGCGAGCTGTCCATGTACTTTCTGATTTGGGGAGTCGTCACCTGTGTGCTGCTCTTCTCACTTAATCTCTTGAATTCACGGGTCGGCAGAGCGTTTCGGGCGATTCACAAAAGTGAGATTGCTGCGACCTCGATGGGAATTGATGTCCGCAAGTTCAAGCTGAATGCCTTTGTGGTAAGCGGCATGTTCGCTGGTATTTCCGGCGGCTTGTACGCCCATTACATGGGAATTCTTGATCCGCAGCCGTTTGGACTGCATGAGTCGATCAAGTTTCTGACGATGGTCGTCATCGGCGGGATGACAAGCATCTGGGGCGCTTTGGTCGGGACGATCCTGATTGGTTTTATCAGTGAGGGGCTGGTCCTTTTGAGTGAAGTGGTGCCGGGCTTGCAGGGGGATGTGGACACGATTGTATTCGGTGCGATTCTCGTGCTGTTCATCATGTTCATGCCAGAAGGATTGGTTCCGCGCATCCGGACTGCTTTCGAAAAAGGGCAGGCGAAAAAGGCGAAGGGTATGGCTGAAGAAGCACAGCGAAAGCAGCAGGTGGAAAGGAAGGCTGCAACATGACGACACTTTTGGATGTGCAAAAGCTCTCTCGTGATTTTGGCGGCGTACGGGCAGTGAATCAAGTAGATTTTCAAGTGCGGGAAGGAGAAATCCTTGCGTTGATCGGTCCGAATGGCGCCGGAAAAAGCACGGTGCTCAACATGGTGTCGGGTGTGATCCCGCCTTCGGAAGGTGAGATTCGCTTCAGCGGCCAGCCGTTGTCACGCGTACCAGGCTATGAATATGCCGGATTAGGCATCACGCGGACCTTTCAAAACCTCCAGACATTTGACGATATGACCGTCTTGGAAAACGTGATGGTCGGCATGCATACCAAGACAAGTGCCAGTCTCTTTTCCTGCGGCATGAATCTGGCAAAGTCCCGCAAGGAAGAAAAGCTGATGCAGGAGCAGGCACGGACGTGGATCGAGAATGTAGGACTAGCAGAGGTGGCGGCCTCGCTAGCTGGGAGTTTACCGTACGGGAAGCTGCGGCTGATGGAGATTGCCCGCGCGATGGTAGCCAAGCCGCGGTTGCTCTTGTTGGACGAGCCTGCTGCGGGCCTGAATCATACCGAGACGGCGGAGATGAGCCGCATGTTTTGCGAGATTCGCGACAACGGAGCGGCAATTTTGCTAGTGGAGCATGACATGGATATGATCATGACGATTGCGGACCGCATCGTTGTATTGGATCAAGGATCAAAAATCGCAGAAGGAACCCCGCGTGAGATTCAGGAGAACCCACGAGTGATTGCGGCGTATCTGGGTGGAGAATGAAGCGCGAAAGAGGTGGAACATGATGGGGAAGACAGTCCTTACAGTAGACAACATCACGGCTCGCTACGGCCCGGTGGAAGTGCTACACGGCATTACTCTACAAGTGAACGAGGGCGAAATCGTCTCCCTGTTGGGTGCAAATGGGGCAGGCAAAACGACACTTTTGAACTGTATCTGCGGTCTGCACGGCGACAAGGAGGGGAAGATTTGGTTTCGAGACGCGGACATTACGCGCGTTCCTGCAGAACTGGTGGTACCTCGGGGCATGGCGCATGTACCGGAGCGCAGACAAATTTTTTCCACGCTGACAGTTGAGGACAATTTATGGCTGGGTGCTTCGCATCGGATGCCCAAGACGAGCAAAAAGGAAATTGCCAAAGAAATGGAGACGGTGTATGAACGTTTTCCCATTTTGGCAGAGCGGAAATGGCAGCTCGGAGGAACGCTTTCCGGGGGGCAACAGCAGATGCTCGCCATCGGCAGGGCGCTTTTGTCTCGACCGCAGCTCCTCTTGTTGGACGAGCCTTCACTAGGACTGGCTCCGCTCATTGCCAAAGAAATCCTGACGATTGTGCAGGAGATTCGCTCGGAATGGGGCACCACGGTGCTGTTGGTCGAGCAAAATGCTCGCGCAGCGCTCGCTATTTCCGACCGAGCTTACGTACTCAGTACGGGAACCGTCATGCTGGAAGGGAAGGCAGACGAGATAAGCAATGACCCGCGTGTACAATCTGCTTATTTGGGAAGCTCACATGAAGCTGTTTAACAAAGATAACCACATACATGAGGGGGTACACCCATGAAAAAACGAACATTCAAAAAATGGCTATTTCCAGCAGCAGTCGCTTCGCTCGTATTCTTGAGCGCCTGTGGAGGCGGCGCTACGCCAGCGGCAGAATCAGGCCCTGGTGGCGCCAGCAAGGACCCGATCAAGGTCGGCGCTATTTTTTCGCTGACGGGGCCGAACAGTCCGCTCGGCGTACCGGAGAAGCAAGCGGTAGAGCTGTTGGTAAAAGAAATCAACGGCGCGGGCGGTGTAGATGGCCGACAGGTAGAAGTCATTTTTGAAGACGACAAGTCTGACAATACGGAAGCGGTAAAAGCGATCAAAAAACTCGCATCGAAAGAAAAGGTCGTAGCCGTACTCGGCTCCTCAGGCAGTGGCCCGTCTCTCGGGATGGCTGAGTATGCCGCAGCAGAAAAGCTTCCGCTGATCTCGATGGCAGCAGCAGACCAAATCACCAATCCAGTTCGTGCCAACATATACAAAACACCGCACACAGACGTACACGGAACGAAGCGCATCTTCAAGTATTTGAAGGAAAAAGGCATTACCAAAATAGCTACGCTCAATGACAGTAATCCATATGGAAGTGGCTGGACGACGCAGCTGCAAAAATATGCGCCTGAGTACGGCATCACGATTGTAGCGGAAGAAAAATACGGCACAAAAGACCCGTCCATGAGCTCTCAATTGACCAAGATCAAAGGGACGGACGCACAGGCGCTGATTGTGGCAGGGACGAACCCAGGACCCGCTACGATTGTGAAGGAAGCGAAGCAACTGAACCTCACTATTCCGATTATTAGCAGCCATGGCTCTGCGAACAGCAAATTCCTCGAACTGATTGGAGACGCCGGCGAGGGTGTCCTGATGGTAGCTGGAAAACTGCTCATTCCTGAACAAGTAGCGGCGGACGATCCGCAATCTGCGATCATCAAAAAATTCGTGGATGGCTATCAAGCTGCCTACAATACACATCCTGACGGCTTCGCAGGATACGGATACGACGGCTTGAATTTGCTCGTGGAAGGCTTGAAGCAAGCAGGCAGCGACACATCCAAACTAGGCGAAGTATTGGAAAAGGTGAAATACGTAGGGGTAACCGGAGAATTCAAGTTCACCGCTGATGATCATAACGGTCTGACAGAAGACAGCATGATCATGGTTGAAGTGAAGGATGGAAAATTCCAGCTCGTTAAATAAGTGAAAGAAGTTCGTTCCCTCCGCGTTGTGAAAAAGAATGCGGGGGGAATCGTTGTTTTCATCACAAGGGTAGGAGGAGCATGCATGTCTCAATTGCTGAATAGCGTCTTAATGGTTGCACCGATTTTACAAAAGGCATTTTTGTCCGAATGTATGGTAGGAGTCACTGACAAAGAGAAGTTTCTCGCCTATTATCCGGCACAGGGCTTGAACCTGGGGATTCGAGTAGGAGATGAATTGCGCCCGGGGAGTATCAATGCGACGGCGGTAAAAGAGGGCAAGCGGGTCGTGAAGAAAATTTCCAAAGAGCTATACGGCGTCCCGTATATCGCAGTCGGTTATCCGCTTGTTGAAAACGGGCAGGTAGTCGGATGCTTGGCAACAGGTGTGACGACCGATCAAGAGGATCGCTTGCACGGCTTGGCTCAAAACTTGACGGACGCGCTAGAAAATATCGCGCAGCACACAGAAAGTCTGGCAAAGGACGCAGACCATTTGGCACAAGCGAGTCACACGCTAAGTGATGCAGCTGGTCAATTGGGGCTGAAAATTGCAGAAACGACCCAGATCAACGAATTGATCCGCAATATCTCAACGCGCTCCAATGTACTCGGCTTGAATGCCGTCCTCGAAGCGGCTCGTGCAGGGGCTGCTGGTCGCGGCTTTTCCGTCGTTGCAGAGGAAATCCGTCAGCTTTCCCAGACGACCGCTACTTCAGCGAAAGGCATTTTCAGTCTATTAGATGAAATGAATGCACTCGTCGGGACGGTAACGGGTGAAATGGAGAAGACGATGAATCACAGTGTACAGCAGTCGACCCAAATACAGGAGCTGGATGCAGTCATGCAAGAGCTGCGGCACATGGCCGAGCAGTTGAAAAAGGCAGCAGATATAACTGGGCGCGGTGAATAGGAGAGTCTCCATGTAAGCGTATTGCAAAAACGTATGACGCTATGTTATTATTGCGTTATAAAAACGTATTATAATTTTATCATAATGCATATCTGATAAAAGGAGGGCGTTCTCCATGCAAATGAGGCTCGAACACGCCGATCTGACTGAAAACGAAAAATTGGAAGCGTTTTTAGCGAGAATCGATCGCGGGGAAAAAATAGAGGCAGACGATTGGATGCCAGACGACTATCGTAACCAGTTGATCAAGCTGATTTCGATGCATGGCATCAGTGAGATCATGGGTGCCTTGCCGGAAAAAGAATGGGTACCAAAGGCGCCAACATTGCGCAGAAAGCTGGCGATTATGGCGAAGGTCCAGGACGAGATGGGGCATGGTCAATTGCTCCTTCGCGTCGCAGAAGACTTGCTTGAGCCATTGGGCAAGACGCGCGAGGATATCATGAATGATTTGTTTTCAAAGAGACTGAAATTTCACAATGTATTCCACATGGAAGCGCCTACCTGGGCTGATGCTGGTGTGATTGGCTGGCTAGTTGACGGAGCGGCTATCATTACACAATCGATGTCCCTCGATACATCTTATGCACCTTACGCCCGCGCTCTGCATCGGATCTGTGCGGAAGAAAAGTTCCACGCCCAGCACGGGGAGAGCATCGTCTTGGAGTTGGCAGAAGGCACTGATGAACAGCGTCAAATGCTACAAGATGCTATCCATCGTTGGTGGCCTTCCCTCTTGATGTTTTTCGGACCACCGGAAAACGGCAACATTACGAGCAATCAGGAAGCCAACATGCGCTACAAGATTCGTACACAGACGAATGAAGAATTGCGCCAAGTATTCCTGGAAAAGTATGTGCCGCGTATTTTCCATCTTGGCTTCACAGTGCCAGACGATACAATTTACTTCGACGAGGCAGAAGGCAAATGGGTCTACCAACAGCCTGACTGGGAGGAGTTCAAGCAAATCGTCAAGGGGAACGGACCACGCTCTGCTCATCGTCTGAATCTTCGGGTAATGTCTTATGAGGAAACCAAATGGGTGCGCGATGCGATTATGTCGTACGGACGACAAGTAGGGTAGGTGAATGTGAATGAGCAACGAAAACTTTTTCATATACGAAGTATTCAGCCAAAAAAGCGTAAATGCTCCGTTCGTTCAACAGTTCAGTTTGTTGGCACCCAATAAAGAAGTTGCTTTGAGCATGGCGAGGGAGAATTTCCTGCGCCGTGAGCCTTGTTTTAATTTGTGGGTAGTCAAGCGCGACGACATTTTTGGACTGCCGCCAGAGGAGCGTCCTTTCTTGGAAAGACTCGACAACAAGAGCTACCGGGAGACCAAAGGATACGGCGATTTGCAGTCCAGATGGCGCCACCATCGTGAGCAGTACGAAGAAAAACAGAAGCATGCAGGCAACGGCAGTTAAGCAGGAGGGATACAATCATGGGCGACCGTTTACATGTAGAAACAGTGGAAGCAGCAAAACAAAATCCGTCATTTGCAAAAGCCTTGACCGACCTGTTGTTCCAGCTTGCTGATGACGATTTTATATTGGCTTATCGCGGATCGGAATGGCTTGGGCTGGCTCCGCATATTGAAGAAGATGTGGCTTTTTCATCGATGTCTCAGGACATGATGGGCCATGCCGTAATGTTTTATGACATGCTCGAGCAACTAGGAGTGGGCAAAGCAGACGATCTCGCACAGCTGCGCGAGGCAAGGGCGTTTTCCAATGCGATCTTGGTGGAGCGTAAAAACGGCGACGGCGAATACAACGATCATCCCCATTACGATTGGGCTTATGCGATTGTTCGCAGCTATGTGTACGGCTTATACAAGCAGGTACGCTTGGAGGCTCTTACGCAGTCGTCATACACACCACTCGCGCTGGTCAGTCGCAAAATGATGACAGAGCATCGCTACCATCTGATGCACTGGCAAGTTTGGTTGAAGCAATTGGCAAACAGTACGGCTGATGCACGTCAGAGGCTGGAGGCAGCCATCGCAAAAGTTTGGAAGGATGCAGGGGAGTTGCCTCAGCTTGGACCAAACCAAGTCGATATCGTTCAATTTGGCCTGATTGCAGATGAAGAGCAACTGAAACAAAAATGGCTGACACTGACAAAAGACATTTTTGAAAATGCAGGACTTGACTGGCCAGGCGAGCCAGGCGAGCCAGGAGTGCCACAGGAGCGCGGTCGTCATGGTGAACATACTGCTGATCTGGTGCAAGCTTTGGCAACCTTGTCTGAAGTGTATCGCATTGATCCGGCTGCGGGCTGGTAAAAAGGGGTGATTCTCTCATGGCGCAAGAAGAACTGCAACTGCATGAAGGGCTTGAAGCGACATGCTGGGAACTGCTGCAGCAAGTAACCGATCCCGAAATTCCCGTGATTAGCATGGTAGAGATGGGGATGATCCACAAAGTGCGCGTCGAGACAGACGTCGTACACGTCGAGGTGCTCCCTACCTTTGTCGGCTGTCCGGCACTCGAGATCATGAAGAGAAACATCACAGAAAAGCTGGTGGAGGCAGAAGGAATCAATCAGGTTCAGGTAGCGTTCGTCTATGATCCAGCCTGGACATCTGATCGTATCGCCTTGGATGCTCGCGATAAGCTGAAAAGCTTTGGCATCGCGCCGCCACCGCTTGACTTCAAATCGGGAGACACATGGGAAGTAGCCTGTCCCTACTGTGATTCCCCGTATACGCAAATGGAAAATTTGTTTGGCCCTGCTGCTTGTCGAAGTATTTTGTATTGCCGGCACTGCAAAAATCCATTTGAGGCCCTAAAACCAATCTATTGAGAGAGATTGAGAGGAGCGAATGTCATGGGAGAGTACAAGCAAATGTTTATTAATGGAGAATGGGTGAATGCCGAGAGTGGCGAGTCCATTCAAATTACGAATCCGGCTACAGGTGAAACAGTTGGCACAGTAACCTTCGGTGATGGTCGGGATGCAAACAAGGCCATCGACGCTGCTCATCAGGCATTTGCCAGCTGGTCTCGACTAACTGCTCGCGAGCGCGCCAAATATTTGTACAATTTGTCCGAGCTGGTGAAAAACAATCGGGATGAACTGGCGGGCATTATTTCTGCTGAAATGGGCAAGCCTTTGGGCGAGGCAAAAGGCGAAGTGCTGGGTGCTGCTGATAACTTTGTTTGGTACGCAGAAGAGGCCAAGCGTGTCAACGGTGAAACGATCCCATCCTCGGTTGCGAATAAGCGCATCATGGTGCTCCGTCAGCCTGTAGGAGTGGTAGGGGCGATTACCCCATGGAATTTCCCGGTGAACATGGTTGCACGTAAGATCGCTCCGGCTTTAGCTGCGGGCTGCACGGTGGTTTTAAAGCCAGCAGAAAGCACGCCGTTGTCTGCGATTCGCATGTTTGAGCTGATTGAGCAGGCTGGTTTTCCAAAAGGCGTCGTAAACCTCGTCATTGGAAATCCGGAATCGATTGGGAAGGAGTTTATCGACAATCCGAAGCTTTCCAAAATCGGATTCACAGGCTCCACCCGTGTCGGTAAGCTGCTGATGGAAGGCGCGGCGAAGCAAGTGAAGCGCGTCAGCATGGAGCTTGGTGGTCACGCACCATTCATCGTTTTCCCGGATGCCGATCTGGATGCAGCCGTAAAAGGTCTGTTTGAGAGCAAGTTCCGCAACTCCGGTCAAATGTGCATTTGCACAAACCGTCTGTACGTCCACGAGGATGTCGCAGATGCGTTTACAGAAAAGCTGGTAGAGCGTCTGAAGCGTGCGAAGGTAGGGGATGGCCGCCAGAAAGAGACGGAGATCGGTCCACTGGTGAGCGAGCGTGCCTTAAACAAAGTGCTCGAGCATATCGAGGACGCCAAGGACAAAGGCGGTCAAGTGGTATACGGCGGAAATCGTTTGGTTGAAGGTGATTATGCGAAGGGCTTCTATTGCGAACCGACCTTGATTGCTGGCGTTACAACGGATATGAAAATCTCCTATGAGGAAACGTTCGGCCCTGTCGTTCCACTCGTGCGTTTTACAGAGGAAGCGGATGTCGTACAGATGGCAAACGACACACGTTACGGCTTGGCTGCTTATGTGTACACCCGCGATAATCAACGTTGCTTCCGCATGGCTGAGCTCCTCGAATACGGAATCGTCGGGATCAATGACGGATCGCCAACCCAGACACAAGCGCCGTTTGGCGGTTTCAAGGAAAGCGGAATCGGCCGTGAGGGTGGCCGCTACGGAATGGATGAGTATTTGGAGACGAAGTTCGTTTCCTTTGGTCTGTAAGATAAGAAGAGAAGAGTTCAGACAAGATCTGGACTCTTCTTTGTTTTTTATAGGAAGTGTTTTAAAAGGTACGATATCCCAATAAAGCTGGTGAGAAGAAAAAGCACAGGGCTCGTAGACCTTGACAAAGCCTCCCCAGTCGGAACTAAAAAAAGGGGACCACGCTT
>NZ_JABSUV010000035.1:0-63394 GCF_013284275.1 Brevibacillus sp. HB2.2
GGAGCAATTTCCTGTCCTCAGTGTTCATCGTTATTTGTGATGGCGTCTTAAGGACAAGAACTAATCTATCACGTGACCTATCTTTGAGTCAATATGTTTTTTAAAAAAGTTTTTAAGTATAATGCTCCTCCCCGAGTTTTCTACGTCTGACATACTTAGATAACTCATTGGGAGAAGCGATTCTTGCGTACATGCGAAACATGATGGAGTACCTCTCCTCCATGGCCCGCTTCACTAGATGATCAATTCGTTTATCGCTAAAATCAAGGAGCATCTCTTCCAGCTCACGTTTTAACAAGTATTCTAGTTCCTGTACTTCTTTCGTATTAAACAAAAACCCTAGCAACGATATCGCCCTCCGCCTTACGAGTCTCTCCTCTATCCTTTCCATCAAAATTCAGCCCTATTCAAAATAAAAAGCCCTCCGTTTAGGAAGGCTTCAATTTGTTTGCAAATCTGAATTATTTCAGTAAGTTCAATTGCTGCAGTTGTTGGCCCACCGTTTCCTTGAGAAGGGTTGGAGTTATCGTGCTCTCCACAATGGCAGCGACGAATAACAGAACGACCACCGTAAGAACCGCTAATGGAAATTGCTTGAGTGTATCGTACCAGTCATTTTTCAATCGTGCCAGCTTTTGCGGTTGGATTAGAACTCCCACTGAGCGTAAACTCAGCAC
This sequence comes from Brevibacillus sp. HB2.2, assembly GCF_013284275.1. Classification (NCBI taxonomy): domain Bacteria; kingdom Bacillati; phylum Bacillota; class Bacilli; order Caryophanales; family Paenibacillaceae; genus Brevibacillus; species Brevibacillus sp. HB2.2. Next base: position 678 of record NZ_JABSUV010000035.1, read on the forward strand.
CCCTAAACGAATACCCACTCCTGCTGCAAACAGGATAGCTGGGAGCTCAAAAATTCCATGTGGCAAAATTCCTGCACTAAAAATAAGCCATGGACTTACTCCAACGCCGCTGTATTTGAAAAAGATAAATCCAAGCAGCACTCCATTCGTGAGCATTCCAATTATAGGAAATAACGCAAACAATATTCCTAGCGCCATCATCATCAATGCACTAAAAACATTATTGGAAAAAATCGTCCAGAATACCGCTAAAGGTCCGCCGCCGTTATCCTTTATCCGTTCAGCAATTTCCTTTAATTGGCCCATCATTTTACCGACCATCTCTTCAACGAGCGGTGCTTGAAAATACCCAATCAAGGCGCCACCCAAAAATAGTAAGCATGCGGCGAAGAAATAGTTTCGGTTATCAAGCCATAAATGCCGCAATCGATTGCCCATGCACCACACCCCTTTACTGCCTCATAATTCACTATATGCATTGTACCTCAACAATAGCCAACAGGCCAAAGAATATCCTTGTCTTCCCTGCATAAACTGTTATCGGACAAAGGAGGTACTATCCATGAAATTCATTTACGTGATCAGCGCGAAACGATTAAAGCAAATCTTAATTATCGTTGCGGCCATCGTGCTAACAGCCGGATTTGGTTATGCGGAACGCGACTCAATTGCTGCCTTTGCTGAAGGTGCCAGCATGCAAGCCCCCCAAGCTATTTATAAGGTCGACACCAAAGAAAAGAGAATCGCCCTTACCTTTGATATCAGCTGGGGAGAGACACGAGCATTACCTATACTGGATGTGCTGAAAGAAAAAAAGGTAAACAAAGCGACCTTTTTCCTCTCCTCTCCTTGGAGTCAACGACATCCGGACATCTTGAAACGAATCAAAGAGGATGGTCTAGAAATTGGTTCGCACGGTCACAAGCATGATAACTACACCAAATACTCCGATGAAGAAATTCGCTCCCAAATGGGCAAAGCGGACTCCATTTTAACCGAAATGACTGGAAAAAAACCAACACTCATTCGGATGCCCAATGGTGATTTTGACAAACGAGTGCTGGAAATCGCGAATCGTATGGGGTATTCCGTCATCCAATGGGATACGGACTCAAAAGATTGGACCAATCCGGGAACAGATGTGATCATCAATAATGTATTATCCAAAGCTCATCCAGGCGACATCGTCCTGATGCACGCGAGCGATTCTGCAAAAGATACACATCTTGCCCTCCCAGTGATCATTGATCAACTTCGCAAGGATGGCTATGAATTCGTTACAGTATCCGAACTCATTTCGGGTACAAGTGTAGAAAGCAAAGAAGTTCACTAAAACCAAAAAAGCTGACCTTCATTGGGTCAGCTTTCTCTTTTTACCAGACGATGCAATTGCATGACTTGCCAGACGTTACAAAACAATAGTGGGACGAGCATGGACAGTGTTGCACGCACATTATCTTCCTTCAATGCTGGAATCCATTCCAGTGCCGTAACAACAAACATAAAGAAGGTCGTCGGTATCCATGCAGATTTATTGGTCAGACTTACTTTTCCATATGCGGTAACAATAGCAACAATCAATAATAGCGTTGGCTCAATAAAGTATAGGCCAAATCCTTTTCCTTCACCGAAGGACGTATAGCGAAGATAAATCATATCGAAAAAGACAAACAATATAAGAAATACTTGGACGCTTTTCCATAGGGAAGCCGTTTTGAATATTGTTTTGGCGAAATAATTAATCGTCATATACGCAAAAAAACCCATCTGAGCCACAATACTAATGGTCATTCCATACAGTAGATACATGAACAAGCCGACAAAAAAGTTACCTGTGCTTCCTTCGAGCAGCTTATCCAGGTCAAAAATAAGGGCAACCAGGATCCCACCTAATCCCCCAAGCAAGAGCGTGGTAATAAAAAGCCATCCATACTTACGCAAACTCACCAAGTATTCCCTCCCATCCACATCGAATATGATTGTACCAATGGATACAAGAAAATACTAGCGTAAGAACAAAACAAAATGCACACGTTACTTGTAGGCAGAGTAAAGAAGGAGGTGTCCACCCCATGAGAAAAAAGACGATGTCTTTTTGGTTAACCGCTCTTGTCTGTCTGGTTCTTACCAGTTGCGGGGGTGGCGGACAAGCGCAAAGTTCGTCTCAGCCTGATTATAAAAGCGTCAAAGACATGGTGCTGGACATATTGCAGACGGACGAAGCGAAGCAATCTGTAGGGAAAATGATGAAGGATGATAAGTTCAAACAAAACCTGATGCTGGACGAGTCGACAGTGCGGACAACTTTGATTCAAAGCATGACGAATCCCAATAACACGCACATCAAAGAAGCGTTTAAAGACCCTAAGTTCGCAAGCGCCATGGCAAAATCAATGAAAAACGAACAAAAAACGCTAATGAAGGACCTAATGAAGGACCCTGAATACCAAAAAGAGCTCATAAGCGTAATGAAAGACCCTGAGTTTGAGAAAAATTTGATGGACCTGATGAAAAGCTCTGCTTATCGACAGCAAACCATGCAAGTGATGAAGGATTCCTTGCAAAGTCCTTTGTTCCAGGCTGAACTCATGAAGATCATGACCAAAGTATCCGAGGACCTGACAAAGCCAAAGGAACTGAAGCCGAAGAAAAAAGGAAAAGGAAAAGAAGGTAAAGGTGGAGGCTCCGGCGGAGGTTCTTCTGGCGGAGGCAGCGGTAAATCTTCTTAAAACGAAAAGGTGAGCTCTATTGTAGAGCCCACCTTTTTCATCTTCTTGGATCTTACTGTTTGACGGCTTCCCCGCATTTTTCTATGACACGTTTGGCCATATCGATGTAAAGCTGACCAATTTCGGTCTTTTCTCCATAGATGGATGGGGAATAATCAGGTTCAGATGGATGATTATCCGGTTGTCCCAGCGGAATTTGAGCGAGCAGCTCACATGTCAATGTCTCGGCAAGCTTAGCTCCTCCACCACGCCCGAATACGTATTCTTTCGAACCATCCTTTGCTTCGTACCATGCCATATTTTCTACAATACCGAGGATTTCATGACCGGTCCGCTTTGCCATAGCGCCTGCCCGTGCTGCTACAAACGCCGCGGTAGCATGAGGAGTCGTTACCACAATCTCCATGCTTTGCGGAATCATGGTGTGCACGTCAAGGGCCATGTCCCCCGTTCCTGGAGGCAAATCCAGCAAGAGGTAGTCCAATTCTTCTCCCCAGTGTACTTCCGTGAAAAAGTTACGCAGCATTTTCCCCAGCATAGGACCACGCCAAATGATCGGAGAGTTGTCCTCCACAAAAAAGCCCATGGACATAACTTTTACGTTTTGCTTTTCAACAGGCAGGATGGTTTCGCCAATCACGGTTGGACGTTGTTCAATATTCATCATATCGGGCACGCTAAAGCCGTAAATGTCTGCGTCGATAATGCCCACTTTTTTTCCTAAACGCGCGAGCGCAACAGCCAGGTTCACTGTCACCGTCGATTTTCCGACGCCACCTTTTCCGGAAGTGACCGCGATAAAGGTCGTATTCGAATCCTTCGCCAAGATCGGATTCAAGACGGGAGCTTGTCCCGGTGTCATGTTATGTGTTTGCCCACCTTGGTTCTTACGTAATTGGGCAGACAGAGCCGCACGTTCCTCATCTGTCATTGAACCGAATTGCAGGTGGACTTCTTCGGCTCCTAGCGCTTTCACAGCTGCGATGACATCATCCTCGATCTTGGCTTTGAGCGGACAACCCGAAATCGTCAGAACGACCGTGAGACTTACTGTCTTGCCTTCAATATGGATATCCCGAATCATGTTGAGCTCGACCAAGCTACGATTAATTTCGGGGTCTTTTACATCGCGTAGTGCTTCGAGAACCTGTTCTCTGGTCAACATTCTGGTTCACCTCATCTATGATCTTTTCAAACATTTCCATGCTGGTATAACGACAGCGTATGCGCGTTCATTATAGCATATTCGGGCGGGCGGAACACGACCACCGCCCTCTTAAGGTGTAATTGGCGCTTTTTCTCCCGAGTACTGACGCAGTATCCCTTGATAAATGGCATTTGCCATAGCCTTTTGGTATTCAACGCTCTGAAGTCGCTTTGCCTCCTCCGTATTGCTGACAAAGCCTACTTCTACCAAAACGGCCGGGCAGTTAACTTCCCGAATCAAAAACACATTGTTCGTCTTACTCGGAACCCGATCTGTATGACCGATCACCCGTTTGATTTCATCTTGTATCAAATAAGAAACTTCTGCACTCTTTTTGAAGCTAGGGGAATAAAAAGTCTGTGCTCCTGACCATTTCGGAGAAGGGATGGAATTAACGTGTATGCTGACCAAAAAATCCGGTGTACTATCATTGACCAGCCTTACTCGGTTTCGAATATCCTCAGATTTTCGTTTGCGTGCCTGCGCCGCATCTGGACTCGCCAAATCCTTGTCTTCCTCCCTCGTCATAACTACAAACGCTCCTGACTGCTGAAGGAAATCCCGCAAGTACATGCTAATGGCCAAAGTCACTTCTTTCTCAACTACATTCCCGGCTTTGGAAACGGCACCGCCGTCTATTCCCCCATGCCCAGGGTCAATGGCTATGACCGTTCCCGTCAGTGGCAGCGACCATGCCTGCCAGGAAGAACGATCAGGCGCTTCGTAGGTGAACAACAGCATAAGCACGGCGAAAGCTAATATCCAGCCTACTCCTTTTCGTGTCACAGTGTATCGTCCCCTTTGTCCCATTCTCGTTCCATCTTATGGACAAACATGGACAAATATACCCGTTTGTGAAAAGGAAAAACCCCCCTGCCTGCGAACAGACAAGGGGGTTGTATCGAACAGCAATTAGCGCTTGGAGAATTGAGGTGCGCGACGAGCTGCTTTCAAGCCGTATTTCTTACGCTCTTTCATACGAGGGTCGCGAGTCAGGAAGCCAGCGCGTTTCAGAGCGCCGCGCAGTTCCGGATCTGCTTTCAGCAGAGCGCGAGCAACGCCGTGACGGATTGCACCAGCTTGACCAGTGGTTCCGCCGCCGTTTACGTTAACCAATACATCGTAACGACCAAGAGTTTCAGTCAGAACGAGTGGTTGTTTTACGATCAATTTCAGTGTTTCCAAACCAAAGTAAGTATCCATTTCACGCTTGTTGATCACGATGCGACCTTCACCTGGAACCAGGCGAACGCGTGCTACGGAGTGCTTACGACGACCTGTACCGTAGTATTGTACTTGTGCCACGTATATTTCCTCCCTTTACCTTAACCGCGAATTTGCCAAACTTCTGGTTTTTGTGCTGCATGTGGATGCTCAGTTCCAGCGTATACTTTCAGCTTGGTGAACATTTGACGTCCCAGGCTGTTTTTAGGCAGCATGCCTTTTACCGCCAGTTCGAACATACGATCTGGTCGCTTGTTCAGCATTGCGCCAGCAGTGGTCTTTTTCAAACCACCTGGATACAGGGAGTGAGTGTAGTAAATTTTGTCATTCAGTTTGTTACCAGTCAATTTCACTTTGTCAGCGTTGATTACGATTACGAAATCGCCAGCGTCAACGTGAGGAGTGAATTCTGGTTTCAATTTTCCGCGCAGGATAGAAGCTACTTCGCTCGCCAGACGACCCAGCGTTTGGCCTTCAGCGTCAACGATGTACCATTTGCGCTCAACTTCGAGCGGTTTCGCCATATATGTGGTACGCATTTTTGTCCCTCCTAAATATCTTACCTAACACATATCCATCTACTTATAACCAAAACAACCGAAACTTGCAATGGAAGATAATTGCTGTTACGGGTGAGCAACTCTTCCAGGTGTTCCATGTAATCACGATCTTGTCTTTCAATCCCGGGGCTAGAGTGGGGCTAGGCGGGGTTAAAATACCAAGGAATATCGTACTACATAGACGCTCCATAGTCAAGTGCTGCTCGTGCGTCTAATAGTTGGAAATCTGAAAACTAGTAGACAACTTCCCACATGGTCAGACCCTTGGCTGGTGCTGTCTTACCTGCCTTTTCCCGATCACATGCGGCGAGGATTTCCCTCAGTTCAGCAGGGTTTCTTTTTCCTTGCCCTACTTCAACCAAAGTCCCCACAATAATTCGAACCATGTTGTACAAAAAACCGTTGCCTCGGCATGTCACCCAAACCTCGTCTCCGATTTTTTCCACGGAGAGCCCGTACACAGTCCGAACCTTGTCCTCGACGTATGTCTTTGCCGAGCAAAAGGAAGTAAAATCATGTTCACCCACCAAATAATGAGCAGCCTGCTGCATTGCGTCTACATCTAACGGAAACCGGACATGGTCAGCGTAACGATGCCGGAATACATCTGCCACTGGATTGTTGTCGATACAATATCGATATTCTTTTACTTGCACGTCAAAACGCGCATGAAAAGAGGCATCGACCTCTTCGACTGTCCGAATGACAATAGAATCAGGCAATTGATTGTTCAACACAAACCGCCATTTATCCATCGGAATGTTGCTCGCCGTGTCAAAGTGAATCACTTGACCGCGTGCATGAACACCCGCATCTGTCCGGCCTGAACCGAAGACTTGGATATCCTCTCCGGTAACCCGATTCAATGCGGCTTCAATTTCCCCCTGGACCGTTACTTGATCTGGCTGTACCTGAAAACCGCTGAAGTCAGTTCCGTCATATGCCAATACACATCGCAGTCGCTTCATGTACGCCACCATCCAATCACGATTACCAAGATCACACTCACAACAGCTACGATTCCATCACGCCAAGTGAACGTCAGCTTATTCAGCCGCGTTCTCCCCACTCCCCCGCGATAGCCACGCGCTTCCATCGCCAAAGCCAGTTCTTCAGCACGCCGAAACGCACTAACAAATAAAGGAATAGCGATCGGAATCAGGTTCTTGGCTCTGCGCAGGAGACTTCCACTGGTGAAATTGGCTCCTCTGGCGGTCTGTGCCTTGATGATTTTATCCGTTTCTTCCATCAGGGTCGGAATGAACCGGAGTGCAATAGACATCATCAGGGCTATATCATGAACTGGTATGCCGATCTTCCCTAGTGGTCCTAGTAAACGCTCCAAACCTTCCGTCAAATCGATTGGAGAGGTTGTCAGTGTTAGTAGGGAGCTAATGAGAATCAAAAGTCCCAACCGCAAAGAAATGAAGATCGCCTGGCGAACTCCCTGTTCTTCTACTGTAAACCATCCCCACTGAAAGTAAACCGTTCCGCCTTTTGTGATAAAAATATGCAAGACTACGGTAAACAAAATCAGGATCCAGACAGGTTTTAAGCTTTTTAATATATAGGACAAGGAAAGCCTAGAAAGAAGTGCAGCATACAAGGTAAAACCAATGAGTATGGCGTACGTAACCGTATTGTTAGCCAGAAAAATCAAGGTAGCAAAAAGAATGATGAAGAGAAGCTTGCTTCGCGGATCTGCACGATGTAAAAAAGATTGCCCTGGTACGTATTGACCAATTGCGATATTCTGCAGCATGCCTAGCCCTCCTTTGGTACGGACAGTCGTTCCAGCAGATGGGCAATCAGCTCTTCCTCCCGATAAAGGGAGCGCGGCAGACTAGCCTTGTCCGGCAGCATTTGATTCATTTGCGATACGAGAGCCACCGTTTCCGGTACATCCAAAGACAGCTCTCGGAGACGATCCACATGCATGAATACTTCCTCCGGCTTCCCCTGCAAAGCCACTTGACCTTGTGCCATCACAAGCAAATAGTCTGCATAGCGGGCTGCCTCTTCCATGCTGTGCGTAACCAATAGTGTCGTGAGGTTTTGTTCCCGATGAATCCGGTAGATCCCTTCAAGAATCGTGACTCGTCCCGCAGGATCAAGACCCGCAGTTGGTTCATCCAATACCAGAACCTTCGGCTGCATGGCAAGAACACCAGCCAAAGCAACACGTCGCATTTGTCCGCCACTCAAATGAAATGGCGAACGATCCTTGATCGTGGCATAATCCAGGCCAACAATTTCAAGGGACTCCTTTACGCGCGCTTCCACCATTTCCGTTGGCAAGTCAAAATTGAGCGGTCCAAAAGCAACATCCTTCGCAACCGTTTCTTCAAACAACTGATGTTCAGGATATTGAAAGACGAGCCCAATATCGCGCCTCTGAGCATGGGGTAATCGCCGCTTTGGAGTAATGACCGCATCACCCAGGGTAATCTGCCCTGAACTAGGCATCAGCAACCCGTTCAAGTGCTGAATCAGCGTTGACTTACCTGAGCCCGTGTGGCCAATAATTCCGACAAACGAACCAGATGGAATCGTCAGCGAAATATTGTGTAAGGCAACTCGCTCGAACGGTGTTCCCTTTGCGTAGATATGGCTTACTTGGTCAAAAGTAATTTGCATACGTGCTCCACCAGCTCCTCTTGATGCAGGACAAACGGTAAATCAATCCCTTTGGACTGAAGTGCGTGTCGCAGTCGTACGGCAAATGGCACATCCAGTCCCACCTGTTTCAAACGATCTACCTCATTAAACACTTCACTCGGCTTACCTTCCATCAGGACTTCACCCGCATTCATGACGATGACCTTATCCGAATAGATGGCTTCTTCCGGAAAGTGGGTAATGTTTATGATCGTGAGTCCCTCATCACGATTCAGTTGACGAGCCAGATTCAGCACTTCCATTCTCCCTTGTGGATCAAGCATCGCTGTCGCTTCATCCAAAATGATGACAGATGGACGCATTGCCATAATCCCTGCAATCGCCACTCGTTGCTTTTGACCACCAGACAGACGATGTGGTTGTGCTTGTAAATAAGACTCCATCCCTACAGAAACGAGCGCCTCATCGATACGATCTCGCATCTCTTTGGGGTCCACACCCATGTTCTCTAGGCCAAAGGCGACATCATCTTCCACAGTAGCCCCAACAATCTGATTGTCCGGATTCTGAAAGACCATGCCAACATGTCGTCGAATTTCCCAAAGCTGCTCCCCATCTTTCGTATCCATTCCACTGATAAGTACAGTGCCGCCTTCTGGAAGCAACAGAGCATTCATCAGCTTTGCCATCGTTGATTTGCCGGAACCGTTGTGACCCAATACGGATACAAAGGAACCCTTTTGAATGGTAAGGTCAACACCTTGTAATACCGGAACCCGTTGGCCATCCTCACCATCGTAGGTATAAGAAACATCTCGCAATGCCAGCAGGTTATCTTCATTCATGAGGCAATCACAACCTCCCCAGCCTTCACAGGGAACTGACTAGCAGGATTTCGAAGAGAAAGGAAAAAAGGGTTGAATCAGAGTCCAGCCTATGACCAGATCTGCCCCCACCCTTTTCGCGGTAATCTACCAGGCTTACAACCTGAGTAAATGACCAGTTTACATGTATTAAACGAATTCGATGTACGCCATTGGAGCAGCGTCGCCACGGCGAGGGCCGGCTTTCAGGATACGAGTGTATCCACCGTTGCGCTCTTTGAAGCGAGGAGCGATTTCATCGAACAGTTTTTGAACAGCATCGCGGCCTTCAGCATTCGCAACTTCTTTGCGAACGAAAGCAGCAACTTGACGGCGAGCATGCAGATCGCCACGTTTCGCGAGCGTGATCATTTTTTCAGCGATTGGGCGCAATTCTTTTGCCTTCATCTCTGTAGTTTCGATGCGCTCGTTGATGATCAGGTCTGTTACCAAGTCGCGGAACAGCGCTTTACGAGCTGAGCTACGACGACCCAATTTACGTTGTGCCATGTGGTTTACCTCCCTCTTAATCGAGAGAACAAAAGTTTGCTTCTTGGTTTGCTACTCTAATCGTCGCTGCGCAGGGACAGACCCAGTTCAGCTAACTTTTCTTGAACTTCTTCAAGAGATTTGCGCCCCAGATTGCGTACTTTCATCATGTCCTCTTCGGTCTTCTGCGTCAGCTCTTGCACGGTATTAATACCGGCACGCTTCAAGCAGTTGTAGGAACGAACAGATAGATCGAGCTCTTCGATAGTCATCTCCAAGACTTTCTCTTTCTTGTCCTCTTCCTTCTCTACCATGATTTCTGCATCCTTCGCCTCGTCAGTCAGACCGACGAACAGGTTCAGGTGCTCCGTCATGATTTTTGCGCCGAGACTCACGGCTTCTTCCGGACTGATGCTACCGTTAGTCCAAACCTCAAGTGTTAACTTGTCATAGTTGGTCATTTGCCCTACACGGGTATTTTCCACTTGATAGTTAACGCGCTTGATCGGCGTGTAGATCGAATCAATCGGAATCACACCAATAGGCAGATCCTCAGATTTGTTTCCATCAGATTGAACATAACCACGACCACGTCCAGCTGTCATGCGGATATGCAGACGACCGCCATTGGCCAACGTTGCAATATGAAGATCAGGGTTTAAGACCTCCACATCACTGTCAGCACGGATATCTCCCGCTTTGACAACGCCTTCGCCTTCTGCATCGATCTCGATTACTTTTTCTTCATCGGAATGGATCTTCAGCGCCAAGCCTTTGATGTTCAGGATGATCTCGGTTACATCTTCAACGACGCCTTCAACCGTAGAGAATTCGTGAAGAACCCCATCGATTTGAACAGTACGAACTGCCGCGCCTGGCAAGGACGAAAGAAGAATTCGTCTCAGCGAGTTGCCAAGGGTAGTTCCGTATCCGCGCTCTAGAGGTTCTACAACAAACTTTCCATACGAGTTGTCGTCGCTAACTTCCACAACCTCGATTTTTGGTTTTTCTATTTCTATCATTAAACAAACCCTCCTTCAAAACGTCGAAATCCTTGGGTGGGCCGCATACGTGCCCACTCAGGAATTTCCCCGGCGGTTTACCGTTTGCGTGCATGACAAGCTATAAATCAGAATTTACCATTCTAGTATGGACATGTTCTGAACGATATAAACCAGTTACACGCGGCGACGTTTTGGTGGACGGCAACCGTTGTGCGGAATTGGCGTCACGTCTTTAATCATGTTCACTTCAAGACCAGTTGCTTGCAGGGAACGGATCGCAGCTTCACGACCAGCACCTGGGCCTTTTACCGATACTTCAAGGGAACGCATGCCGTGCTCCATAGCAACGCGTGCAGCCGCTTCAGCAGCCATTTGCGCAGCAAATGGAGTGCTTTTACGGGAGCCTTTGAAGCCGAGGGAACCAGCACTGGACCAAGAGATCGCGTTACCGTGTGGATCCGTGATTGTGACGATCGTATTGTTGAAAGTAGAACGGATGTGTGCTACGCCGACTTCAACATTCTTACGGTCACGACGACGGGTACGTGTTGCTGTAGCTTGTTTTCTTTTCGCCATGTCAGATTACCCTCCTTTACTTCTTCTTGTTTGCTACTGTACGGCGTGGACCTTTACGCGTACGAGCATTTGTTTTAGAACGTTGACCGCGAACTGGAAGTCCACGACGATGGCGGATGCCACGGAAGCAACCGATTTCCATCAGACGCTTGATGTTGAGGGAGATCTCACGACGGAGGTCACCTTCTACCTTCACAGTTTTGTCGATGTACTCACGAAGTTTGTTCACTTCATCTTCTGTCAGATCGCGAACACGAGTGTTCATATCTACGCCAGTAGCGGACAGAATTTTTTGAGACGTGGGGCGGCCAATACCAAAAATGTAGGTAAGAGCAACTTCAACGCGTTTTTCGCGCGGCAAGTCTACGCCTGCAATACGTGCCATGTGTCAAAAGCACCTCCTTGTTTACCCTTGTTTTTGCTTATGCTTCGGATTTTCACAAATAACCATTACGTTACCTTTGCGACGGATAACCTTGCATTTCTCGCAGATCGGTTTAACCGAAGGTCTCACTTTCATGGTTCTTGCCTCCCTTTTCTAGGGGTTTTGCTTACTATTTATAGCGGTACGTAATACGTCCGCGGGTTAAGTCGTACGGCGACAGTTCAACAGTTACTTTATCCCCCGGCAGGATACGGATAAAGTGCATGCGGATTTTTCCTGAGACGTGAGCAAGGACTTTATGTCCATTCTCTAATTCTACTCGAAACATAGCATTTGGCAAAGGTTCGATTACCGTACCTTCCACCTCAATTACATCATCTTTTGCCATGGTAAACTCTCCTTTCTTCTGCTCTTCAGTCGGACCATGAGTTTTGCGAAATGATCACACAACGAACTTATCGTCGACACGTTGGACGACAATCCCGAATCGTTCGGAACTACCGTTTTTATGTCCGTGTAAAAATCTCATAGCCATCTTCCGTAATCGCGATGGTGTGTTCAAAATGAGCACAAGTTTTCCGATCCACTGTTACTACCGTCCAATTGTCCTCCAATGTGCGGACATAACGTTCGCCGGCATTTACCATTGGCTCAATTGCCAACACCATGCCTGGTTTTAACCGTGGTCCTCGATCAGGAGGGCCGTAGTTAGGAACCTGCGGATCTTCGTGCAAGTTTTGCCCGATCCCATGCCCCACATACTCGCGAACGAGTGTGAAGTCGGCAGCTTCTGCATGAACCTGAATCGCATGAGAGATATCGGATAAGCGTCCACCTGGAACAGCTTTTTCAAGCCCCTTGTACAAGGACTCTTCCGTTACTCTGAGTAGCTTCTGGTTTTCTGTTGAAATCTTACCGACCGGATACGTCCAAGCGGAGTCGCCATGATAACCCTGAAACTGGGCACCAATGTCGATACTGATAATGTCTCCTTCTTGTAACGCCCGTTTACCTGGGATCCCGTGTACGAGTTCTTCATTGACTGAAGCACAGATACTTCCTGGAAAGCCACCATAGCCTTTAAACGATGGAATTGCTCCCATGCTTCGAATAAAGGTCTCGGCAATTTCGTCTAGCTGCTTCGTCGTGACACCAGGCTTGATCGCCTTGGCCAGTTCTTGATGGGTGAGTGCGACGATACGACCAGCTTCGCGCATAACCTCAAGTTCTGCTTTCGACTTTAGGATAATCATTCGCAATTACCCTCGCAACAAAGACTTAATTTCCGCAAACACTACCTGGATATCTTGTTCTCCATCGATATCTCGCAGAAGTTCCTGTGCGGAGTAGTAGTCGATAAGTGGCTGTGTTTGAGCGATATTCACGTCAAGGCGTTGTGTTACCACTTCGATCTTGTCGTCTTCACGCTGATACAGCTTACCACCATCTTTATCACATACGCCAGCCTCTTTTGGAGGATTGAACATCGTGTGATAGCTAGCACCGCAAACAGGGCAGATCCAGCGACCGGTCAGACGTTCAATCAATTGCTCGCGTTGAACGTTGATGTTAATTACATGGTCAATTTCGCGTCCCAGCTCTTTTACTGTAGCTGTCAACGCTTCCGCCTGAGGAACTGTGCGCGGAAAACCATCTAAGAGGAATCCCTTTGCGCAATCATCCATCGAAAGGCGCTCCCGCACAATACCAATGACAACCTCGTCTGGGACGAGATGACCTTTATCCATGTAGGATTTTGCCTCTAGTCCGAGCGGCGTTTCGTTTTTGACCGCAGCTCGGAACATGTCGCCAGTCGAAATGTGCGGGATGTCAAACTCTTTTACGATACGTTCTGCCTGTGTCCCTTTACCGGCTCCAGGCAGTCCCATCAGAATTATATTCACGTCCATTCCCTCCGTCCCATCAAAAAAGCTACAGAAGCTTTTCTGTAAACATCTAAGTCATTACTTGATAAACCCTTGGTAGTGGCGTTTGATCATTTGACTTTCAATCTGCTTCATTGTATCCAAGCTTACCCCAACCACGATCAACAGCGATGTACCACCGATGTAAATGGATTGTGGCAAGTTTGCAAGACTACCGAAGAAGAATGGCAATATCGCAATAATCATCAAGAACAAAGCGCCCGCCAATGTTAACCGGTTTAATGTACGAGTAATGAATACCTCAGTGTTTTTACCAGGTCGGATACCAGGAATGTAACCGCCATTTTTTCTCATGTTTTCTGCCATTTGTACAGGGTTGATCTGTACGAATGTGTAGAAGTAGGTGAATCCGAGAATCAAGATAGCGTAAAGCGTCATTCCTAATGGTTTATTGACTTGGAAGTTCTGATAAATCCAGTTAGCAAATCCTTGTCCGGATGCATCCACCCAGAACTGAGCAATCGTTGACGGGAACATTACCAGCGATACCGCAAAGATAACAGGAATAACACCAGCAGAGTTGATTTTCAGCGGAATGTGGGTAGATTGACCACCGTACATTTTTCGTCCAACCACTCGTTTCGCATATTGCACTGGAATCTTACGAAGGCCTTGCTGCATAAAGATAACCCCGACAATGATGGCGAGGATCACCAATAGGATAAGCAGAACTTTGACGACGCTGAAGAATACGTTTTGAGATGGGTCAGCGAACTGTGTTGTGTAAATCGTCGTAATCCCTTGCGGAATGTTAGCGACGATCCCACCAACGATCAGGATCGAAATCCCGTTACCGATACCCTTCTCCGTAATCTGTTCCCCCATCCACATCATGAATGCGGTCCCAGCTGTCAAAGTCAACGCAATGAGTGCATAGCTGCTAGCCGACGTGTCGTTTAGCAAACCAGGCGCCATATTGTTGAATCCAATCGTCATCCCTACAGACTGAATCAAACCAAGGATAATTGTAGCGTAACGGGTAACGGTGGCAATCTTGCGACGACCAACTTCCCCTTCACGAGCCCATTGCGTAAGCTTAGGCACAACATCCATGGACATCAGCTGCATGATAATCGATGCCGTAATGTACGGCATGATACCCATGGCAAAAATCGAGAAGTTATGCAGTGCACCACCTGAGAAGGTGTTCAACAAGCCCAGTAATTGGTTTGTATTCTGCTGAAACAACGCGACATTTACGTTAGGAACTGGCACATAGCTTCCGATCCGGAAAACGACCAGCATCATGAGCGTAAAAAGGATTTTGCGACGAAGGTCGCTAATTTTGAAAATGTTAGTTAAGGACGCTAACATTAGATCACCTCGGTTGTTCCACCGACTTGTGCGATCTTCTCAGCAGCAGCTCCGGAGAACTTGTGAGCTTTTACAGTCAGCTTCACAGTCAGTTCACCGTTAGCAAGAACCTTAACACCGTCGCGCAGCGCGCTGATAACACCAGTTTCTTTCAACAGCTCAGGTGTTACTACAGTGCCCTCTTCGAAACGGTTCAGCGCGTCCAAGCTAACAATCGCAAATTCTTTGCGGCTGATGTTAGTGAAACCACGCTTAGGCAGACGACGGTACAATGGGTTTTGACCACCCTCGAAACCAGGGCGTACGCCGCCACCGGAACGAGCGTTTTGACCTTTGTGACCTTTACCAGCAGTTTTGCCAGTACCGCTACCAATACCGCGACCGATGCGCTTACGAGTGTGACGGGATCCTTCTGCAGGTTGCAGTTCATGCAATTTCATACGTTGCACCTCCTAACTAATTGAGATGTTCAATTAAGCTTCTACTTCTTTCACTTCTACCAAGTGCTTCACTTTGAAAACCATTCCACGAATTGCAGGATTATCTTCCTTCACTACAGTGGAGTTGATTTTGCGAAGACCCAGAGCTTTTACAGTGTCTTGCTGATCTACAGTACGACCGATCAGGCTGCGTTTGAGGGTGATTTGCAATTTTGCCATGTTCATTCCCTCCTTATTAACCCAACAACTCGTCAACAGTCTTACCGCGCAATTTCGCGACATCTTCCGCTGTTTTCAGACGACCGAGGCCTTCCAGCGTAGCGTTGACCATGTTGATAGGATTGTTGGAACCAAGAGACTTACTCAAGATATCGCCTACACCAGCCAGTTCGAGTACGGCACGAACAGGTCCACCAGCGATAACACCTGTACCAGGGGCAGCAGGCTTGATGAGAACCTTACCAGCGCCGAATTGGCACAGTACTTGGTGCGGAACAGTTGTTCCTCTCATCGGTACACGGATCAATTTTTTCTTAGCATCGTCAATCGCTTTGCGAATGGCGTCTGGAACTTCTTGAGCTTTACCCATACCAGCACCTACGTGGCCGTTACGGTCTCCCACAACAACCAAGGCGCTGAAGCTCATACGACGTCCACCTTTAACCGTTTTTGCTACACGGTTAACTGCGACTACTTTTTCTTCGAGCTCTAATTTGCTAGGGTCGATACGCATTCCTTACCCTCCTTGTTGTTAGAATTGCAGACCAGCTTCACGAGCTGCTTCTGCCAGTGCTTTAATACGTCCATGATAGATGTAACCACCGCGGTCAAAAATCACTTCAGTCGCACCTTTTTCTTGTGCACGCTTAGCGATCAGTGTGCCAACAGCTGTAGCAGCTTCCACGTTAGCGCCATTATTCAGGCCCAGCTCTTTATCCAAAGAAGATGCAGATACCAGTGTTACTCCAGTTGCATCGTCAATCAATTGAGCGTAGATGTGCTTAGAAGAACGGAATACGTTCAGACGTGGGCGAATGGTAGTACCAATCACACGTTTGCGGATTCGCAGGTGACGTTTTTTCCGAGCTTTGTTTTTATCAGCTTTCGTAAACATTAAGCGGCCTCCTTTCTCATGAAGCTAGAAGCTTATTTACCTTTTTTACCTTCTTTACGACGAACAACTTCATTGCTGTACTTGATACCTTTACCTTTGTATGGCTCAGGTTTACGCAGAGAACGGATTTCAGCAGCAATTTGGCCTACGCGCTCTTTGTTGATACCTTTTACCACCAAAGTGGTTTGGTTTGGTACATCAATTTCGATACCCTCTTCTGGAGTAACTTCCACTGGGTGGGAGAAACCAAGAGAGAGAGTAACACCGTTGCCGGACTTAGCAGCACGGTAACCTACACCGACCAGTTCCAGGGTACGAGTGAAGCCTTCAGATACGCCAGTTACCATGTTGGATACCAGCGCACGAGTCGTACCATGCAGGGAACGGTGAAGTTTGTTATCGCTTGGACGCTCAACGATTACTTCGTTTTCAGCGATGTTGATTTTGATATCTTCATGGAAGCTACGAACGAGTTGACCCTTAGGGCCTTTTACCGTCAGCTCAGTACCGTTCAGAGTGAGGGTAACGCCTGCAGGGACCACGATCGGTTTTCTACCGACACGAGACATGTGGTGCACCTCCTGTGCTATTTACAATCTGTTAATTACCAAATGTATGCGAGAACCTCTCCACCTACGTGAGCTTGACGAGCTTGCTTGTCAGTCATTACACCAGTGGATGTAGAGATGATCGCGCAACCGAGACCACCCAAAACCTTAGGTACTTCATTGTTCTTTGCATAAACACGAAGTCCTGGCTTGGAGATGCGTTTCAGACCTGTGATAACACGCTCGTTGCCTGCACCATATTTCAGGAATACGCGGATGATTCCTTGTTTGTTGTCTTCAACAAACTCCGCATCGCGGATGAAGCCTTCTTCTTTAAGAATGCGCGCGATTTCCTTCTTGATGGTGGACGCCGGGATTTCCACTTTCTCGTGGCGAACCATGTTGGCGTTACGAATTCGTGTCAACATATCTGCGATTGGATCAGTCATAACCATGAGAGAAAACCTCCTTCCCGTTTCAAATTACCAGCTTGCTTTTTTCACGCCTGGAATTTGACCTTTATAAGCAAGTTCACGGAAGCAAATACGGCAGAGTTTAAATTTGCGCAATACGGAGTGAGGACGTCCGCAACGCTCGCAACGTGTGTACGCGCGTACTGCAAACTTCGGCTCCCGCTGTTGCTTGATGATCATTGATTTCTTTGCCACATTCTTCCCTCCTTACGAGTGGGTTTATTTACGGAATGGCATACCCATTTGAGTCAGCAACTCACGAGCTTCCTCATCCGTTTTCGCGGAAGTAACAACAACGATGTCCATACCGCGAACTTTATCAATTTTATCGTACTCGATCTCAGGGAAGATCAGTTGTTCCTTCAGACCAAGTGTGTAGTTACCGCGTCCGTCAAAAGCCTTGGAAGAAATTCCACGGAAGTCACGAACACGTGGGAGAGATACGTTCATCAATTTGTCGAGGAAGTGGTACATACGCTCGCCGCGCAGAGTAACCTTCGCACCGATCGGCATACCTTCACGCAATTTGAAACCCGCGATGGATTTCTTAGCCTTTGTTACTACAGGCTTTTGACCAGCGATGATTTGCAGGTCTTCAATTGCAGTATCCAAGGACTTAGCGTTCGCTACCGCTTCGCCAACACCCATATTGATGATGATCTTTTCTACTTTCGGCACTTGCATGATGGAAGTGTAGTTGAACTTGCTCATCAAGCTAGGCACGATTTCGCTCGTATACTTTTCTTTCAATCTTGTTGCCATCTAGGATATCCTCCTTTCCAACCTGACTACTTGTCGAGTACTTCGCCAGACTTTTTCGCGTACCGAACTTTCTTGCCGTTATCCAAAACTTTGTAACCGATGCGAGTAGCTTTTCCGGACTTCGGATCGATCAAAGATACGTTGGATACGTGAATAGCTGCTTCTTGAGTCACAATGCCACCTTGCGGGTTAGCTTGGGACGGACGGCTATGTTTCTTCACGAGGTTGATACCTTCAACCAGAACGCGTTCTTTCTTTGGATAAGCAGCGAGAACGCGACCTTTTTTGCCTTTATCTTTGCCCGCATTTACGATAACAGTGTCGCCTTTTTTAACGTGCATCGCTTGGTGCACCTCCTATCGAACAAACTGCCTGAGTTTTGCCGTTCAATTAGATAACCTCTGGAGCCAGAGAGATGATCTTCATGAAATCCTTATCGCGGAGCTCACGAGCCACAGGTCCAAAGATACGAGTACCACGTGGGGATTGATCGTCTTTGATAACTACAGCTGCATTTTCATCGAAACGGATGTAAGAACCATCGTTACGACGAACGCCACTTACTGTGCGTACTACTACCGCTTTAACTACTTGACCTTTCTTGACAACGCCGCCGGGTGTAGCGGATTTTACGGAGCACACGATAACATCACCGATGTTCGCCGTTTTACGACCGGAACCACCCAGAACCTTGATGCACATGAGTTCCTTTGCACCGGAGTTGTCAGCAACAGCCAATCTCGTCTGAGTTTGGATCATTTACTGTTCCTCCTTTCGGAATTAATATCCGAAAATCTGACTTATACGATTACTGCCTCTTCGACGATACGTACCAAACGGAAACGCTTGTCTTTAGACAATGGACGAGTTTCCATGATTTCTACGATGTCGCCCACTTTTGCCGTGTTGTTCTCGTCGTGAGCCTTGAACTTTTTCGAGAATTTCATGCGTTTGCCGTACAAAGGATGTGTCTTGTAAGTTTCAACAAGAACAACAATGGTTTTATCCATCTTGTCGGAAACAACGCGACCTACAACTGTTCGACGCATATTGCGATCTGCGGTCATCGTTCAAACCTCCTTCCTATAATTAACCGATTCCCAATTCTCTCTGGCGCAGGACGGTTTTCGCACGAGCAATATCCTTACGCACTTGTTTAATACGAGATGTGGTTTCGAGTTGACCCGTAGCCAGCTGGAAACGAAGGTTGAACAACTCTTCTTTCAAAGAAGTAACGTTTTGTTCGATCTCGGCAGTGGTCAAATTACGGTACTCATTAGCCTTCATGTGCGTCACCACCCACTTCTTCACGCTTCACGAACTTGCACTTGATTGGCAGTTTGTGCATAGCCAGACGCATAGCTTCGCGAGCGACTTCTTCAGGAACACCAGCAAGTTCGAACATGATCTTGCCTGGCTTCACTACCGCTACCCATTTCTCAGGAGAACCTTTACCGGAACCCATGCGGACTTCGAGCGGTTTTTGTGTTACTGGTTTATCTGGGAAAATTTTGATCCAAACTTTACCACCACGTTTGATGTAACGAGTCATCGCGATACGAGCTGCCTCGATCTGACGGTTAGTTACCCAAGATGGTTCCATTGCTTGCAATCCGTATTCACCGAACGCAACAGTAGTACCGCCTTTTGCGTTACCAGCCATTTTCCCGCGGTGTTGTTTACGGTGTTTCACGCGTTTTGGCGTCAACATGATTACTTGCCTCCTTCCTCAGTAGCGACGTTCTTTCTCGCTGGAAGGACTTCTCCACGATAGATCCACACTTTAACACCGATGCGACCATAAGTGGTATGTGCTTCAGCAGTACCGTAGTCGATGTCAGCGCGCAATGTGTGAAGTGGAACAGTACCTTCGCTGTAACCTTCAGAACGTGCGATGTCCGCGCCGCCAAGACGACCGCTTACCAAGGTTTTGATACCTTTAGCACCAGAGCGCAGCGTACGAGTAATCGATTGCTTTTGCGCACGGCGGAAAGAAATGCGGTTTTCCAATTGGCGTGCAATATTTTCAGCTACCAGAGTAGCATCCAGATCCGGACGTTTGATTTCGTTGATATTGATATGAACGCGTTTGCCAGTCAGATCAGTCAGGGTTTTGCGCAGAGTTTCAACCTCTGAACCACCTTTACCAATTACCATACCAGGCTTAGCGGTGTGAATCGTAACGTTCACGCGATTAGCTGCGCGCTCGATTTCGATCGTGGATACAGCAGCATCTTTCAGACGCCCTTTTACATACTTGCGGATTTTCAAGTCTTCGTGCAACAGAGTTGCGAAGTCCTTGTCAGCGTACCATTTGGACTCCCAGTCACGAATGACACCGATCCGAAGACCTACCGGGCTTACCTTTTGACCCACACGTAATCCCTCCTTATTTCTCGTTTAGTACCACTGTGATGTGGCTCGTGCGTTTATGGATGCGGCTAGCGCGACCCATAGCGCGCGGACGGAAACGCTTCAACGTAGGACCTTGGTCTACGAAGACTTTACCCACTACGAGGCTGTTTGGATCCATCTCATAGTTGTGCTCAGCGTTTGCAATAGCCGACTTCAGGAGTTTTTCAACAACTGGAGAAGCTGCCTTTGGCGTGTGTTTCAAGATCGCCAAAGCTTCACCTACTTGCTTGCCTCTGATCAAGTCTACCACCAGGCGAACTTTACGAGACGCGATGCGAATGTTGCGTGCAACTGCTTTTGCTTCCATCTTTGTACCTCCTCTCTGTCAAGAGAAAATTAGCGCTTCTTGGACTTCTTGTCGTTGTCGACGTGACCCTTGAAGGTACGAGTTGGTGCGAATTCACCCAATTTATGACCAACCATGTCTTCCGATACGTATACTGGTACATGTTTGCGGCCATCGTAAACTGCAAACGTGTGTCCTACGAAATCAGGGAAGATGGTGGAACGGCGAGACCAAGTTTTGATCACGCGTTTCTCGTTCTTTTCATTTTGCTCGTCAACTTTTTTCATCAAGTGGTCATCCACGAAAGGACCCTTTTTTAAACTACGTCCCATTAGTGAACCTCCCTTCGCCAAAGGCGTTCGGTTATAGTATCAGCCTACCTTACTTCTTGCGGCGGCGGATGATGTATTGGTCGGACTTGTTCTTCTTCTTACGAGTCTTGAGACCCAGGGTTGGTTTACCCCAAGGAGTAACAGGAGCCTTACGACCGATTGGAGCGCGACCTTCACCACCACCGTGTGGGTGATCGTTAGGGTTCATTACGCTACCGCGAACAGTTGGACGGATACCCAACCAGCGGGAACGTCCTGCTTTACCGATGTTCAGCAGTTCGTGATCCAAGTTACCTACTTGACCGATAGTAGCGCGGCATACGTTGTGGATGCGGCGAGTTTCACCGGAAGACAGGCGAACGATTACGAACTCACCATCACGACCAAGCAATTGAGCAGATGTACCAGCAGCGCGCACCAATTGGCCGCCTTTACCAGGTTTCAGCTCGATGTTGTGGATGGTAGTACCTACCGGGATTTTCTCCATTGGCAGTGCGTTACCGATTTTGATGTCGGCATCTGCTCCGGATACGATCTGGTCGCCCACTTTCAGGTTGTGTGGAGCGATAATGTAACGCTTTTCACCGTCTGCATAGTTAATCAGCGCGATGTTAGCGGAACGGTTTGGATCGTATTCAATGGTTGCTACGCGACCAATGATACCATCTTTGTTACGTTTGAAGTCGATAATACGGTATTTACGTTTATGACCGCCACCTTGATGACGAACGGTAATTCTACCTTGGTTGTTGCGACCAGCTTTTTTGCTGAGAGGCGCCAACAAGGATTTTTCGGGAGTCGACGTGGTGATCTCCTCGAAAGTAGAAACCGTCATTTGGCGACGACCAGGAGAAGTCGGTTTAAACTTTTTGATACCCATGTTAATACCCTCCTTTTCGGTAGTCGTCGAGGTTATACTCCCTCGTAGAAGGCCAATTCTTTGCTGTCATCAGTCAGCTTAACGATTGCTTTCTTCCACTCGGACGTGTAACCGGAGTATTTTCCGTAGCGTTTTGGTTTCGCAGGTACACGAACTGTGTTAACTGCTTCTACTTTTACGCCAAATACTTTTTCAACAGCTTGTTTGATTTCTGTTTTGTTAGCTTTGAGAGGTACTTCGAAAACGTACTTCTTCTCAGCCATCATATCAGTGGTGCGCTCGGTAATGACAGGGCGTTTAAGGACATCATGAAGGCTCTTCATTATGCGAGCACCTCCTCTACTTTCGCAACCGCTTCTTTCGTCACGATTACTTTGTCATGCGCTACCAGATCAAGAACGTTAATGCCTGCAGCATCTACGATTTTTGTACCTGGGATATTGCGGGAAGCGAGCGCTACGTTTTGGTCGTACTCGGAAGTAACGATCAGAACTTTGCGATCTACTTTCAAGCTGCTCAGAACAGCTGTCATTTCCTTAGTTTTTGGAGCTGCGAAGTTCAAAGCTTCCAATACCAGGAGTTCGTTGTTTTGTACTTTCGTGGAAAGTGCAGATTTCAGAGCCAAACGGCGAACTTTACGGTTCAGTTTGTAACCGTATTTGCGCGGAGTTGGACCGAATACAACACCGCCACCTTTCCATTGCGGAGAGCGAATGGAACCTTGGCGTGCACGACCTGTACCTTTTTGGCGCCATGGCTTGCGGCCACCACCACGTACTTCAGAACGGTTCTTTACATCATGTGTACCTTGGCGTTGGGATGCTTGTTGCATCACGATCGCATCGTACAGAACTGCGCTGTTAGGCTCAATACCAAATACGCTGTCTGCCAGATCGATTTCGCCAACTTGAGAACCGGTTTGGTTATAAAGAGCTACTTTCGGCATGTCAGTTCCTCCTTTCCTTACTAGTTCTTCTTGACTGCCGTGGATACCAGTACGCAGCTGTTTTTCGGACCAGGCACGGAGCCTTTTACGAGAACCAGGTTACGTTCTGTATCTACTTTAATTACTTCCAGGTTTTGAATAGTAACGTTGTCGCCACCCATTTGACCTGGCAGTGTTTGACCTTTAAATACGCGGTTCGGAGCTACAGCACCCATGGAACCTGGACCGCGATGGTAACGCGAACCGTGAGCCATAGGACCGCGGGATTGATTGTGACGTTTGATCGCACCTTGGAAACCTTTACCCTTGGATACGCCAGCTACGTCCACCATTTCTCCCTCGGCAAAAATGTCAGCCTTCAACTCTTGACCAACCTCGTAATCAGCGAGGTTAACTCCGCGAATTTCGCGAATGAAGCGCTTAGGAGCAGTGTTAGCTTTCGCTGCATGTCCTTTTTCCGGCTTGTTAGCGCGCTGTTCTTTTTTGTCTTCGAAGCCGATTTGAATCGCTTCATAACCGTCAGTCTCAACGTCTTTCTTCTGAAGAACTACGTTGGAACCAACCTCGATGACCGTTACAGCAGTCGCTGTTCCGTTTGGACCAAAAACTTGAGTCATACCAAGTTTTTTCCCTAAGATTCCTTTGGTCATTTGTGCCACCTCCTGTGCTTATTTCAGTAAAACGCTTTTTATGTTGTATCAAGTCCCCATCGATGCGCAGGGGTGCCATTTTAAGGGTTTGTTGCTTGGTGTAACACGCTTATCAAGACAACGTCTGCGCGTGTATCGCTTTTTGGGACCTTACAGTTTAATCTCGATATCCACACCAGATGGCAGATCCAGACGCATCAAAGCATCTACTGTTTGTGGTGTTGGGTTCAAGATGTCGATCAAACGTTTGTGTGTACGCATCTCGAATTGCTCGCGAGAATCTTTGTACTTATGAACCGCACGCAGGATCGTGTAAACTGCTTTCTCCGTTGGGAGTGGAATTGGACCGGATACGTTAGCACCGGAACGCTTCGCAGTGTCCACAATTTTTTCTGCGGACTGATCCAGGATTTTGTGATCATACGCCTTCAAACGAATACGAATCTTTTGCTTTGCCATTGAAGTCCCTCCTTTTTCGCCCATTTTTTAAACAGACATTTCTCCGTGGAAATATCCTGCACCCCGGTCATGGCAAAGGGGCCGGGTGTGTCAGCAACCTCCCACATCATCGCAAGTCCATGACCAACATTCAATATTGTACTAAAAAGATTTGGGCAACGCAAGTTTTTTCTTGGGTTTCCGTATATTTTTTTGTACATGGTGTGCCTACTGAAGGGCTCACCTTGACCATCATACAGATTTCAAGGAAGAAAGGCAAGCGGGATTACCTGCCAACCTGCCAAGTCATCTATCTATAATAGAAGGAAGACGTTATACTTAGGATTGTAGTCGTTATGAAATGGAGGTTTTCCTCAATGTCTGATGTGAATCAAACCCCTTATGAAATCATTGGCGGTGCAGATACTTTGGCCCGTCTTGTCGATACCTTTTACAATCTGGTAAAGCAGCATCCCGATATTAACGACCTCTTCCCTGAAGATTTAACCCACGTGAAGGAGCGTCAATATCAGTTTTTGACGCAGTTTCTCGGTGGCCCAAGCCTTTATTCGGACGCCCATGGTCATCCGATGCTACGGGCACGACACATGCCTTTCCCCATTGGACCTGTACAGGCAGAGGCTTGGTTATCTTGTATGGACAAAGCCATGAACCTGACTGGACTGGAAGGCGAAATTCGGAAGCAAATCTTTGATCGCTTGCGTTTAACTGCTCACCATATGGTCAATAAGTGGGATCAATAAGAAAAAGCGTAGGACAATTTACCGTCCTACGCTTTTGTTGTTATATCAGAGGGTGCTGCTGCATGTGTAGCTTTCGGTCTTACCAAGCTACGTGATCCCAAGTATACACCGCCTACGATCATGCACAGTGCTAATAGGTGTACGAGTTGAAGGCTTTCTCCCAGGAATATCGCCGCAAATACCAAGCTGGCCATTGGCATTCCATTTAGGAATACAGCTGTTCGACTCGCCCCGAGCTGACGTATCCCATAATTCCAACCGATTGAGCCGAGCGCAGTTGACAGCGCACCTGAAGCAAAAATTACAAGCCACTGGAAGGAGGAAACGTCCAAAGAAATATAATAGGAAGCTGGTTGAACAGTCAATGCGACTCCCCACAAGAAGATGACCCCAAACGTTTGCGATAAAGCCGTAATTAAGAGTACTGGTACACCTCTTACGACCAACTTTCGAATGAGTAAACCACCCGTTACATACATGAGCATGGAGAAAAACATAATGGCATCTCCCCAGCCATTCATATGAAGGCCACCGTGCTGAGAGATGACGACAATCAACACTCCTGCAAACCCCATTCCAATGCCAAGCCCTTTTTTCAAAGACATGCCTTCCCCTAAGAATAGCATCGCCAAGAGAGCAGTTGCCAACGGATTTAATCCAAGTATAAGCGATGCATTTCCTGCTGTCGTGTATTGAACACCTGCTGCAAGCGTTATTTGATGAAGGGCGATAGAACTAGCTCCGACTCCAGCTAACAAGAACCAATCCGTTTTGCTAAATCGCAAACTTTTTCTGTATATGAAGATGAGTGGTGATAAACAGATTCCACCAACAGTCATGCGTATAGCCGCGACATATAATGGAGGAAACGTGGTTAAATACTTGACCATGACGACATTCAAGCCCCACAGTGTGACAACACCCGCAAGCATAAGAAACAATAATCGCTCATTATTTTTCATCTCTACTATCCCCCATCCAATCCTGATGGTATTGTAGCATATTGCTACGAGAGGCAAATTGAATGATTTTGATGGGAGTTATTTAAAAGTTCGATAAATGCACATAAAAAAACCCGACAACCAAAGTTGTCGGGTTTTGTGTATCCGTATATCTTACGCGTCGATAGAAGCTACAACGCCAGCGCCTACTGTACGGCCACCTTCGCGGATCGCGAAGCGAGTACCTTGTTCCATCGCTACTGGAGCGATCAGCTCTACAGTGAACTCAGTGTTGTCGCCAGGCATGATCATTTCAACGCCTTCTGGCAGTTGGATGATTCCTGTTACGTCAGTTGTACGGAAGTAGAATTGTGGACGGTAGTTAGCAAAGAAAGGAGTGTGACGTCCGCCTTC
Organism: Brevibacillus sp. HB2.2; assembly: GCF_013284275.1. Taxonomy (NCBI): domain Bacteria; kingdom Bacillati; phylum Bacillota; class Bacilli; order Caryophanales; family Paenibacillaceae; genus Brevibacillus; species Brevibacillus sp. HB2.2. Next base: position 26,997 of record NZ_JABSUV010000035.1, read on the forward strand.
TTCTTTGGACAGAACGTAAACTTCTGCTTTGAACTTAGTGTAAGGCTTAACGGAACCTGGTTTCGCCAAGCATTGTCCACGCTCGATGTCGTTACGGTCTACACCGCGCAGCAGAGCACCGATGTTGTCACCAGCTTGAGCTTGATCCAGCAATTTGCGGAACATCTCAACACCAGTTACAGTTGTGTTTTTAGTTTCTTCAGCCAGACCAATGATTTCTACTTGGTCACCAACTTTAACGATACCGCGCTCTACACGACCAGTAGCAACAGTACCACGACCAGTGATCGTGAACACGTCCTCTACAGGCATCAGGAACGGCTTGTCAGTTGCACGCTCAGGAGTTGGGATGTAGCTGTCAACAGCTTCCATCAGTTCGCCAATTTTCTTAGCCCACTCACCAGTTGGGTTATCCAAAGCTTCTTTAGCAGAACCTTTGATTACTGGAGTGTCGTCACCTGGGAACTCATATTGAGACAACAGGTCACGGATTTCCATTTCAACCAGTTCCAACAACTCTTCATCGTCTACCATGTCGCATTTGTTCATGAATACTACGATGTAAGGTACGCCTACTTGTTTAGAGAGCAGGATGTGCTCGCGAGTTTGTGGCATAGGGCCATCAGCTGCGGATACAACCAGGATTGCGCCGTCCATTTGAGCAGCACCAGTAATCATGTTTTTCACATAGTCCGCGTGACCAGGGCAGTCAACGTGAGCATAGTGACGGTTTTCAGTTTCATACTCAACGTGAGCAGTGTTGATAGTGATACCGCGCTCTTTTTCTTCTGGAGCAGCGTCGATAGATGCATAGTTCATTGCTTGTGCTTGACCTGTTTGTGCCAAAACAGTTGTGATAGCAGCAGTCAGGGTAGTTTTACCATGGTCAACGTGACCGATAGTACCAATGTTAACGTGTGGTTTATTACGCTCAAATTTCGCTTTTGCCATGAGAGAAAAGCCTCCTTATAGATAAGGGTTTTATGGTTTGAAGAAAGGTTTACCTTACGAATGGTTGTCCCTTCCATATTGTAAACCTTTCTGATTGCAAGATAAAGCTGTAACCTGTAATTATTCGCCTTTAGATTTCTTGATGATCTCTTCAGCGATAAATTTAGGTACTTCTTCGTAGTGGTCGATCACCATGGAGTAAACGCCACGGCCTTGGGTACGGGAACGAAGAATTGTGGAGTAACCAAACATCTCGGACAGTGGTACCATTGCACGGATTACTTGTGCATTTGCACGAGCTTCCATACCTTCGATACGACCGCGGCGGGAGTTCAGGTCGCCCATAACGTCGCCCATGTACTCTTCTGGCATTGTAACTTCTACTTTCATGATTGGCTCGAGCAGTACAGCGCCACATTTTTTCGCAGCTTCCTTCAATGCGAGGGAACCTGCTACTTTAAATGCCATCTCGTTGGAGTCAACATCATGGTAGCTACCGTCTACGATAGTAGCTTTGATATCAACCAGCGGGAAGCCGGCGATAACACCATTTTTCATGGACTCTTCGATACCCGCTTGAACAGCAGGGATGTATTCGCGTGGTACTACACCACCAACGATTTTGTTTTCGAATTGGAAGCCTTGACCAGCTTCGAGTGGAGCGAATTCCACCCAAACGTGACCGTATTGACCACGACCACCGGACTGACGAACGAATTTACCTTCCACTTTTGCTGCGTTACGGAATGTTTCACGGTAAGCAACCTGTGGAGCACCTACGTTCGACTCGACTTTAAATTCGCGTTTCAGACGGTCTACGATAATCTCCAGGTGAAGCTCACCCATACCGGAGATGATTGTTTGACCAGTCTCTTCATCTGTGCGAGTTCTGAACGTTGGATCCTCTTCAGCAAGCTTGGACAGGCCGATACCCATCTTGTCTTGGTCTGCTTTGGATTTTGGTTCGATCGCAACAGAAATAACTGGCTCTGGGAAGTCCATAGACTCAAGGATTACTGGAGCCTTTTCATCACACAGAGTATCACCAGTTGTTGTATCTTTCAAACCTACAGCTGCAGCAATGTCCCCGGAGTAAACCGTTGTGATCTCTTCACGGTGGTTTGCGTGCATTTGCAGGATACGGCCTACGCGCTCACGTTTACCCTTGGTAGAGTTGAGAACGTAAGAACCGGAGTTCAGTACACCGGAGTATACGCGGAAGAAAGTCAAACGACCAACATACGGGTCAGTCATGATCTTGAACGCAAGAGCAGAGAACGGACCGTTGTCGTCAGCTGGACGATCAACTTCATCTTCAGTATCTGGCAATGTACCTTTAATTGCAGGGATATCTACTGGAGACGGCAGGTAAGCAACTACGTTGTCCAGCATAGGCTGAACACCTTTGTTCTTATAAGAAGAACCGCACATTACCGGCGTCAGTTTGCAGTCGATAGTACCCTTACGCAGAGCAGCACGGATTTCGTCGTTGGTCAGCTCTTCGCCTTCCAAGTACTTCATCATGAGCTCTTCGTCTTGTTCTGCAGCTGCCTCAACCATCGCCATACGAAGTTCTTCGCAACGAGCGAGCAGGTCAGCAGGGATTTCAGCGGAGTCAGAAGTTTTACCCAAGTCATCAGTATATACGATTGCCTTCATTTCAATCAGGTCAACCATACCTTTGAATTGATCTTCTGCACCGATTGGATATTGGATCGCTACTGGATTTGCACCCAGGCGAGATTTGATCTGACCCAAGCACATATCAAAGTTAGCACCCATGATATCCATTTTGTTGATGTAGCACATGCGTGGTACGCCATAGCGGTCAGCTTGGCGCCATACGGTTTCGGTTTGCGGCTCAACGCCACCTTTTGCGTCAAAAACGGTTACAGCACCGTCAAGAACGCGGAGGGAGCGCTCAACTTCAACAGTGAAGTCTACGTGGCCTGGCGTATCGATAATGTTGATTCGATGGCCATTCCATTGAGCAGTAGTAGCAGCCGAAGTGATCGTGATACCACGCTCTTGCTCTTGTTCCATCCAGTCCATGGTTGCTGCACCTTCGTGCACCTCACCAATTTTATGAACGCGACCAGTGTAGAACAGAATACGCTCAGTAGTCGTCGTCTTACCAGCATCGATGTGAGCCATGATACCGATATTACGCGTATTCGGCAAAGAGAACTCGCGAGCCATTAGGTATGCTCCTTCCATACTCGAGTTTGAGAATAAACGGGTATCCAATACGGACACCCGATTCAATTCCTACCAGCGATAGTGAGCAAACGCTTTGTTCGCTTCAGCCATCTTGTGCGTGTCTTCACGCTTTTTAACTGCTGCACCGGTGTTGTTAGCAGCGTCCATGATCTCGTTAGCAAGACGTTGTTCCATGGTTTTCTCTCCACGGTTACGGGAGTAGTTAACCATCCAACGCAGGCCAAGAGTGGTACGGCGCTCCGGTTTTACTTCGATTGGTACTTGGTAGTTAGCACCACCTACACGGCGAGCTTTAACTTCCAGTACTGGCATTACGTTTTTCAGTGCTTCTTCAAACACTTCCATCGGGTTGCGACCTGTGCGCTCCTGGATGATGTCAAATGCGTTGTAGAGAATGTTCTGAGCTACACCACGCTTACCATCCAACATCAGGCGGTTAATCAAGCGAGTAACCAACTTGCTGTTGTGAATAGGATCAGGCAGCACGTCACGACGGGTTACAGGACCTTTACGAGGCATCGTATTCCCTCCTTCTTTTCGTTATAAATTCACGCCACTTCACAGGCGTTTTTTTATTACTTTTTCGCTGCTGCTTGACCTGGCTTCGGACGCTTAGTACCGTATTTGGAACGACCTTGTTTACGGTTGTTCACACCAGCAGTGTCAAGAGCACCACGAACGATATGGTAGCGTACCCCTGGCAAGTCTTTTACACGACCGCCGCGCACCAGCACGACGCTATGCTCTTGCAGGTTGTGGCCAATACCACCGATGTAAGCTGTTACCTCGATTCCGTTAGTCAAACGCACACGAGCGTATTTACGCAACGCGGAGTTCGGTTTTTTCGGAGTCATGGTACCTACACGAGTGCAAACACCACGTTTTTGAGGAGAACTTTGGTTAGTTTGGCTTTTCTTGAAGCTGTTGTACCCCTTTTGAAGAGCTGGGGACTTCGACTTCACTACCTTATCCTCGCGACCTTTACGCACCAATTGGTTAATTGTAGGCATGATGTTACCTCCCTTCTTAATACCCAATCTTCAAGACCACAGATCCAGGTGAGTCATTTTTAGGTCAAATAGAAAGTCCTTGTCCATCATTACGCAACGTGTAAGCCACGGACAAAAACATCGTTAACCACTTTTTTTAATCGCAGCAGTAGCCGCTCCCACTTCAATTCCGCACGCTTTGCCTAAGCGATACATGGAATCTACATGGATGACTGGAACACCCTTCTCTTTGCAAAGGAGCTCGACTTTTTGGGTCAAACGCTTATCTGCATCAACAGCGATATACACTGCTTCTACCTGTTGGCTTTCAACAGCTTTGATCGTCTGCTTAATGCCGATTGTCAAGTCCTTGGCCCGCTCGACTTTTTCATAAGACATGATTCTCATATCCTCCAAAGTACAGATGTCAGGCACACTTGAATATAATATCAGGTGGGCTAGTTATTGTCAACGCCCTTTTGATATTTTTTATTTAGGAAAGCGCCCACCAATCGGTGATGGGCGCTTTTCCCGCCATTACTCTACAGAAACTGCTTCTTGCTCAGCTTTCGCTGCTTCCAGCTCTGCTTCGTAATCTACTTGACTAGCAACTTTTACATTGCGGTAACGTGACATACCAGTACCTGCTGGAACCAGCTTCCCGATAATAACGTTCTCTTTCAAACCTAGCAAGCGATCGACTTTTCCTTTGATTGCTGCATCGGTAAGAACGCGAGTCGTTTCCTGGAAGGATGCTGCCGACAGGAAGGAGTCGGTTTCGAGGGATGCTTTGGTGATCCCCAAAAGAACCGGACGACCCACTGCTGGATTTCTGCCTTCCATGAGAACTTTTGCGTTCGCTTGCTCAAATTCAGGAACCTCAACATAGGAACCTGGCAAGAGGTCTGTATCTCCGCTGTCGATAACGCGCAGTTTGCGCAGCATCTGACGAATCATAACCTCTACGTGCTTGTCGTTAATTTCTACCCCTTGCATACGGTAAACTTTTTGTACCTCTTGCAAGATGTAGTTCGAAACGCCGCGCATACCGCGAACTTTGAGCATTTCTTTCGGGTCTACGGAACCCTCTGTGAGCTCGTCACCAGCATTCAGCTTGACACCAACAGAAACCTTGATGCGCGAGCCATACGGTGCTGCATACACTTTGTTCTCCGCTTCTCCACGTACTTCGATCTCGCGACGATCTTTCCCTTCGCGAATATCAATAACTTCACCATCGATTTCGGAGATGACTGCTTGCCCTTTCGGATTGCGCGCCTCAAACAACTCTTGAATACGCGGCAAACCTTGGGTAATATCGTCTCCCGCAACCCCACCGGTATGGAAGGTACGCATGGTCAGCTGGGTACCCGGCTCACCAATGGATTGTGCAGCGATAATACCGACTGCTTCTCCCACTTCCACCTCGGCTCCTGTAGCCAGGTTGCGTCCGTAGCACAGTTTGCAGACACCGTGGCTGGTGCGGCAAGCAAGTACGTTACGGATGTAAACGTCAGTGATTCCAACTTTTTCGATATACTCGGCAACCTCTTCAGAGATCTCCTCATTGCGGTGCACGATGATTTCTTTTGTCTCAGGGTGGCGTAAAGTCTCGAAGCAAGTACGTCCTGTCAGACGGTCAGATAGCTTCTCGATTTCTTCTTTACCATCCTTGATCGCTGTTACACGGATACCTTTATCTGTTCCACAATCGGTTTCGCGTACAATCACGTCTTGAGCAACGTCCACCAGACGACGAGTCAGGTAACCCGAGTCCGCTGTACGCAAGGCCGTATCGGCGAGACCTTTACGCGCACCGTGCGTAGAGATAAAGTACTCCAATACCGTCAGACCTTCACGGAAGTTGGATTTAATCGGCAACTCGATGATTCGACCGGATGGGTTCGCCATCAGACCGCGCATACCAGCCAGCTGAGTGATCTGGGATACGTTACCACGGGCACCGGAGTTCGCCATCATGAAGATCGCGTTAAACTTATCCATGGACTTCATCAAAACTTCTGTTACCTCATCCTTCGCTTTGGACCAGATGGAAATAACGCGGTCATAGCGCTCGTCCTCGGTGATCAAACCGCGACGGAATTGCGTCATAACAGTTGCTACCTTCTCATCTGCAGCGTCAAGGATGTCTTTTTTCTTTCCTGGTACCGCGATGTCCGCTACGGCAATCGTGATACCTGCTTTCGTCGAGTACGTGAAGCCCAGTTCCTTGATTCTGTCGAGAATCATGGACGTTTTCATCGTACCGAAGCGGCGGAAGCACTCGGAAATAATGGTACCTAGGAAGCCTTTTTTTACAGCCCCTGGATCAGGGAGGTTCTTAATGAACTCAGAAACATTCGTACCTTTATCAAAAATAAAGCACTCATCTGGAACCATCGTTTGCAGGTTAGCTCGAGTTGGCGCATTAATGAACGGCAAATCAGCAGGGAAAATCTCGTTGAAAATCACTTTCCCAACTGTCGTTACGATCAGCGCGTTCTCTTGACGCTCAGTAAAGCTGATTTTGTTCAGGCGTTTCGCTGGCAGAACGATACGCGTATGCAAGCTGATAAAGCCTTGCTGATAAGCGGCAATCGCATCGTGAGGATCGCGATAAATCGTACCCTCGCCTTTGTCGCCTTCGCGCTCTAGCGTCAGGTAGTAAGAACCAAGCACCATATCCTGGGATGGTGTTACTACTGGTTTACCGTCTTTCGGGTTCAGGATGTTCTGCGCTGCCAGCATGAGGATACGGGCTTCCGCCTGCGCTTCAGCAGACAACGGAACGTGAACCGCCATTTGGTCACCGTCAAAGTCCGCGTTGTACGCTGTACAAACGAGTGGATGCAGACGGATCGCACGGCCTTCAACCAGAACTGGTTCGAACGCCTGGATACCCAAACGGTGCAAGGTGGGGGCACGGTTCAACAGTACCGGGTGCTCACGAATAACGTCCTCGAGAACATCCCATACCTCTGGCTGAACGCGCTCAACCTTGCGCTTTGCGCTCTTGATGTTGTGAGCAAGGCCTTTGGAAACCAGCTCTTTCATCACGAACGGCTTGAAGAGCTCCAGTGCCATTTCTTTAGGCAAACCGCACTGATACATCTTCAGGTTAGGTCCTACAACGATAACGGAACGACCGGAGTAGTCAACACGCTTACCGAGCAGGTTTTGACGGAAACGACCTTGTTTACCTTTCAGCATGTGGCTGAGAGATTTCAAAGGACGGTTACCTGGTCCTGTTACCGGACGTCCACGACGACCGTTGTCGATGAGCGCGTCTACTGCTTCCTGCAGCATGCGTTTCTCGTTTTGTACGATAATGTCAGGCGCACCCAGTTCGAGCAAGCGCTTCAGACGGTTATTACGGTTGATTACACGGCGGTACAGGTCATTCAGGTCGGAAGTGGCAAAACGTCCACCATCCAACTGAACCATTGGACGAAGCTCTGGCGGGATAACCGGTAATACGTCGAGAACCATCCAATCCGGGTGGTTACCGGAGTTGCGGAATGCCTCGAGCACTTCCAGACGCTTGATCGCACGGTTGCGGCGCTGGCCTTGTGCCGTTTTCAAATCTTCTTTTAACGTTTCCACATCTTTATCCAGATCGATTTCTGCAAGCAGGCGTTTGATCGCTTCTGCTCCCATCATCGCTTGGAAGGAGTGGCCGTATTTCTCACGATAATTGCGATACTCTTTTTCGGAGAGCAATTGCTTTTTATCGAGAGGAGTGTCACCTGGATCGGTAACTACGTAAGAAGCAAAGTAGATTACTTCCTCCAGGGAACGAGGGGACATGTCGAGCACCAAGCCCATACGGCTTGGAATCCCTTTGAAGTACCAGATGTGAGATACTGGGGCAGCCAGTTCAATGTGCCCCATACGCTCACGCCGTACTTTGGCGCGGGTTACTTCCACGCCACAACGGTCGCACACTACACCTTTATAACGAACACGCTTGTATTTACCGCAATGGCATTCCCAGTCCTTGGTTGGTCCAAAGATGCGTTCACAGAACAAGCCGTCTTTTTCCGGTTTCAGTGTGCGGTAGTTGATCGTCTCTGGCTTCTTCACTTCCCCGAAAGACCACGAACGGATCTTATCGGGGGAAGCCAAGCCGATCTTCATATATTCGAAGTTGTTCACGTCAATCACAGGGCGTTACCTCCCTTGGTACCGGAATCTTACTCTTCGTTCAAGCTTCCGCCTTCGAGAACGAGGTTCAGTTTTTCACCGTTACCTTCATCCTCATCTTCCATTTCACGCATTTCAATCTCCTGCTCGTCACCGGACAGAATCTTCACGTCCATACCCAAGCTCTGCAGTTCCTTGATCAATACCTTGAAGGACTCTGGAACACCTGGTTCTGGAACGTTTTCGCCCTTAACGATCGCTTCGTACGTTTTCACGCGGCCCACGACGTCATCCGACTTGACAGTAAGAATTTCTTGCAAGGTGTAGGCAGCACCGTATGCTTCCAATGCCCAAACCTCCATCTCCCCGAAACGCTGTCCACCGAATTGAGCTTTACCACCCAATGGTTGCTGCGTAACAAGAGAGTAAGGACCAGTAGAACGAGCATGGATTTTATCGTCAACCAAGTGAGCCAGTTTCAGCATGTATACACAACCAACTGTTACACGGCGATCAAACGGTTCACCAGTACGACCATCAAACAAGATCGTTTTTCCGTCACGATCCAGACCTGCTTCTTCCAACGTTTCGAATACTTCTGCCTGACGTGCACCGTCGAATACCGGCGTTGCTACGTGGATACCCAGAAGCTTCGCTGCCATACCCAAGTGAGTCTCCAATACCTGACCGATGTTCATACGCGAAGGTACGCCCAACGGGTTAAGTACGATCTCTACTGGAGAACCATCTGGCAGGAACGGCATATCTTCTTCCGCCATGATGCGGGCGATAACCCCTTTGTTACCATGTCGACCGGCCATTTTGTCACCCACGGAGATTTTCCGTTTCTGGGCGATGTAAACGCGAACGAGTTGGTTTACGCCTGGTGGCAATTCGTCGCCATTCTCACGCGTAAATACTTTTACGTCTACGATGATACCGGAACCACCATGCGGTACGCGCAGGGATGTATCACGAACTTCACGAGCTTTTTCACCGAAGATGGCATGCAGGAGGCGTTCTTCTGCTGTCAGCTCAGTAACCCCTTTAGGTGTAACCTTACCAACGAGAATGTCGCCGTCCTGAATCTCCGCACCAACACGGATGATACCGCGTTCGTCCAGGTTTTTCAGAGCATCTTCCCCGACGTTTGGAATATCGCGAGTGATTTCCTCTGGACCCAGCTTGGTGTCGCGAGCTTCGGACTCGTATTCTTCAATATGAATAGACGTATACACGTCATCTTTTACAAGTTTTTCACTTAGAAGAATCGCGTCTTCGTAGTTGTATCCTTCCCACGTCATAAACGCAACGATTACGTTACGACCGAGAGCCAATTCACCTTTTTCAGTGGATGGGCCGTCCCCAACGATATCGCCTTTTTCAATCCAGTCTCCAGTGCTTACAATTGGACGCTGGTTGATGCAGGTACCTTGGTTGGAACGGATAAACTTGTGCATTTTGTATTTATCGAGATCGCCAGCAACTTTTCTGCCGTCGATTTCTTGGTAACGACGAATCCAGATTTCGCGAGCCGTTACGCGCTCAACTTGACCCGGATGCTTGGCAACGATCGCCACCCCGGAGTCTTGCGCTGCTTTATGTTCCATACCCGTACCAACAAACGGTGCTTGTGGAATCAAAAGCGGAACGGCCTGCCGCTGCATGTTTGAACCCATCAGTGCGCGGTTGGCGTCATCGTTCTCGAGGAACGGAATCAGCGCTGTCGCAACGGATACAACCTGCTTCGGCGATACGTCCATGAAGTCTACCTTGTCGCGCGGTACGCTCAAGATCTCACCTTTACGACGGCAGATTACCATGTCGTTTACGAAACGGCCATCTTCATCAAGTGGCTGATTCGCCTGTGCCACGTTGAACACGTCTTCCTCATCAGCAGTCAAGTAGCTGATATCAGTCAACACGAAGCCTGTTTCTGGATCTACTTTACGACGCGGCGTTTCGATGAATCCGTAATCGTTAATGCGTGCAAAGGACGACAGGGAGTTGATCAAACCAATGTTTGGTCCCTCTGGCGTCTCAATTGGACACATACGACCGTAGTGGGAATGGTGAACGTCGCGCACTTCGAAGCCCGCGCGCTCACGCGTCAAACCACCAGGTCCGAGTGCGGACAGACGGCGTTTGTGCGTCAGCTCAGCCAATGGATTCGTTTGATCCATGAACTGGGACAACTGCGAGCTACCAAAGAACTCCTTCAGCGAGGCAATCACTGGACGGATGTTAATGAGAGCTTGCGGTGTAATTTGGTTTTGATCCTGGATGGACATGCGCTCACGAACCACACGCTCCATACGGGACAGACCAATACGGAACTGGTTCTGCAACAGTTCACCTACGGAACGCAGACGACGGTTACCCAAGTGGTCGATATCATCTGTGGAGCCTACACTGTGCAGCAGGTTCATGAAATAGTTGATCGCCGATACGATGTCCGCCGGCGTAATATGTTTGAAGGACTTATCTACATTTCCGTTTCCGATTACTTTGATGATCTTGCCATCTTCAATCGGAGAAAAAATATTGATAGATTGCAGATGGATTGCTTCATCTTCCAGAACGCCGCCATGCGTGCGAACGTCGATAAATCCGATGCTGCCTTCCAGAGCTGGCACAATACGTTCCAACACACGACGGTCAATCATTTGACCTGCTTCGGCAAAAATTTCACCTGTTGTCGTATCGATCAACGTTTCAGCCAGACGTTGGTTGTACAGACGGTTTTTCAAATGAAGCTTTTTGTTCATTTTATATCGACCAACAGAAGCCAAATCATAGCGCTTAGGGTCGAAGAAACGAGAGATCAAGAGGCTCTTCGCATTTTCGACTGTTGGTGGCTCACCTGGACGAAGACGCTCGTAGATTTCGATGAGCGCTTTTTCCGTAGAATCCGTATTGTCTTTTTCCAGCGTGTTCTTGATGTATTCATCTTCACCCAGCAAGTTGAGAATCTCGATGTCGGAACCAAAGCCCAACGCACGCAAAAGAACCGTTACCGGGATTTTTCGCGTACGGTCGATGCGGACATAAATAACGTCCTTCGCATCGGTCTCCAGCTCCAGCCAAGCACCCCGGTTCGGGATTACTGTAGCTGTAAACGTCTGCTTGCCGTTTTTGTCCACTTTGGTGTTGTAATATACACTGGGGGAACGAACAAGCTGGCTGACAATTACGCGCTCAGCACCATTAATAATGAAGGTTCCCGTTTCGGTCATGAGCGGGAAATCCCCCATGAATACTTCTTGTTCCTTCACTTCACCCGTCTCTTTGTTCAACAAACGTACCTTCACACGCAGAGGCGCCGCATAGGTGACGTCACGTTCTTTCGACTCGTCAACATCGTACTTCGGCTCTCCCAAGCTGTAGTCGATAAACTCCAGCACGAGATTACCTGTGAAGTCCTGGATTGGCGAAATGTCTTGGAACATCTCACGGAGCCCCTCATCAAGGAACCATTGGTAGGACTTTTGTTGAATCTCGATGAGATTTGGAAGGCCCAGCACTTCGTTAATACGTGAATACGTACGACGCTGGCGGTGTCGGCCACTTTGAATCACTTTACCTGCCAACTTATTCACCCCTCAGGTTGTGTTTTCACACATAGAAACTCGGCATTCGGCAACTTCTTTCAGTCGCATTCGAATGCCTAAAAATAAAAATGGGTTAAAGCAGCTTCAACCATTTTTAACCCAGAGAAACTCTATTTTAAAAGAATTCCCATGTTTTCATCCAAACATTCCTATCTCAGGAAAAAAGTAGAAACGCTTGATGGACAGGGAATTGCTGAAAAATAGACATTTATCCCATATTGACATTTTATAATACTATCACAATCAATTATTCACGTCAAGAAAACTTTTCTAATGATTTCTTCTTGCTTATTTGATAGCCCTGAATATGTGATAGCCTTTTTCCCGATCTACCTCTATTACTTCGCGGTACACTTCCTGCAGCTTCTTTAATGCAGATGGGGCGCCTTGCTTCTTCTGAATGACAACCCACATTTCTCCGCCTTCTACCAACAGGTCGTATCCCTCAACAAAAATGCGATGAACGATTTCCTTACCCGCACGAATCGGCGGATTGGTTAGAATGACATCAAACTGCTCACCTTGCACGCCGCTGTAGACATCACTCACTCGAACCTCAACATTTTTTATTCCATTTGCTTCTGCATTACGACGAGCCAGGTTAACCGCACGCTCGTTCACGTCGATCATCGTCACCCGACCATGATCAGCAAGCTTGGCAGCCGTCAATCCCATCGGACCATACCCGCATCCCACATCGAGTACACGTGCATGACTGTTAATTTCCATGTTCTCGATGAGCAATACACTTCCAAAGTCAATCCGGTCTCGGGAAAAAACGCCAGCATCCGTTATGAAACGAAATTCATTACCACGGAGTTTGAACGTAAATTGCTGTTCATCATGTGCAGCGCCCGGTTGATTGGTATAGTAATGGTCTGCCACGTGTGATTCACCCTTCCTCATCGTTTAAGAAAACATCTAACACCAAAAGCTTACAGAAAATCCCCCTGCCGCAGGCAAGGGGATATCCTAAAGGAAGCTAACTTACTTTACTTCTACTTGTGCGCCAGCTTCTTCGAGTTTTGCTTTGAGGGCTTCTGCTTCGTCTTTGGAAACGCCCTCTTTGAGTGTTTTTGGAGCGTTGTCTACCAGGTCTTTTGCTTCTTTCAGACCCAAGCCAGTCAGCTCGCGAACAACTTTGATTACGTTGATTTTGGAAGCGCCGCCGCTTACCAGGTTAACAGTGAACTCAGTTTGCTCAGCAGCAGCTTCTGCTCCGCCACCAGCAACTACAGCTACAGGAGCAGCAGCAGTTACACCGAATTCTTCTTCAATTGCTTTTACCAGATCGTTCAGTTCGAGAACGGACATGCCTTTAATGGCTTCCAAGATTTGGTCTTTAGACATTTGTAAATCCTCCATTCAAGGAATAGTATTTGTAAAACATTAACCGATCAGACGATTACGCGCCTTGACCTTCTTTTTGTTCTGCCACTGCTTTGACTGCCAGTGCAACGTTGCGCATTGGAGCTTGCAGGACGGAAAGAAGCATGGACAAGAGACCTTCGCGGTTCGGCAGGGAAGCCAGAGCTTTAATTTGCTCAGCATCAACTACTTTACCCTCGATAACGCCACCCTTGATTTCCAGCTTGTCGTTTTTCTTAGCGAATTCAGCGATAACTTTCGCTGGAGCGATGATATCGTCTTTGGAGAACGCCAGAGCGTTTGGTCCAGTCAGATATTGATCCAGTTCAGTCAGGCTTTCCTTCTCAGTAGCCAAACGAGTCAGGGAGTTTTTCAACACCTGGAACTCAACACCAGCTTCACGCAATTGCTTACGGAGCTCAGTTACTTGTGCTACTGTCAGACCGCGGTAGTCAGCTACCACTGTAGTTTGGCTTTCGCGAAGCTTAGCTGCGATTTCGTTGATCGCTTGTACCTTTTCTTCACGAATAACGGTTGGACGAATTTCTGCCATTGATTACACCTCCCGTGCTCTAATCCTAGAAAATGAAGAATGCCCTCGCAGACTCACGAGGGCATAATGCTATATCGTCAAAGGAAAACAGCGTTTCCTCATTCGTACATTACACGCCTCGGAGGGGTATTAAGCGTTACTCTCACAAGCACCGCACCTTCTGTCTACGGCATATTCTTTTCATCAACAGGGACTATCTTAACAACTCCCGTAAAGGAAGTCAAGTGTCATTATTTTACAGCTACACGTACGCCAGGGCCCATAGTGGAGCTCAGGGTTACGTTTCTCATGTAAACACCTTTAGCAGCAGCTGGTTTCGCACGGTTCAGTGCTTCAGTCAGAGCAGCCAGGTTTTCTACCAGTTTGTCAGCATCGAAGGATGCTTTTCCGATAGGAGCGTGGATGTTACCCGCTTTGTCTACACGATACTCAATTTTACCTGCTTTGATTTCGTTAACCGCTTTGGTTACATCGAAAGTAACTGTACCGGTTTTAGGGTTTGGCATCAGGCCTTTTGGACCGAGTACACGACCCAATTTACCTACTTCACCCATCATATCAGGAGTAGCTACTACAACGTCAAAGTCGAACCAGCCACCTTGAATTTTTGCGATCATGTCTGCATCGCCTACGAAGTCTGCGCCAGCTGCTTCCGCATCTTTTGCTTTTTCGCCTTTTGCGAATACGAGAACACGTTGTACTTTACCAGTACCATGTGGCAATACAACTGCGCCACGAATTTGTTGGTCAGCACGCTTAGGATCTACGCCCAAACGGAAAGCTACTTCAACGGTTTCGTCGAATTTAGCTGTAGCTGCTTTTTTAACCAGCTCAACGCCTTCAACTACTTCGTATACTTTGTTTTTATCAACGAGCTTTACAGCATCTTGATATTTCTTACCTTTTTTCGCCATGATTAAATCTCCCTTCAATGTGGTCGTAGCGGTTGATCCTCCCACAGACAGGGGGGCACAACGTCTGTGCCCCCTTGCACTCAAGACAATTAGTCTTCGATTACGATACCCATAGAACGAGCTGTACCTTCTACCATGCGCATAGCCGCTTCAACGGATGCAGCATTCAGGTCAGGACGCTTCAGTTCTGCGATTTCACGAACTTTATCACGCTTCAGCGTAGCAACCTTTGTTTTGTTTGGTACGCCAGAACCGGACTCAATACCAGCAGCTTTCTTCAACAGAACTGCAGCTGGAGGAGTTTTTGTGATAAAAGTGAAAGAACGGTCTTCAAACACGGTGATTTCCACCGGAATGATCATACCTACTTCGCTTTCAGTGCGAGCATTGAATTCTTTACAGAATCCCATGATGTTTACACCAGCTTGACCGAGAGCCGGACCTACTGGAGGTGCAGGATTCGCTTTACCTGCTGGGATTTGTAATTTAATTACGCGGATAACCTTCTTAGCCACGTAACACACCTCCTTACTTCACATGTGGTTATTACGGGGGAATGCCCCCTCCCACCGTTTTTTGAAAGTCTGTATGTAACAGACTTTCGATCTATAGTGAGAGTGCAAGAAACCCCAAATTAGTTTTGTGGGATTGTTAAAACAAAATGAAATGTACCACATAGCGCGATACTTTTCAAGTTGAATCCTAATCCAATTGTTGAACTTGTGTAAAGTCTAGCTCTACCGGTGTTTCGCGACCGAAGATGTCCACCAACACGCGAACCTTCTGCCTGTCCGGGTAAATCTCGATAATCTCCCCGGTGCGATTGGAAAACGGACCATCTGTGACGCGCACCATATCGCGGAGAGCAAAATCGACTCTGATCTTGGGAATTTCGATTCCCATTTGCTTGAGAATCGTATCGGCCTCTTCAGGACGCAGCGCTGTCGGTTTAGAGCCAGCACCCGTGGATCCGACAAAGCCGGTAACCCCAGGGGTGTTGCGCACGACATACCAAGAGTCGTCCGTCATCACCATTTCAACAAGGACGTATCCAGGAAACACTTTTTTCGTGACGGTGCGCTTTTTACCATCCTTGGTTTCCACCTCTTCTTCAGTGGGAACAAGAACGCGAAAGATCTTGTCTTCCATGCCCATCGACTCGAGTCGCTTCTCCAGATTTGTTTTTACCTTGTTTTCGTAACCTGAGTACGTATGAAGTACATACCATGCTTTTTCCATATCCAACAGGACGATAACCGTCCGTCCCTCCTAAGACTTGCATAATTACGTTCCTAGAATCAAATCGATCAAGCGCGAGATACCCAAATCAACGACGAAGAAGAATATTGCCAGGAGCACAACCGTGACGAGAACAACGAGTGTATAGGTCGTCAATTCTTTACGGTTGGGCCAACGGACTTTCTTTAGCTCGGACATTACGTCACTAAAAAAACCACCGGTACGGCGAAAACTGGCTCCAATTCGTGATAAAAAACCCACTTTGCCACCCCCTGACTTCGTCGCATCAACCATTACTTCGTCTCGCGATGAAGGGTTTGCTTCTTGTCACGGGAGCAATACTTTTTCAGTTCAACACGTTCAGTAGTGGTGCGCTTGTTCTTTGTGGAGATATAGTTACGCTCGCCACACTCGGTGCACGCCAACGTGATGTTTACTCGCATTTATTGCCACCTCCATCTCATTTCAAACCTGCTATTAGTTAAAAGTACCCCGATGATAAATAGTACGGGAAAACCGCTACTTTTTCCAGACCATTTCATTCACCTAAGTAACCATAGAACAGAGAGATAAGAGTCTATGGCTACCTAAATAAATTTATCATACCGAAATACCCATGTCAAACAAAATGACTTGACAAGAGATAGTCCTTTTGCTTCCAAAATAAAAAGAGAGATTCTCTACAGATGAATCTCTCTTCCTTCCAAATAGCGCTCTAGCTTGCGCTTTACTCGCTGCAATGCATTATCAATAGACTTGACGTGACGCTTCAGCTCGACGGCAATCTGCTGATAGGATCGCCCATCCAAATAGAGCATGAGAACCTGACGCTCCAAGTCACTCAAAATTTCACTCATTTTGCCCTCGATATCATCGAACTCTTCCCGATTGATAAACAATTCCTCTGGATCGGTCACTTTTGTTCCCGAGATCACATCGAGGAGTGTGCGGTCAGAATCTTCATCGTAGATAGGCTTGTCCAGTGAGACGTAAGAATTGAGCGGGATGTGCTTTTGGCGTGTCGCTGTCTTGATCGCGGTAATGATCTGACGGGTAATACACAGCTCGGCAAATGCCTTGAACGACGTGAGCTTGTCTCCTCGGAAGTCGCGAATAGACTTGTACAGTCCGATCATCCCTTCCTGCACGATGTCTTCGCGGTCAGCCCCAATAAGAAAATAGGATCTCGCTTTGGCACGAACGAAGTTCTTGTATTTGTTGATCAAATACTCCAAAGCTTCGGCGTCATTATCGCGAACCAGGTCGACTACTTCTTCGTCGGTCATTAGTTCATATTGGGCATGTTTTAACTCCTTGAGGTCAACACTCACAAATGATCCCTCCGCCAACCGGTTTCTCCAATAGATAGCGTTATTATACATGATGCCGTAAAAAAGCGTCAACCGAATCCAAGTTATTCCCTTCTCCATTTTTCGAATATTTTCGCTATTTCATCATTCAGCGTAATCCGCGTGGAGAAACGTTCTTCTTGCGTTTTTTCGACTTGTTTCTTGATTTCCTTGCCCGCATTTTCCATATCGAGCAACAACTCCCGCGCTGATTTGCGCAAAGCACCCTGCCCAAATATGACACGTTGAGAGGTATAGTCAGAAGTTGCCACATAAATTTGTCGATTTTTATTGTGAAATTGGGAGACTAATTGCTCAATTTTCTCGTCTGCCGTCTCCTTTTTTTTCGTGAAATAAACTTCAACCTGGAAGTCTTCCATTTGACGGCCAATACCAGGTACGTTGTACGCATCAAAGACAATGATGACCTTCACACCAGTGTAGCTCTGGTACTCAGCCATTTTTGCGATTAATTGATCACGCGCCTCGTCCATCCGCTCTTGATCCTTCAACAGGCGCAGATCGGGCCAGGCGCCGATGATATTGTATCCATCTACGATCAACAGCTGCTTGGCTTTTCGTTTCGCCATGTTATTTCACCCGCGTCGGAATTGGACTCCTGGAGCGATAGACTTCATACATCAGCAAGGCAGCTGCTACAGAAGCATTGAGAGAGGTAACATTGCCCGCCATCGGAAGGCTGTACAGAAAATCACAGTTTTCCCGGACGAGACGACTCATGCCTTTTCCTTCGCTGCCAATGACAATTGCAAGCGGCATCGTATAATCACCCTGGCGGAAATCTTGCTTGGCACTCGCGTCTGTTCCCGCGATCCAAACACCGCGTTCTTTGAGCTCTTCCATGGTACGAACCAAGTTCGTCACTCGCGCTACTGGTACGTAGTTGATCGCCCCTGCCGAAGCTTTTGCCACTGTTGCTGTAAGACTGACTGAACGTCGTTTTGGAATGATGACACCATGAGCCCCGACTGCATCGGCTGTCCGCATAATAGAACCGAGGTTATGCGGATCCTCCAGCTCGTCCAGCAGCAAAATAAACGGCGCCTCGTTTTTCTCCTCTGCCCGCTTCAAAATATCGTCTACTTCTACGTAATCGTAAGCAGCAACAGAAGCCACTACACCCTGGTGGTTGTCCGTCGAAACGAGCTGATCCAGCTTTTTGCGGTTCGCTGTCGTCACAATGACACCCTGTTCTTTTGCCAAGGCAAAGACAGGTCCCATCAGATTTTTATTCGTTCCCTCTGCAACCCAAATCTTATTGATCGTACGGCCTGATCGCAAAGCCTCGATGACGGGGTTTTTCCCCAGAATCCATTCTTCACTCATTTCATGATTCTCCTTCCACTATGGCAAAAGCCTGCTGCACAATTTCAGCGATCCGCTCTTCTTTTCCACTCAAGTACAGGTACCCGATCAATGCTTCAAAAGCCGTTGCATGACGGTAGTCGATAATATCGGCGTTTTTGGCACTGGAGCCGGATTTGGCATTCCGCCCCCGCTTCACTACATTCAATTCTTCCTCCGGCAATGTGGGCATTAACGTCAACAACACATTGGCCTGTGCTTTCGCTGAAACATAGCGGTTGGCCGCCTTGTGGAGCTGGTTTGGTTTAACCAGCCCCTTGGCGATCAAATGATACCTGACACAATGCGAATAGGTAGCATCCCCGAGGAAGGCAAGCACGAGTGGATTTGTCAGATTAGGATCTCGGGTCAGTTCTTCTTTTTGCATCTATTTTCTTCGGCCCCTTATTTTCGACGCCAGCGAACACCTTGTGGCGTGTCCTCAAGCACGATTCCTTTTGCAGCAAGCAGATCGCGGATTTCGTCAGAACGCGCAAAATTTCTTGCTTTGCGAGCTTCTGTGCGCTCTTCGATCAACGCATCAATCTCACTATCCAACAGCTCCTGCTCTTCTGCAATGTCAAGACCAAGAACCTCCGTCAACTCCACCAATAAATCCATGTATGCACGAACTTCGGTTTCGCCTACATTTTGATGACGCAAGTAAAGGTTGGCTTCCTTCACCACATCAAAAATAACGGTAATAGCATTCGCTGTATTGATATCATCATCCATCTCGGCAATGAAGCGCTCGCGAAGCTCTCCAATGATTCGTGCCTGCTCCTGTGCCTGATCATTCGGCTCTTCAGCTCGCGCGGTATCCAGACGATGGGAAAGATTCGTATACGCCGTCGTGATTCGATCCAAACCATTGGCCGCTTGTTCGATCAACTCTTCGCTAAAATTGATCGGATTGCGATAGTGTCCCTGAAGCATAAAGAAGCGAATTAATTGACCGCCGAATTTCTCCGAAAGATCGCGTGCAAGCAAGAAATTCCCGAGCGATTTGGACATTTTTTCGTTATCGATATTGAGCATGCCGTTGTGTAGCCAGTAGCGAGCAAAAACTTTACCCGTAAAGCACTCCGATTGGGCAATTTCGTTCTCGTGGTGAGGGAACACAAGGTCTGTTCCGCCTGCATGAATATCGATTTCCTCTCCTAAAAACTTCAGGGCCATTGCCGAGCACTCAATATGCCATCCCGGTCTTCCTTCGCCCCACGGACTATCCCAAGTAACTTCTCCAGTCTTGGCCGCTTTCCAAAGCACAAAGTCCAGGGGATGTTCCTTTTTCTCGTTGATTTCTACACGAGCACCTGCCTGCAAATCATCCAATGGTTGATGCGAAAGCTTTCCGTATTCCTGAAAACGCCCCGTGCGGAAATAGACGTCACCTTCACTCTCGTAGGCAAAGCCTTTTTCAATCAGCCCTTGAACGAATTCAATGATCTCCGGAATGGTCTGCATCACTCGCGGTTGAATATCCGGTGGCGATACGTTCAGTGATTTCAGATCAGCATTGTACGCATCTGTGTATCGATCCGCCACTTCTTTGACTGTGACACCTTCCTGATTCGCCACACGAATCAGTTTGTCATCTACGTCCGTAATATTTTGCACGAATGTCACTTCGTAGCCACGATATTTCAAGTAACGACGCAGTGTATCAAATACAATGGCAGGGCGCGCATTTCCAATGTGAATGTAATTGTACACGGTCGGGCCGCACACGTACATTTTTACCTTTCCTGGCTCCAATGTGTGAAACGGTTCCTTTCGCCGCGTCATCGTGTTAGTTAGCTGAATGCCCATCGTTCTTTTTATCCTCCCTCAAAAGCTCCAATTCTTTGCGTAATTGATCAATTTCCTTTTGCATCATGCGAATCGTATCCGCTACCGGGTCTGGCATGTTTACATGGTCCAGGTCATTTTTGACCCGCTTGCCATCCTGGATGACGATACGCCCCTTGATTCCTACTACGGTCGAGTTCGGCGGTACCTCCTGCAAAACAACGGCACCAGCCCCTATCTTTGAATTATCGCCAATTTTGAAGGAGCCCAACACCTTTGCTCCCGTAGCAATAATGACATCATTGCCGATCGTAGGGTGACGCTTTCCTTTTTCCTTACCTGTTCCCCCGAGTGTAACCCCTTGATAAATCGTTACATTGTCTCCGATTTCGCACGTCTCTCCGATCACAACACCCATGCCATGGTCAATAAACAGGCCGCGGCCAATTGTCGCGCCCGGGTGAATCTCAATTCCCGTGAAAAAGCGGGATAGTTGAGAGACAATTCGGGCGAGTGTACACAGCTCAGCTTTCCAGAGCCTGTGGGCAATCCGGTGCCCCCATATCGCGTGCAATCCGGAATAGGTCATGACGACTTCCAGCGTACTGCGCGCAGCCGGGTCTCGTTCAAAAACAGCATGAATGTCATCTCTCATCTGTGCTAACATTTTTGGGTGGCACCTCCTGCCTGATTTACCTGCCGAGTGTTCAACTTCCTCTAAAATAAAAAAACGTCCCTATCCCCTCCATTACGAAGGGACAGAGACGGGTTTACCGTGGTTCCACTCTGCTTAGATCCTCTTGGCTGCAAAGACATAACAAACAACCTCGAACGATCTCGCTCATATCCCGATAACGGCGGGAGGCCGATGACGCCTACTGATATCTTTTCAAAAAGATAGGTTCAGCTCATTGCTCACAGGGGCATTTCCATACAGGACACATCAGATGGCTCTCACCTATCCATCCTCTCTGTAGATGTGCAGACTGTTGTACTTCTCCTGATCGTCGCATTCCTTATTTATAAAAGATAGCCAGCCAATACTTACTGACCGTTTGCAATTACTTGTTGTGCACGTGCAATCACCTTGTCGCGTCCAAGCAGATACAACGTCTCTGCCAAATCACGACCATGCGCCTGGCCAGTTGCTCCTACGCGAACCGGCATAAACAACGCCTTGCCTTTGTGACCCGTTTCCTTTTGCACGTCCTTGAGTACCGCTTTAATAACATCCACATTATATGCATCCTGGGCAGAAAGGTGTTTCACAAAGGAAGCAAGTACTTCCGGCAATTGCGGTTCTTTCAGCACCAGAGTTGCTTCTTCATCGTACACCACTTCGTCGAGGAAGAAAAGGGCTGCCAACGGAACGATTTGCGCACAGTAGGACATTTGCTCTTGGTACAGGCCTACGATACTGCGAACCCATTCGCGCTTCTCAGCAGACAAAGTCTCTTCGATGAAGCCAGCTTTTTGCAGATGCGGGATACACATGTCTGTAATCATATCCAGCGGTTGACGCTTCAAATAAAAGTTGTTCATCCAGTTCATCTTCGTTGCATCAAACACAGCTGGAGACTTGTTCACGCGATCCATTGAGAACAGCTTGATCAGATCTTCCATTAAGAAAATCTCTTCTTCGCCACCTGGAGACCATCCCAAGAGAACAAGGAAGTTCACGATTGCCTCTGGCAAGAAGCCCAGGTCACGGTACTGTTCAATGAACTGAAGAATGCTCTCATCGCGCTTGGACATCTTTTTGCCATCTTGGTTGAGGATCAGTGCCAAGTGAGCAAAGTCAGGCGCTTCCCATCCAAACGCTTCGTAAATCATCAATTGACGAGGCGTGTTGGACAGATGCTCTTCTCCACGAATAACGTGGCTAATTTTCATCAAATAGTCGTCCACTACAACAGCGAAGTTGTATGTAGGAATCCCATCCGGTCGGCAAATAACGAAATCGCCCATCTCGTTGGAGTTGAATGTTACCTGGCCGCGAATCAGGTCGTTCACGACATATTCGCGATCATCCTGAACGAGGAAGTGAATGGATGGCACTCGACCTTCTGCTTCGTACTGAGCACGCTGCTCGTCCGTTACATGGCGGTGCTTTTCCAGAATGCGTGGTGTTTCTCCACGCGCGAGCTGTTCTTCACGTTCTGCATCCAGCTCTTCTTTTGTCGCGTAGCAGTAGTATGCTTTGCCTTCTGCTAGCAGTTGATCGATATATTTCCGATAAATGTCCAGGCGCTCTGTTTGACGGTACGGTCCATATGGTCCCCCAACGTCTGTACCTTCTTCCCATGTTACGCCGAGCCATTTCAGGTTTTTCATTTGCTCTTCGTCCGCATTTTCCTTATTGCGCGTTTGGTCCGTATCTTCAATCCGAACGATGAACGAACCACCGTGATGTTTCGCAAAAAGATAATTAAAGAGCGCTGTTCGCGCACCGCCGATGTGTAAATGCCCCGTAGGACTCGGCGCATAACGAGTGCGAATTTCTTTCGCCATTGGTAGCACCATCCTTATGAATGTAAAAGGCTATAACCTTGACCTAAGTAAAAACGTATCTAAGGCTTTATGTTACACCTTGCCCCTCTACTTGACAAGCAAGCATACCGCCTGCGCAGCGATTCCTTCCCCTCTGCCTGTAAAACCGAGTTTCTCGGATGTCGTCGCCTTCACATTCACTTGCGAGAGATCGTCTGCCTCCAGCACGCGTGCAATGACTTCACACATTTGCGGAATGTACGGTGCCATTTTCGGCGCTTGAGCAATGATCGTTGCATCTACGTTACCTAATCGGTAGCCACGCTCCCGAACCAACTTCCATACATGCTCCAGCAGCTTTACGCTATCGGCATCCTTAAAAGCCGGGTCTGTATCTGGAAAATGACGGCCAATATCCCCCTCACCAATCGCTCCAAGAATCGCGTCACTAATCGCATGGAGGAGAACATCCGCGTCAGAATGCCCTAGCAAGCCTTTTTCATACGGGATGGTGACGCCTCCAATAATGCATGGACGCCCCTCTACTAATTGATGCACGTCAAAACCTTGTCCAATACGCATGAGCTACTCTCCCTTTCGTTTCCGCAATATCTCTTCACCAAACCACAGATCGTCTGGCGTCGTAATCTTAATGTTCTCATAGCTTCCCTGCATAATCGATACCGGATGACCCAGCCACTCAACCAGCATCGCATCATCTGTGCCCAGCTTCCCTGCTTCCCCTGCTGCCTGATGTGCCTCTCGCAGTAAAGACATACGAAAAGCTTGTGGGGTTTGAACCGCCCACAAGCTTTCCCGTGCCGGGGTTGACTCTACAAGTCCATTTACCCCCACCACTTTAATCGTATCTTTGACAGGTACTGCCATGATCGTTGCCTGATCTTGTTGTACCTGTTTGATCATGTCACTGATCTGTTTGCGAGTGACGAAAGGACGGGCAGCATCGTGAACCAGTACGTAATCGCAATTTGCGGATAGGGAAGCCAAGCCATTTCTCACACTGTCCTGTCGCTCTGCTCCACCCATAGTAACCACAACCGTCAGCTTTTCAGCCGAGATCAAGGTCATTACTTCTGCGTGGTCTGCTTCACTCACCACCAGCACGACTTCATCAATGTCGGGATGAGTAGCAAATAGACGTACCGTATGAGCCAGGATCGGCTCGCCCGCAAGCGGTAACCACAACTTGTTCCGTTGCCCACCCATTCGTTTTCCCGAACCGGCTGCAACGATCACGACACCCGTACTCACTGATTCATCCCTCTCCTGTTGTCTTTTCTATAACGCTCGTTCCAGCAACTTTGGTTTGGCGAAGATCATTCGTCCTGCTGAAGTTTGTAGCACACTCGTTACGAGAACATCGACGTCGTTTCCGATGTATTCTCGTCCGCCCTCTACAACAATCATCGTGCCATCGTCCAGGTAAGCGACACCCTGACCGTGCTCTTTCCCATCCTTGATGACTTGGACGTTCATCTCTTCTCCAGGTAAAACTACAGGCTTGACTGCATTCGCTAAATCATTGATGTTCAATACCGCAACACCTTGCAGCTCACATACCTTGTTCAGGTTGAAGTCGTTTGTTACGACCTTTCCGTTAATGAGCTTTGCGAGCTTGATCAGCTTGCTGTCCACCTCGGATACTTCTTCAAAATCGCCTTCCCAAATCTGAACCTTTACCTTCATTTCTTTTTGAATCTTGTTCAAGATATCCAGACCCCGACGACCGCGGTTTCTCTTCAGTACATCGGAGGAATCGGCGATATGCTGCAACTCCTCTAGCACAAATCCCGGAATAACCAGAACCCCTTCCAGAAAGCCGGTACGGCAAATATCTGCGATGCGTCCGTCAATGATGACACTGGTATCGAGGATTTTATTTTCCAGGTTAACGGTAGTTGTTGCGCTATCCTTTTTCTTATCCTTACGTCCAATTGAAAATACCGACATAATCTCGTCCCGCTTGCGAAACCCTACCTGGAAGCCCAAATAACCGAGCAACCCGGAAACAATTAACGGCAAAAGATCTCCCACAAATGGAATCGGAATTTTACTGATGGGCAGGAATAATAAGAATGCAACAATAAGACCACTAATCAACCCCATCGCTCCGAACATCACATCGACAACCGGCATTTTGACGAGTGTCTCTTCACCCCATCGAACGATGCGCAGAACATAATCCACAACCCAATTCGCTAAAAAGAAAAACAAGATGGCACCTAGTACAGCCCCAATATATTGCGATCCGGCTACTACACCAAAGTTTAACAGTGGGTCGAGCAACGAGAACAATTCGTCACCAAATCGATACCCCAATCCGGCACCAATCAAAACAAAAATGAATTTTCCTACTCGGCGTAACATGCCTTCACCTCCTTTTACTAATATAGACAGAAGCTTAAGAGTAAAAACCTATTTTTTTCCAAATCATTATAATGCTTCATCTTACTTTCCCTCACTATAGCAAAAAAGATTTTGCCATGTCAAATAGCCAAAAATTTTAACACAGTTGTCATTTTCTCGTCAACCCGGGAACACTCGTTTCCTTCGATGTTAAATTGACAGGGAGCTGACTCCCTTCTTATAATGTCAGTATCGTAATGAGAGAAAATTATGACGATACCAACAGCCTAAAGCAGAGGTGAACCAGATGGACAATCGAAACATAGACGACTTTCAAACGCAAGTATCCGAGCTTTTGATTAGACATCGTAGCGTACTGGACGTCATGTCCAAAGTTCAGGAAACGGCATCCCGCATTAACCGTTCACTGACAAAAGCCATCACCGAATGCGGCTGTGTCGAAGTGGTTGCCAAAAAACAGACATACGATTCAAACAAGAACCTGGAGGACAACAAGTCCCATTTGGACACCCACTTTAACGGACCGCTGTGCGAGCATTGTCGCGATGTAGTTACTGCTGAGCTTGGCAAGAACCTCTTTTACCTCACTGCCTTGTGCAATATTACTGACATTAAGCTAGAAGATGTCCTTCAGAAGGAATCCAACCGATTGAATACTTTGGGTGTCTTCAATCTGTCTTAAAAGTCCGCTACTCGTATTACGAATGAACCCTAAAAAAAGTTGCATACAAAAAAGAAAAACCCGCACATTGAAGTGTGGGTTTTTTTATGCCGAAACTATTCAAACGGAACGGATTCTTCCTCTTTGTTTTTACGCTTCCGTAATTTTTTGACGAGAAAGTCAACGTTTTTTTTTATTCCGTACAGTGCATAAAAAGCAAGTGGCAAGAAGACAATTTTTGGAAACTGCTGCGGATACTTAATCGCTACAATAACCACAATCGCGATGATAATGGGTGTGATCCAGTAAGCAGACTTTGGAATCCCCACTTTTTTAAAGTTAGGATACTTGACCTTTGATACCATCAAAAAGGCAAGCAGCAACATACTTACGGCAAGCAATACCGGAGTGAATACTTGGTGATAGAGTGCGAGCGTAGCCAGTACGCCCCCCGCTGCCGTAATCGGCAAACCGATGAAATACCCCGGAACCCCGGCCTGTACGTTAAAACGCGCCAAACGCAGCGCACCACAGATCGGAAAAATGGCTGTAATGAGAATCCCAAGCAAATCAAAGTGTTGCAAGACGACAACATACATAATGAACGCCGGCGCAATCCCAAAAGTAATAACGTCAGAAAGGGAATCCAATTCCTTCCCGAACTCACTTTGGGCGTTCAACATACGAGCTACACGTCCATCCAGCCCGTCTGCCAGCATACCAATGATCACTGTGATCGCTGCATATTCGACGTATTGATCGCCTCGAAACGCAAGAATAATTGCTAAAACTCCCAGAAACAAGTTGCTTACGGTTAGTATGTTCGGTAACGATTTCACGAACATAGACTACCTCCTGATTTCTTTTGCGTAAGGAGCAGGTTACCCTGTTGACCTTGTTTTCATCCAAGTCCCTTAGGCAAATGCTGAATACAAATAATGCCTTTATCCTATTCTACTTTAAATGTGCCTGTCAATGAACACTTGTTCTTGAATCCGTTTCAGTCCCTCTTTAATCGCTCTCGCTCGAACCTCACCAATGCCTTCCACTTCGTCTAATTCCTGAATCGTTGCCATCATGATTCGTGGCAGATGATGAAAATGCTCTACCAGATTCGAGATGATTGTAACGGGCAGACGCCTGATCTTGTACAGGATCCGATAACCTCTAGGGGAAACGGATTCATCGAGCATACTGGCATTAGAGGAATACCCCAGCGTTCGTAAAAAAGAAGTGAGCTCCAGCATTTCCTCTGAGTTCAATTTTTTCATGTCCCGCAGTACAAGATCAGGTGAATAGGATGGATCTCGGGAATAATCCCGAATAAGCATATGGGCCTCTTCCTCAATGTTTGAAACCAGTTCCTCCAACTGCATACTGACGAGCCTTCCTTCTACCCCTAGCTCACATATGTACTTGGAGACCTCAGTCTTAATACGTAACACCATCTCAATCCGTTGCAAAACCGAGGCAACTTCATGCAAAGTAACGAGCTCCTCAAATTCTAACGCACCGAGATTCGTCAAAGTTTGATCAAGGACGGCCTTGTATTTCTCAAGGGTAGATACAGCTTGATTCGCCTTGGCCAGAATGACGCTGATTTCGCTTAAGACATACCGGAAACTCCCCTGATACAGCGTGATCACATTGCGACGCTGGGAGATAGCAATGACCAGATGATTCGTTTGAATGGCCGTACGTTGTGCTGTACGATGCCGTGTGCCCGTCTCGCTCGTGGGGATTGAGGAGGGTGGGAAGATTTGCGTATTCGCGTACAGGATGCGTTTTGCGTCTTCACTTACTATAATCGCCCCATCCATCTTCGCTAATTCATACAAATGGGCAGGAGAAAAATCACAATTGATGGAAAAACCGCCATCGACAATCGACTTCATCTCCGGACCGCACCCAATAACGATCAAGCCCCCTGTTTTGGCCCGTAAAACATTTTCCAACCCTTCACGAAGCTGTGTGCCGGGTGCCACGAGACGAAGCACATCACCGATTTGCGGAGTTCTTTTGATGTTCCCCTGCATGCCCACTCCTACCTCCTTATCACCTCGTTCAACGCATCGGCGATATTGCTCACACCAATTACTTGAATATCTGCTGGCGCATCCAGCCCGCGGATGTTTTTCTCCGGTATGATGACACGCTTAAAGCCTAATTTATGGGCTTCTCGTACTCGTTGCTCAATACGAGAGACACCGCGCACCTCACCAGTCAAGCCAATTTCTCCGATAACGACATCATGCGGATTGGTAGCGTGGTCACGGAAACTGCTTGCAATGCTTACGGCAATCGCCAAATCAACCGCTGGCTCATCCAATCTGACCCCACCTGCTACGTTTACATAAGCATCCTGATTTTGTAGCATCATGCCCATGCGCTTTTCCAACACCGCCATGATCATCGCCACACGCTGATGATCGACCCCTGTTGCCGTTCTCCGTGGGGTTACAAAGCTGGTCGGGGCAACGAGAGCTTGCAGCTCAACCAAAACAGGACGTGTGCCCTCCATACTGGCTACGACTGTGGAACCCGCAACACCAAATGGACGCTCTGCCAAAAATATCTCGGATGGATTCGCCACTTCCTCCAGACCGCGATCCTTCATCTCGAAAATACCGATTTCGTTTGTCGAACCAAAACGGTTTTTGACGGCGCGCAAAATTCGAAACGTATTGTGACGCTCCCCTTCAAAATAGAGAACAGCATCCACCATGTGCTCAAGCATACGCGGACCGGCGATGGAGCCTTCCTTGGTTACGTGACCGACGATGAAGGTACCAATCCCTTTCCCTTTTGCAATCCGCATCAATTGGGCTGTTGCCTCCCGCACTTGTGCGACACTCCCCGCAGCTGATTGGATCGTCGGGTGAAACACGGTCTGGATCGAGTCAATAATCAGAACATCCGGGTCTACTTGATTAATATGCTGTTCGATCAAATCCAAATCATTTTCTGCCAATACAAACATCGGCGGCGTTTGCAAATGGAGTCGATCCGCGCGAATTTTGATTTGTTTTGCCGACTCCTCTCCAGATACATAGAGAACCTTCGCCCCTTGATGAGCCAAGGCAAAAGAAGTCTGCAAAAGCAATGTAGATTTCCCGATTCCAGGGTCTCCCCCAACCAAAATGAGTGAACCCGGAACAAGTCCTCCACCAAGAACACGATTCAATTCTCCGATCGTCGTATCCATGCGTGGGTCTTCTTCACTGGCTACCTGGGTCAGTGGAATAGCAGATTGACGCTGGCCGCCACTCATCCCTTCGTGACGATGTGCAGTTTTTACCGTCACTTCCTCTACCAGGGTGTTCCAACTGCTGCATCCCGGGCATTTCCCCATCCATTTTGGCGATTCATAGCCACATTCTTGACACGCGTATTTCGTTTTATACTTTGACATAATCGCACCCTCACTTGGATTTCTTTCTCTACTTTTATCATAATAACGCACCCAAAAAAAGAATACCTCCCGAATCAGGAGGCATTCTATTACGTTTCAACCCAGCTTATGATTTCGTTTTTTCAAGGCGCTTGACTACCAGCTTGCCTTCTTCCGCTTCGATATTGACGGTATCGCCTTTACTGATCGTACCCTTGAGCAATTCCTCGGACAAATTATCCTCGATGTGGCGCTGGATAGCTCGACGCAGAGGACGTGCACCATAGGCCGGATCAAAGCCTTCTTTTGCCAATACCTTCTTGGCTTCTTCGGTCAATTGGAAATCAATGTCCTGCTCTTTCAAACGTTTACGCAGCTCTTCTGTCATGAGAGATACGATTTGCTCGATGTGCTCCTGCTCCAAGGAGTGGAACACGATGACTTCATCGATACGGTTCAAGAACTCAGGACGGAAGCTCTTCTTCAGCTCATCCATGACTTTGTCCTTCATATCCTGATACTTTCTTTCCGAATCGTTGGTCGTAAAGCCGAGCGTTGTATTTTTCTTGATCATGCTGGCACCGACGTTGGAAGTCATGATGACAACCGTATTGCGGAAGTCGACGGTACGTCCCTTGGAGTCTGTCAGACGACCATCATCCAGAACTTGTAGCAGGATGTTGAATACGTCTGGGTGAGCCTTCTCGATTTCGTCCAGCAAAATGACGGAGTAAGGCTTACGGCGCACTTTTTCAGTCAGCTGACCGCCTTCGTCAAAGCCTACGTAGCCAGGAGGGGCACCTACCAGACGAGCGGTGGAATGCTTCTCCATGTACTCGGACATATCCACGCGGATCATGGCATCCTCGTCACCGAAAAGCGTCTCTGCCACGGCACGAGCCAATTCAGTTTTACCCACACCGGTAGGCCCCAGGAAGATAAACGAGCCGATTGGGCGTTTTGGGTCTTTCAAACCAGCACGGGCACGGCGGATCGCACGCGAAATGGATTTGACTGCTTCATCTTGACCAATGACGCGATCGTGCAAAATCTCTTCCATCTTCAGCAAGCGCTCTGTTTCTTCTTCCTTCAGCTTTAACACAGGAATACCCGTCCAGCTCGCCACTACTTGTGCGATGTCTTCTGGTGTAACCTCCATGTTCAGCTGGCCTTGACGTTCTTTCCAGTCTTTTTTCGTTTTATCCAGTTCTTCACGCAGTTTTTGCTCCTGATCGCGAAGTGCTGCTGCTTCCTCGAACTCTTGTGATTGTACAGCAGCGTCTTTTTCCTTGCGCACCTCTTCCAGACGTCCCTCCAGCTCTTTGAGGTTTGGCGGAACGGTAAAGGATTGCAAGCGGACTTTGGATGCCGCCTCGTCGACCAAGTCGATGGCCTTGTCAGGCAGGAAGCGTTCCGTAATATAGCGGTCAGACAGCTTTACTGCCTGCTCGATTGCTTCATCGGTAATTTTGACACGGTGGTGGGCTTCATAACGATCACGAAGGCCATGCAGGATACGAATGGCATCCTCCGCTGTCGGTTCATCAACCTGAATCGGTTGGAAACGACGCTCCAGTGCCGCGTCTTTTTCGATGTACTTGCGATATTCATCCAGCGTCGTAGCACCTACGCACTGTAGCTCACCACGTGCCAGGGCAGGCTTCAGAATGTTAGAGGCGTCAATTGCCCCTTCTGCTCCACCAGCACCAATCAGGGTGTGCAGCTCATCAATAAACAGGATGATGTTTCCTGCTTGGCGAATTTCGTCCATGATTTTTTTCAGACGATCTTCGAACTCACCGCGATACTTAGTTCCCGCAACAACGGTTCCCATATCCAGTGTCATGACGCGCTTATCACGAAGGGTCTCCGGAATTTCGTTGTTCACGATTTTTTGGGCAAGACCTTCTGCGATAGCTGTTTTCCCGACACCAGGCTCCCCAATTAAAACAGGGTTGTTCTTGGTGCGTCTGCTAAGTACTTGGATCACACGCTCGATTTCTTTTTGGCGACCGATGACCGGGTCCAGACCGCCGTCACGAGCGATTGCAGTCAGATCCCTTGCCAAGCCGTCCAACGTCGGCGTATTCGCCGCTGGATTCCCTCCAGACGGTTGATGAGATGCCATCATTTCCGAGCTGCCGAGCAGCTGGAGCACCTGTTGACGTGCCTTGTTCAGGCTAACGCCCAAATTGTTCATGATTCTCGCAGCAATGCCTTCTCCTTCACGGATCAAGCCAAGCAGAATATGTTCAGTCCCCACATAGGTATGACCCAGCTTGCGGGCTTCGTCCATCGACAGTTCAATGACCTTTTTGGCGCGAGGTGTATAGTTTGGTGTGTAATTACTACCGGACTGCTCTGTTCCTCGCCCGATTAACGACTCCACTTCGCTCTGGATTTTATCGAGGCCAAGCCCAAGTGATTGCAGTGCCTTCGCCGCAATCCCTTCGCCTTCTCGAATGAGTCCCAGCAGCACATGCTCTGTCCCAATATCTTTGTGTCCGAGACGAACCGCCTCTTCCAGGGCAAGCGCCAGTACTTTTTGTGCGCGTTCTGTAAAACGTCCAAACATCATATCGTACACCTCCGTATAACCGTGTTTTTTCTCTATATGGTTAACAATTGCGTGATACCATTACTCTTGTGGTTCCACTACGC
Source organism: Brevibacillus sp. HB2.2 (assembly GCF_013284275.1). Classification (NCBI taxonomy): domain Bacteria; kingdom Bacillati; phylum Bacillota; class Bacilli; order Caryophanales; family Paenibacillaceae; genus Brevibacillus; species Brevibacillus sp. HB2.2. The sequence continues at coordinate 59,081 of NZ_JABSUV010000035.1, forward strand.
GCAGACGTTCGCGGATCAGCCTTGCCCTTCTTTCGTCGCGTTGGTCCGGAGTGAGCTTTTGTCCAGCGTGGTGTTGTAAAAATCCTGGCTGTGTTGTGACTAACAGTTCGTTTAGGACCAGTGGAGATACATTAGGAATGATGCCTAGATCGATCCCCAGACGTACATCTGACAGGCGTTGAGCCGCTTCCTTGGACTCTACCGTGCGGGCATACATCAAGATACCATACGACCGAAAAATCCGATCCTCCAAAGAAACCCGGGTATGCTCCAGCAAGTAAGTGCGTGCCACACGCTCTTGCTCAATAATCTGTCTGGCCACACCGTAGAGATTGGAAAGGATATCCGACTCAGACATCCCCAGTGTGACCTGATTGGATAACTGAAAAAGATTCCCTAGAGCTTCGCTGCCCTCTCCGTAAATTCCTCTAACGACCAGACCAACTTGATTAATCGCCTGTAAAATTCTGCTGATCTGCTGCGTCATCACCAGAGCGGGCAGGTGCAGCATCACGGATGCACGAATTCCCGTACCCACATTGGTTGGGCAGCTTGTAAGATATCCTCGAGTTTCGTCGAACGCGTAGTTCAAGCTTTTCTCAAAAATGTCGTCTATCTTCGTACCTATTTCCCATGCCTCGTTCAAACGAAACCCGGGTAATAGTACCTGTATTCGAATGTGGTCTTCTTCATTAACCATAATGCTGACAGACTCATCTTCCCGAAGCAATACGGCACCTTTACGGGATTCCTCTGCCAGATGAGGGCTAATCAGATGCTTTTCTACGAGCACCCGTTTTTCTAACGGGTTAATTTGATCCATATGGATGACCTGAAGCTGATGACGTTTGCGCATTGCCTCCGAATCGCTTACTTCCGTTACCTTTCTGACGACTTCCTCGGCCTGCGAGTCCGTTGCCAATAACGGAAAGGGGTGCTGGCGCAGGTTACGGGCGATACGCAGCCGTGTACTAATGACAATGTCGGAATCAGGACCTTCTCCTTTCATCCAATTGCTCCACGGGTTTTGCATAAACTGCTTTTGGGACATAACCAGCTAACCTCCCTTGCTACGATTGGGCCATTTTTTGTTCCAATGCTCGAATTCGATCACGCATTTCTGCTGCCTTCTCGAACTCTTCACTGGCGACATGACTTTGCAGCGCTTGCTTTAGTTGCTCCAGCTCTTTACGGATCTTCAGTTTGCCACCGGTACGCTCTGGTACTTTTCCACTATGCTGTGTGTTTCCATGAATCCGGCGGAAAAGTGGGTCCAGTCGATCCCCCAAAAAGGTGTAGCAATCACTACAGCCAAATCGGCCGCTTTTACTAAATTGAGCATATGTGAGTCCACATGTTTCGCATTGAAGCGGCTTATTCGTTGCCGTTTCGCGTCCATTCTTTTGCATGGGATCAAATTTTAAAAGTCCTGACAGGAGATTGTTGATGCTGAAGTTGTGAAAGCCGGTAAAGACATCCCCTTTTTCATGAGCACATTGCTCGCAAATATGGTATTCGGTTTTTTCGCCATTGACGATTTTCGTCAAATGAAGTGTCGCCGGTCGTTTTCCGCATTCCTCACAGTTCATAACATCATACCTCCTTTTACTTCAACAAGATTGCTGCGATCATCTGCTTTAAAATATTTGCCCGCAAACGATCCCGCAATTCAGCTTCCAGAGTCAAAACGTTTCGCGAGGTAGCGATTTTCATCAAGGTGGCTTCTCTAATGTTGACTAACTCTTCCTCCAGTAGTCTTTCTACGATCGCATTTCCCACACTCTGACTGATGCTCTCACCAATCAGTTCTTCTGTTAGCAATTCCTGCAAGCGTGCTTTGCTGACAATCTGCACCTTGCGTATGCGAATATACCCGCCGCCCCCGCGCTTACTCTCTACGAGGTATCCTTTTTGAACGGTAAAGCGCGTATTGATGACGTAATTGATCTGAGACGGCACACATTGAAAATGGTCGGCAAGCTCACTACGCTGAATCTCGATCGATCCATTGGGACTGTTAGTAAGGATGCTTTTCAAGTGATGTTCAATGATGTCCGAGATGTTTCGCAAGTCATCGCCTCCTATTCCTCTGTGTATGTTCTTATGAGGTTACCTATTGACTTTGACTATCTTTGACGTTAATTATAATGGGTTTAGTGCGTGCCCGCAAGTGTCCCTTACACATTCTAGTGTGGGCAAAAGAGGATCGCTTGAAACTTGGACATGATCAACAAAAAAACCACTCCCTGAGGAATGGTTTATGCTTGTTCTTGCTTATTGGTGTCGATTGCTGGCAAATGATTCAGTAGCTGAGAGAAGCTGGTGATAATAACATCTGCCCCATCAAGCTCGCCTGGTTTCGCAAAACCAAAGTCGCATCCAATGGTAAATAAACCGTTTGTCTTGCCTGCTTCCACGTCGGAGTGACGATCTCCTACCATGATGGCCTGCCCAATTTTGTAATCAGACAACAATTTTGCAACCAGGTCATTTTTGGAATGCGTGCGGAAACGACCAGCCGAGTACAGGTCTGTCATCAGCGGCTTTAACTCGTATGCCTGACAAATGGCATCGATGTACTCTTCCTGCCCATTGCTTGCTACAAATAAAGCAAATCCTTTTTCATGCAGCTTTTCTAAGGTTGATTTTACATCCGGATATAGCTCGGTCACTCGTTCTTTGAGTAACTGGATTTCGTTGTCTAGCAAGAAAGCATCTGCTGACCGAATGGCTTCTTCACTCGCACCCGGCAGTAATTTGTCCCAGATCTGCTCGATCGTCATTCCCAGTACATTGATCAGTTCACGTTCGTCAGGGGTTTCCCCTTGCCATAGCCCTTTTTGACGAAGCTGGTCAAACGTTCGAATAAAAGCGGGGGTCGACAGCTTTTCTGTTTGCAGTAACGTGCCATCCATATCAAATAATATCGCGAATGGTACAGTCATGGGTTCCTCCATTTTGTCTGGCTAGGCAGCTATTCTACTTTTCCTGGCAACATATTCATATCATCCATGATAAACTCAGTAATTCGTTGTGCAGCATCTGGCTTCGAGATTTTTTGTCCCATTCTACGCATATATTCCACCTTGGACGGGCTATGCAATAGTTCATCGATAAAGTAAATCAACTGCTCGGATAGATTCGCGTGTACCGCACACCCATTATTGAGCAAAAAGTGGCTATTCCTCTCTTCCTGTCCAGGCAGAGGGTTGTAAACAATCATGGGTACCCGTTTACTCATTACTTCAGCTGATGTAAGTCCGCCTGATTTGGTGACAATTAAATCAGCCGTTTCCAAGTATTCGTGGAAGTTATTGATGAATTTTAGCGGAATGACTTCATGCCGATACGTACGATTTGTCACCTTATTGTATAGCTTGTCGTTTGTCCCTGTTAACACAAAGGTTTTCAGGGGAATGTTAATCTCTTCTAGCCCATCTAATACCTTTTCCATCGAGCCGAGACCCAATCCGCCCCCCGAAAGAATAATGCTCTTTTGTTCAGGAGCGAGACCAAGCTTTTGCCGAATCAATTCGGGTTCCAATGGCAAACTGAATTTCTTCATGATAGGAATGCCCATCGGAATGAATTTTTGATGATCCTGTCGATAAACGTCTAGCAGGTAATACAGTTGTTCATGACCGATGAAGTAATAATTGATATGGTGATTAATCCATGAAGGATGGATGGTATAGTCCGTAATGATCGTATAGATTGGTTCCTTCCAATCATTTCTTCCCTTCAGTACGGAGAGCATACAGCTTGCAAACGGATGCGTAGCAATAAAGGCATCAGGCTGTACACTGTTGATCAGCTTTTTCAGTTTGTTTGCCAATAACTTATTCATCAGCACATTCATATCGAAGAAACGGGTTTTTTCTGTATTATGATAAATTCTGCCCCACATCTTGGGTGACAGCCTCAACAGATTCATATAGCTTTCCAGCAAAATCTTGTGAAAGGTGGGGCTAATATACTCCAACGTATCGATGATCATTGATGTGCAACCACTCTCAGCTAAGCTTTCTTGCATGGCCCGCGCTGCCTGGTTGTGTCCGTTACCGATGGAAGCGGAAAAGATTAGAATTTTTTTCATGAACGATTCTCCTTCATAACCTCGCCTACTCCAACGCCTGGATCAGGTACCTTCTCATGTTAGTCTACCCCAAGACCCGTCTGCAAGAGGGAACTTGTCGGTCATTCGGCCTAACTTATCGACAAAATAATCGCGAGTTTGACTTCTTGCTGCAAGATACGTTAAAACAAAAAACCTCCTTACCCATTCTGGGGTAAAGAGGTTGGTTTCATTCCCTG
>NZ_JABSUV010000036.1:0-62584 GCF_013284275.1 Brevibacillus sp. HB2.2
TTTGGGTGAAGAGCTTTTTTACTTTCGTCCTACTTCTGCTTCTGCCCCACCAGCCCAAAGAAAAACATATCCACCCATTGCTCCATACTCAGCGTTACTCGCTCACGATCCGATGCTTCCCACTGGCGTCCCAGCTCATTTTTGTACATCGTAAAGTACATCATCATCATTTCTTCTTTCATATCACGCTGAATATAACCTTCCTGCTTCCCAAGCGCGACAAACCTCGTAAAAAAACGCCTGATTTTTTGCTCGTATTCGCTTTCGATTCGTTGCAGCAAACCACTGAGTTCAGAAAAGGGGGCGGTCTGAAGCTCGTCCGTGAGGGTATGCAAATTCTTGGATTCCAACAGCATGATGTCCTTTGTCTTTTCAGGAAAAGAACTCCCCGAATCGAGAATTCTCTCGTACTGCTCCAACTGCTTGTCCATCCAGTTCATTAGCATGTCCGCGTAGAGCTGTTCTTTTGTCCCAAAGTAGTTATAAATGGTCGCCGGAGAAACCTTCGCGTTCTGCGCAATTTCATTTACGCTGACTTTTTGGAAGCCATGCTTGGAGAACAATTGAAAAGCGGCGCTGTATATTTGATCGATTTTGTTCTGTTTTCGTCGTTCGAATCCATTCATCTTCTCCACCTCTTTCTGTAGTGTAGTTCAGGTTTTAGAGTATTTCAATAAATTAACTACAAAATGATTGAAATGGGGTGGTTTTGATAGTTATAATTATTTTGTAGTAAATAAGTATATTCACTACATATTTTTAAGGGATAGGAGTGAATTTATCATGAAACAAATACGGATCCCCGCTTTTTTGCATGACGTCTTCGGTGAAAAGCAGAGCATTGGCTCGATCGGAGCTATCCTGCTGTTCGGCGGAGTGCTGACCACTGCTCTCTATTTGCGATTCCCAGAACTCACGGAGAGCTTGCCCATTTGGCGCAGCACGCTGGCATTATTGCTTGTATTCGATATATTTTCTGGCTGCCTAGCTAATTTTACGATCTCAACCAGCAATTTTTATGCCGCACGTAAAAAAAATCGCATCGTCTTCATTGCCATTCACGTCCATATCATCCTGGTTGCCCTTCTCTTACAACAAAACCTCGCGTATTCCATAGGGGTATGGGCTTATACGATTGTAGGAGCTTTTGCTGTGAATGTTCTTTTTGGAAATCGTTCGCAGCTGTTTGTCGCAGGCATTCTCCTGTCCGTTGGCCTTGGCTGGATACCATTGCTCCCGGGGATGCATCCGTTTCTGTTGATCACCTGCTTATTCTTTATGGTAAAAGTGTTATTTAGCTTTGCTGTCAATCATTATGGGAAAGTAATCGACGACACAGGTAAAGAAAAATGAAGACATCCTACCGCCTTTCCAAACTCACAAAGTCAGATAAACCCGCATTCGTATCCCTTATGAGTAGGGCATTTTCGCGTGATCCTTTCTTTCTTCATGTATTTGGGGATTCAGAGCTCGATCATACAGCAAGAAAAAGCGTTACAGCCTTTCTATCTTTTCTCTTTGATAAGAGCTTTCTGTTTCACGAGGAAGTGTGGGGCATTTTTGACGAGGACAGCTTGCTAGGCACTTACGTCGTCGAGAAACCACAAACAAACAAGCATTCGAATATAAAAGGGGGGCTCCTGTTAATCGGTAGATTGATCCCGTTAGTATTTCAACTTTCTGGAAAAACGCTGATACTCCTTAATTCCTATATGCGCATCACACGTTCTGCCGCTCCTCCATGGAATCATCACTACCTCATTATGATTGGCGTAAAACCGGAGGCTCAAGGCAAGGGAGTCGGCAAAGCCCTGATGCAACACCTGTTTCAAACCATAAAGGAGGACCACGAATCGCAGGGAATCGCACTGGATACGGAAAAGGAAGAGAATGTGGGTTTGTATCAAAAGCTCGGATTTACGTTACAAGAACAAACCAAAATCGATGATATACCTGTGTATTGTATGGTCTATCAAAAAAATCGATAGAATGACGGATACATGCTGCCGCCACTTCGCATTATGTTACAATTATTGTAAGAAATATGTACATCGATGGAAGCGAGTTGATCTTATGAAAAAGAAAGTGATCCTGGCTGGCGGCACTGGCTTTATCGGCAAGTATCTGACAGACAAATTCAATCAACTTGGCTACGAAGTAAGGGTCATCGCAAGAACTTCCCCACATATAACGTGGGACAATCACGCAAAAATAGTGGAAGCTTTGGAAGATTCCGAGCTGCTCATCAACCTGGCGGGCAAATCCGTCAACTGTCGTTACCATGAGAAGAACAAGAAAGAAATCCTGAAATCTCGGACAGAGACCACTCACATACTCGGCAATGCTGTTTTGGCTTGCAAAAACCCGCCCTCGCTCTGGCTCAATTCCAGCACAGCCACCATCTATAGGCATGCGGAGGATCGTCCCATGACGGAAGAAGGCGGAGAGATTGGAACAGGCTTTTCGGTTGATGTCGCCAAGCAATGGGAAGCTGCTTTCTTTTCCTTTGACTTGCCGCATACGAGACAAGTTGCCTTACGCATGGCTATCGTGCTGGGCGAAAACGGTGGGGTTATCGATCCATACAAAAATCTCGTTCGCTTTGGACTCGGGGGTGTACAAGGGTCTGGCAATCAGCGTTTTAGCTGGATTCATGTCGAAGATATCTTCCAGATCATTCTCTTTTTGAAAGAGCGAACGGACTTAAGCGGCGTATTCAATTGTTCTTCTCCCCATCCCGTCACAAACCGTGAATTCATGCAGTATTTTCGCAGCGTGATGAATCGGAGCTTCGGACTGCCCTCTCCCAAATGGATGCTGGAAATGGGGGCCATGATGATCGGAACGGAAACAGAGCTGGTGTTAAAAAGCCGCTGGGTCATTCCTGAAAGACTTGAGCGTGAAGGATATCAGTTCCGTTTTGCCCATATCGATAAGACGTTGCAGGATATCGTGAAATGACCGACAAGCCTTCCAGGAATTATGTTCTTCACGCAAAAAGCAAGCAATTTTACTGGGAAGGGGACGGGCAGCTTTCCATTAAAACATTTCGTAATGGAAGGGCACATTACAAGACGAGTAAAGGCTTTTTTGCTGTAGATGAGGGTAGGTATCTCTTGCTGAACGAAGGGGAATATACCATTTCCATTGACGAAGATGAGGATGTGGAATCGCTTTGTATTTTCTTCCGGCATGGTTTTGGCGAGGAGATTTTAAGCACGTTCGTGGATTCAACCGACCTCCTTCTCAGTGATCCGTATAAGGAAACGGCTTCGATCGGTTTCTTTGAAAAAACCTATCATACGAGCCATACACTGGCATTTCAGTTAGCGGCTTTGAAAGAGCGTCTCACCATCCTTGATCCAGAATCCATTGGTTATGAAGAACAATTTCACCAGATTATGCAGACCCTATTGCTCGGGCATCTCGATGTAAGAAAAGAAATGGACGCTTTGCACGCGCTTCGGCAATCAACGCGCGAGGAGCTATATCGAAGAATCAGTACCGCCCACGATTATATACGGGCTTTTTATGATCAACCAATCAGGCTCGATGAGATCGCACAGATTGCTTGTTTATCCCCCAACCATTTATTGCGAGCGTACGCCCAAGTGTATGGAAAAACGCCCCACCAGCATATTTCGGAATACCGGATACAACGAGCCAAGCAGCTGTTAGCCAAACTGGACTTCAGTATGACCGACATCGCCTTTGAGGTTGGATTCAGTAACCCTGTTTCCTTTAGCAAAATGTTTAAGCAGCATGTCGGGATTTCTCCTCTGTCATTCAGAAAAAAAGTGATTTTGGATAAGAAATAATCATTGGATTCGTTTATGCTGATAAGGAAACGCGAACAAAAGGGGGACTTTATCATGCAAACGAACCTGATTCAAAAAGTAGGGCAAATCGGCATCCCTGTCAAAAACCTAGAAAAGGCCGTCCATTTTTACAAAGAGCAACTCGGGCTCCCTCTTTTGTTTCAGACAGGCAATATGGCGTTCTTTGAATGTAACGGACTTCGCCTCATGCTGAGCCTACCGGAAAAAGAACAATTTGCACACGCCAGCTCCGTCCTTTACTTTCAAGTGGATGACATTCAAACCGCTTTTGAAGATTTTAAAAAAAGGGACGTTACGTTTATCGACGAGCCACATCTCGTAGCCAAAATAGGGCAAACGGAAACCTGGATGACCTTTTTTAAAGACACAGAAGAGAATACACATGCCTTCGTGAGTGAAGTACAAGGAGAGACCGTTTCATTCTGAACGGTCTCTTTTTTATTTCTAACAAGAAGAAAAGCCTCCGAATGCTCGGAGGGGAGGTTCCTATCTAGCCTTTCACCGTAGCAATCGGCGCCACTTCGGCCACAATCTCAGCCATCCCATGATCCACATGCGACTGAATCACCGGAGTAATATCTTTATAGGCATACGGCGCCTCTTTTTTCAGCTCTTCTTCCCATTTCTTCAAAATATCGCTCCGTCCACGCAAGTCCGCCCGCTTCGGATCAATCGGATTGATCACGCGGAAGTTGGCAAGAAACTCGCGAAATCGGTCATCGTCCACTTTCACAGCATCGCCCCGAGAAAGCGCACGACCTGCGCCATGGCTTGCGCTATACAAGCTGTCCCGATTGCCTAGCCCCGCCAAAATAAAGCTGTGCGAGCCCATCGAACCGGGAATAAACACAGGTTCGCCCGTATACTGAAACGGCGTGCCCATCATTTGCTCGGCCGATTTCGCCGTACACGACCCTTTTCGATGCAAAAATCCACCTACCTGCTCCAGCTGTTCTTCCCACAAATAATTATGGGGCGCATCGTACAACAGCCTGTGTTCAAAATCGCCCAACACATCGGAAATCGATTTGTACATCATCAGACCCAGCATCAATCGATTGGCAAATGCAAAGTTTGCCGCATTGTGCAGGAGACTCCAAAACATTTTCCACTGTGGAAGGGAACGCTCCGAAAGAGGCAGTGGATACATGCCGTTATCAGGATGCTTCAAGGAAGTCGGGTACATCTTTTTCAGCATCTCTTTGATCCATGCACCGCTGTTATAACCAATGGAAACAGAGCCGGTATGAATCATGAGGACGACTTGCCCTTCCTTCAGCCCCCACTGACTGGCGATAGAGCCCTGATGCACTTTTTTGACCACCTGAATTTCAAAAAAATGATTCCCGCCGCCAAGCGAGCCGATTTGTGCATCCCGAGAAAGCTCGGCAGGACCGAGAAAGTCATCGAGTCCAATCGTCGATTCCGCGATAAAGGACCCCATTTTATTGACATGGTTCAAATCCAGCTCCTGCTGCTTCTCGTTGTAATAACGCCAAATTCCCTCGCCATTCGCTTCCTTGTGGCTGTCCAGTATGCCGATCAGGCCTTCCTTGAACATTTTCTCGCGCATATTCCGCGTCATGGGAATATTGCGACCCCCTTCAAAAAAAACATGGCGCACATTCCGTTCAATAGCATCCAGATTTGTACAAATCTGTTCCTCGTGCAAATCCGTGACATATAGACGCATCCCGCAGTTAATGTCGTTGCCAATCGCTTGCGGCAGTACAAACCCACGTGTAAACAGCGTCGTGCCTACAGGAATGCCGCTTCCCTTGTGAAAATCGGGCGTAATGGCCACTTCCAAAACCCCGGTATTCGGATCGTCAAAATAATCGGGTGAATGCTTTTGCAGCGTTTCAATTGTTTCATTCACCTCTAAAAGTCGATGAAGCTCCTCTACCGCATTGTTTTCCACTTTTACTTCCGGATTGATGAAATATTTGATCGGCGTGTTGCTCAAAAGAAGACCACCTTTATTCGTTTTATAGGAACGTATGTTCTTTGTTTTTCAATAGAAAAAGCCGCTTTCATGCTCATTTCTTCCGTCTGGATGAAAAAATGCAGCATGGTATCGCAGCCTTTACGCTTGGGGCTATTAAGTTATCGTAGGAGCGTTATCCGCAGTCTATAGGAAACGGAGTTGGCTCACCCTTAAACAGCGCAATTGCGTAAAAGGCACACCTATGGAGTTGGATTTTATCGCTACATTGTTTGTTTCAGGCTTGATTACGTATGCGAACATGTTTAATCCTCCTCCTTTCGTTTCTTGCTCACGATCTTACCATTGGATAAATTTTACTGTCAAGCCCCCGGATTATCGAGGGCCCGAGTGATCTTTTCCTTTTACATCGATTCTAATTCGCCTTCCATAAACTTGATCAGATACACCTCTGGCTGCGCAAGGAACTCCGTAAAACTGCACAAGTCTGCATACTCCTTATGCTCCTCATCATAGCAGCCGATGCTCCCTTTTTTCTTCGGATTCCACACAAGATGCAGATGGGAGTAGTTGTCGACTTCGGCAGACAAACGCAGCAGCTTTTGCCGTCCGATTTTCATTTCAATCGTATCGGTCAATGTGAAAAAGTCGATGTACTCAATGCTATAATCATTGTCCGCCAGCTCAAGACGCAGCTCTTCTCCGGTAAGAAAGCCCATCAGTTCGTCGGTCAGTTTATATTTTTGCAGCTCGTACTTTTTGTTCTCCACATCATGCAGCTCGGCAGGTTCCAGCGATTTCAAATACGCAGCCAACTCCGTATTTTTATTGCTGACCGCGATGGTATAAGGCCGCTCTCCACCCTTTTCCGCTACCATAACGTCCGCACCGCGTTCAACCAAATACTTGACCATGGCGGCATTCCCCATGCGCGTAGCAACTGTTAATGGGGTCGCTTGATACGGATACACCATATTCGGTTTGTTGTAATTGATGTCCACCCCATGATCGAGCAAGTAGGCCGTGGTCGTAAGGTCATGATCCGACACGGCTTCACGCAATACATCGCCGCCATGCAGTCTTATATCCAGTCCCAGCTCTTGAATGAGCGGGATGTTCTTTTTGTTGCCGTAGTAAGCCTCCGAATAAGCGCCTGAGCGCACCTGATTGACCATGTCCAGCTTGGCTCCTTGCGCTGCAACATAACGAACGAGCTCTTCCTTGCCATAACGTACGGCCTTCAAAAAAGCCGGTTTATTTTTGACATTCAGATTAACGCCATGCTCTACCAGCAGCTTAACAACTTCTAGTTTCTCCGATATAAGTGCCAGATCCAACGGACTTATCGTCGTATATTCGCTTAGCACGATGCCCTTTTCTATATCCCAGCCTGCCGCAATCGCATCTTGCAAAGCCGGGACATTTCCTTGATAAATATGCATCGCGATTTCTGGCAGCTCTTCGAACCTCCCGATATCTTTCAACTTGATCATCGATTATCCTCTCCTGACCTATGTCTTATGAAAAATATAGAAAATTAATTGGCAAAAAACAACAAATTTCTACCATATCCCTCTTAATTAGATTGAAAATACAGTCGATTTTGTCGATTTTTGACGAATTTACCCGATAAAAAGCTTTTTCTCAATAAAAGGAGTAGTCTTACGAGAAGAGAAATACTTATGCAAATCGTCTTATACATATTTTTTAAGGAGAGTGGACTGATGAAGAAGATGCGTACTCTCGCTTCTCTTACGCTTGCAGCAGCACTCATGCTGAGTGGCCTTCCTTACAATGCATTGGCAGCGGCGGAGTTTAGTGAACAGGATTGGGAAAAAGTAAACGAGTATACCAATGCGGAAGTAGAGATTGGCTCCGAAATCTCGAAAATCTCCCCCCTGCTGAACACCAGTTCTAGCAAAAACGTCAGTGTCATTATTGAGCTGCAAAGTGAACCTTCGATCACAGCAAAACATAGTGAAGGTTCAGAATCTTCCGTTAGATCATTGCGAGCGAAAGTAGAGGATGAACAAGCCTCCTTCCTCGATGAAGCAAAAGATAACAAGGTCAAATTGAAGGTAAAGCGCAAGTTTGAGCATGTATTCAACGGAATGGAAGTAACGGTGTCAGCCGACGAGCTGGAAGAGCTGGCTGCACTGCCACAGGTGAAACGCATTTATCAAAATACGTATTATGAGCTTCCCGAAATTGATGCCATCAGCGAGAAAGCATCGTCCACCAAATGGGATCAGGCCCCTCTCCAACAAATTGGCGTGCTCGATATGTGGAAGGAAGGTTTGACAGGGAAAGGATTGAAGGTCGGCGTCATCGATACGGGTGTCGATTACAAGCACCCTGATCTCAAGGATGCTTATAAAGGCGGATATGACTCCTTCGACAATGACAAAGATCCTTATGAACAAGCGCCAATCCCTGTGGAAGAGGACCGCGATGGAAAAGGATATGAAGGCTCCAGCCATGGAACTCACGTATCCGGCACGATCGTAGGACGCGCCAAAAACAAAACCTCAGATGTACAGGTAAAAGGGGTTGCCTACGGTGCAGACCTCTACGTCTACCGCGTATTGGGCCGAGGCGGCGGTAGCTCCGCTCAGGTCATCGACGGTATCGAAAAAGCGGTGAAAGACGGCATGGACGTCATTAACCTGTCGCTTGGCTCCGCTTTGGAAAAGGACTCTGACTCCCCAGATGCCATCGCTGTGAATAACGCGGTGCTGTCTGGTGTGATTACGGTTGTATCGGGTGGGAATTCGGCCGACGATGAGCGCGGCAGACATTACTACACGGCGGGATCACCTTCTGGAGCGAGGCTGCCGATCACAGTTGCAGCGGTAGACTCCCCTACCGTGCAATATGACGGCTCAGCAACCTCTTCCTTCGGAGCTAATTACGAATTCCCTGTGATGGCATGGCAGGTCAGAAAGGATAACTTCGCCTCCATCATTGGAACCAAACCGCTGCCAGTCGTCTATGCCAACCTTGGCTCTCGCAGCGATTTTGAAAAGGCAAATGTAAAAGGCAAAGTCGCTCTCGTTTCCCGCGGTTCTCTCGGCTTCACGGAAAAAATCGAAAACGCCCGAAAAGCTGGTGCTGTCGCTATCGTGGTCTTTAACGGTAACGACGTCGACGGGGATGGCGTAGCTGACCTGGATATCCGTGATCGCGAGGGCTACGTCAGCACGATTCTGGGTGACCAGATCGAAGCAATCCCTACCTTTGACATGAAGGGTCTGGAAGGCCGTACACTGGCAAAAGAGCTGCTGGCTAACCCTGAAAAAGCGAAAACACTGACGTTCACGTTCTCAGAAAAATACCCAAGCACAAATGACCCGGGCGACCGCATCGCCGGCTTTAGCTCACGCGGTCCAATCATGGGCGACGATTACAGCATCAAGCCGAATCTGGCTGCGCCAGGTGTAGCCGTTCTTTCCAGCTATCCATCTTGGAGCAAGCTGATCCCTGACGCCAAGTACGACAAGGCATACGCTCGTCTAAACGGTACAAGCATGGCGGCTCCGCACGTTTCCGGTCTTGCCCTGCTGATGAAACAGGCACATCCGGACTGGACACCTGCCGATATCAAGGCAGCGCTCGCGAATACCTCAAAACCACTTTACAGCCCAGATGGCACACTGTACGATGTGTACTCCCAAGGTGCAGGCCGCGTAAACGGCCATGCCGCGTCGAAAACACCTGCTGTTCTGACAACAGTAGAGCAGCTCACCATTTTGGGCGAAGATTTTGAACCGAAGACCATTCCGTATTATGCGGATAACGTTTCCTTTGGCTTGCTGAAGGCTGGTAGCAATACCGTTACGAAAACACTCCAGCTGAAAAACCTGTCCAAAAAGGAAGTTTCTTACGATGCAAAAGTGATCATGCATCCATCCGTCACGACAGATCCGTACAAGCCAGGCTCCAAAACGCCAGATGTGGATGACATCGATGTGGAAATCTCCGACAATTCCATCTCCGCTAAAAAAGGCGATGCGACCACATTTGAGCTCAACCTGTCCGTTGACTCCGATGCAAAAGACGGCGTGTATGAAGGGGAAGTCCTGCTGACAGCGAAAGGAAACCCTGACCTGCGCCTGCCGTTTGCTGTACACGTGGGAGACAAGCGTGAGGATACCAACTTTGGTTTCGACAACCTGAAGCTCTCCGATACGACAATCACGCCTGATGGCGATGGCAATGAGGATTCGTTCACACTCGAAGCCGAGCTGCAAGCCAAAGACGTGAACCAGATCTCTGTTGAGGCATGGAGCTTGGACGATAAATACGTCGGTACACTCGCATCCGTGTTCAACAATTACGCGTTGATCGCGCCAGGCCCTATCACCTTCTCTAATCTCGATGGTACCTACTACGATGGTGGCCAAGTAGCGAAGAAGCTCGATCCAGGCAAATACAAGCTGAAGCTCGTCGGTCGAGTCGTTGACCAAAGCAAGCCGAAGGGTGAACAGATTGTAAAAGAATACGAGGCTTGGAAATCCTTCATGATTAAGGCATCTAATAAAAACGCGGTCTTGTCCAAGGTTGTAGAAGAAGCCGAGGAGCAATTCGAGTTTGAGGTTGCGAACATTACAGAGCTGGATCAACCAGTGCTTGCCCTGCCGAAAGAGAGCGATGATGTGACTTATCAGGTGACGAAGAGCTCTGATGAGGCGCTTATCGACGATGAGGGGATTTTGAAGGAGCTGCCTGCCGAAGGTGAAGAGACCGTTACGCTGTATGTGACGATTACTTCTAAGGAAGATGAGTCGGTTACGCGGACTGTGAAGGTGGATGTGACGTTAGAGGCGGTAGTAGAGTAGTGTTGGTTTAACGTTTTTAGATAGATGAATGAAAGGCTCCGCCACACATCATGGCGGAGCCTTATCATTTTGCCAACTATACCGGCCATTACAGCTTGTTTAAAATTTCCTCTTTGATAAAGGCTCTGATCTCTTCGCCGCTCTCCAGGGTGAGGACGTGTTGTGCTGTTTCCTGAAGCGACTTGTAATCCAGCTTTCTCAGCAAATCGCGGGCCCGGAGAACAGAAGTGGCACTCATGCTGAATTCATCCAGTCCCAACCCCAGCAGAATCGGGATCGCCAATTCCTCCCCGGCCATTTCTCCACACATGCCGACCCATTTGCCTTCCTGATGGGCCGCCTTGATTACCTGATTCACCAGCCGTAAAATGGCGGGATGGTACGGATCGTACAAGTAGGCGACCTGCTCGTTCATTCTGTCCGCTGCCATCACATACTGAATCAAATCATTGGTCCCGATGCTGAAGAAATCGGCTTCCTTGGCGAGCTGGTCCGCGATCATCGCGGCAGCTGGCACCTCGATCATGATTCCTACTTCCAAATGATCGTTAAACAAAATGCTTTGGTTGCGCAGCTCTGCCTTCACTTCGTCCAGGATCTGGTTCGCTCGACGCAGCTCAGCTATAGTGGCGATCATTGGATACATGATTTTGATATTGCCGTATATACTTGCCCGGAGCAAAGCTCGTAACTGCGTCTTAAACAGTTCCACGCGGTCCAGGCAAAGCCGGATGGCTCGATAGCCTAGAAACGGATTCAATTCTTTCGGCAGATCGAGGTAGGAAAGCTCCTTGTCCCCGCCGATGTCCAATGTTCGAATGACAACTGGTCGATCCTTGCCCATGGTTTCTGCAACAGCTTTGTAAGCCGCAAACTGCTCTTCTTCCGTAGGGAACTGCTCCCGCCCCATATAGAGAAATTCGGTACGAAACAGTCCGATCCCCTCGGCGCCATTTTCAACGGCCTGCACGGCGTCCCGCGGATTCCCGATGTTGGCTGCCAATTCCACGCGGTGCCCATCGGCGGTAACACTTTCTTCATGAACCAGACGAGCCCAGTCCTCTTTTTGTTTCCAATATGCCTGCTGCTTGGCTTCATAGGCTGCGACGACAGCTTCGTCCGGTCGAATGTGTACCTCGCCCTCAAGGCCGTCGACGATGACCAGATCCCCGGTTTGCAGCTGCTCTGTAATGTCCGACATGCCTACCACCGCCGGGATTTCCATGGTGCGTGCCATGATGGCGGAGTGAGACGTGCGGCCGCCTATATTCGTTGCAAATCCTTTTACCTTTTCCCTGTCCAACTGTGCCGTATCGGATGGCGTCAGATCGTGTACAACCAGCACCACCGGCTCAGCGAAATCCGCTTGCAACTGATCGTGTATGCCGAGCAGATTCTTCAGCAGACGCTGGCTGACATCGCGCAAATCCGCCGCCCGCTCCCGCATGTACTCGTCATCCATGCTCTCAAAAATGGCGACAAAGCTGTCACGAACCTCCTCCAGAGCTGCTTCTGCATTCACTCTTTCGCATTCCAGCTTCTCCTCAATGGCACCAATAAACTCCGGGTCCTGCAAAAAAAGCTGGTGGGCTTCAAAGATTCTCGCTTCTTCTTCGCCCATCTCGTGGCGGACCTTCTTCTTGACTTGCTCGAGCTCCAGATCTGCCGCTCTCACACTTTCCCGAAATCGCGCAAGTTCTGCGGCCACCTCATCTTGGTCAAGGATACGTCGTTCATACTGAACCATCTCTTCCTTTTGTACAACAGCTCGTCCAATCACGATTCCGGGAGCTGCAGCGATCCCTTTTTGCAGCATTACAATCGCTCCTTATCGAAGCCGCACCCCCTGGTGTCCAGAGGGGGCTTCCTGTCATGTTACCCGTGAACTGACATGAGCAATTTGCCAAGCTCCTCCATTGCTTGCTCTGCCTGTTCTTGTTCTCCAGTGATTTCAAGGGTGATTTGCTCCCCCATCTTCGCACCCAGCGTCATCAAGCCCATGATGCTTTTACCATTGATCTTTTTCGTGCCCTTGATCACGTTTACCTCACAAGGAAACGAGGTAGCCTTTTGTACGAATAACGTTGCCGGACGGGCGTGCAGTCCAGTCGGATTTTGAATGGTGAAAGTTTTCGTCAACATCTGGTTCCAGCTCCTTTTACTCTACCGCATCTTTTTTCAGAACTTTTAGCATGAGTGCCGTAACCATTGTTCCGGCAAGAATGGAAACAAGGTAAAGCGGCCAGTTGCCGATTACCGGCAAAACGAATATTCCGCCATGAGGGGCTGGCAATGTGCACCCAAACAGCATCGATAACCCGCCAGCTACGGCAGAGCCAACTACGAGCGAAGGAATGACGCGTGTCGGATCAGCCGCCGCAAACGGGATCGCCCCCTCCGTAATGAAGGTTGCTCCCAGGACGTAAGCGGTTTTACCCGCCTGCCGTTCTTCCATGGTAAATTTCTTCTTGAACAAAGTAGTCGCCAAAGCGATTCCGAGCGGTGGAGTCATCCCTGCCGCCATAATGGCTGCGTGAGGGGTATAGTTTCCATCAGCAATCATCGCAATCCCGAACGTAAATGCTGCTTTGTTGACAGGGCCACCCATGTCAAAGGCCATCATTGCACCCAAAATCACACCAAGGATGACGGCGTTACCAGTGCCCATGTTTTTCAACCAGTCACCCAGCGCCGTATTGGCAGCAGCGATTGGGTCAGATACTACGTACACCATGACAAAGCCTGTAAGCAAAATCCCAAACAGCGGATACAACAGCATCGGCTTGATACCTTCTAACGATTCGGGTAGTCCAGCCAACACTTTTTTCAATCCGACCACAATATATCCGGCCAGGAACCCTGCGATGATTCCTCCGAGGAACCCCGAGCCGGAAGTAGCCGCCAACAAGCCTCCTACCATACCGGGAGCAAAACCAGGACGGTCAGCGATGCTCTTGGCGATAAACCCGGCCAATACCGGGATCATCAGCTTGAACGCAGTTCCTCCACCGATATCCATCAGGACTTTAGCCAGCGGATGGAAGGACGGATCGTTTGGATCAAACGCCTTGATCCCAAACATAAAGCTTAGCGCAATGATAATCCCGCCACCCACGACAAACGGGAGCATGTTGGATACACCGTTCATCAGGTGCTTGTAAAAAGCAGGCTGCTTCGCTTTTTTCTCCGCCTTTGCTTCTTGGATATCCTCCTGATAGCTGGTCCCGCCTCCGCGGTAAATGCTTCCCTTTTGCTCTACTGCGCGCTGAAGCAGTTCTTCGGTATTGCGTATCCCTTCCGCAACTGGCACTTCAATCACGATCTTGCCAGCAAAGCGTTCCATCTCCACTTGCTTGTCAGCAGCTACAATCACCGCTGTCGCTTCCTCAATATCCTGCAAAGAAAGCTTGTTTTTCACACCCCCGGAACCGTTCGTCTCTACCTTGATGGCAATCCCCAGCTCTGCTGCTTTTTTCTTCAGCGCATCGGCGGCCATGTACGTATGGGCGATCCCGGTCGGGCAAGCGGTTACCGCAACTACTTTTATCGGCTGTTTCTTTGAGGTCTCTTGTCTTCCCTGTTGCTCTTCTAGCTCCTTGCTCTCTACAACGCTTTCATTTTCGCCCTGGATTTCTTTTTCTTTGCGCGTGATAATCTCCAGCACCTGTTCCTTCGTTTCTGCACGCGTCAGCTCCTGACGAAATGCTTCATCCATGAGCATCTGAGAAAGCAACGCCAATGTTTCGAGATGGGCCTGGTTGGCGTTCTCAGTAGCCGCAATCATGAAGAAAAGATGTGCTTTTTGGTTATCCAACGAGTCAAAATCAACGCCCTCTTTGGAAAAACCGTACGCAATGCTAGGTGTTTTGACCGCTGCTGTCTTGGCATGCGGGATGGCGATTCCTTCTCCAATTCCGGTGGAGCCTTGTGCCTCGCGGGCGAGAATGGCCTGCTTCATCTCTTCCTTGCTGTTGAGCCGTCCAGCTTCGTCCAATTTTTCAATCAACTCATCTAAGACCGCTTCCTTGGAGGAAGCAGACAGAGGGAAAAGAATCGTTTCAGCTTTTAGCAAATCGACAATGCGAATCTCGTTATTCATCGTTGAACCCCCTTTATCAAATGGCGGTTATTGTGATTTCCGGAAGAAATGCTTTTATCTTTTCATGTGTACAGAAGTCTTCCGACAGGGCAGTCGTGCTCCCCGCGGCGACGGCAAAACGAAACGACGCTTCCGTATCCATTCCCTGCCTATAGCCATAAAGGAATCCGGCAACCATCGAGTCTCCGGCACCGATCGAATTGACTGGTTTGCGCTGCGGAATCTGGGCGACATAGGCCGCTTGCCGATTGACAAATACAGCACCCTGACCAGCCATCGATACGATGACGTTCTGTGCGCCCATTTGCAAAGACTTACGCGCCATGTCGATCGCCTCTGCTGGTGTGGCAATCGTCACCCCAAACAGTTCCCCCAACTCATGATGATTGGGCTTGATGAGAAAAGGCTCCTCCGACAAACCGGTTTCAAGCGCTTTTCCCTTTGCGTCGAGGAAGATACGTACGCCCTTGCCACGCAGCCGCTTCATGATCGTCTGGTACATATCAGACGGCAAGCTTTTCGGCACGCTTCCCGCGAGTACCAGATAATCGCCGCTCTGCAAGCTGTCGATCTGTTGCATCAGCCTTTGGAGCGCTTCCTCCGGGATGTCCGGTGAGACTCCGCTGATATCCGTTTCGGTCTGCGCCTTTATTTTTAAATTGATTCTGGAATCCTGTCCGATTTGAATCAAGTCATGAGAGATGTCGGCTTGCTCGATCTGCTGTTGAATAAACGCTCCCGTAAACCCACCGACAAACCCCAGCGCCGTGCTGTTTTCCCTGAGTATGCGGAGAACCTTTGATACATTTATGCCTTTTCCGCCAGCGACCTTCCACTCTTTTTGGGCCTGATGAATAGTTCCTTGCGACAGAGCAGTAATCCACAAGTGGTAGTCAATCGATGGGTTCAGGGTTACTGTGTAAATCATGCTTTCACCACTTTAAGAGTTGATAATCTGCCGTAAACTTGTTGTTCCTCTTCGCTCAAACCGTCATCCGTGATTACCGTGATGCCTTGCAGGTCTCCCACTTTGGCAAAGGTGACCCTGGAAAACTTGTCAGAGTCGGTCAAGACAAATCGCTCGTCAGAAAATTGCAAGGCCAGCTGCTTGACGTATGCCTCATCCGGGTCAGGTGTGGTCAGACCGTGATGCTGGTCAATGCCGTTGGTCCCGAGAAAGCATTTGTCGAATCGGTATTGACTGAGCGCAGTGATCGCATCACGCCCCACCATCGACAGTGTAGCCGCTTTCAATTCTCCGCCCAGCAGGATCGTCCTGATGTTTCGCTTGATAAGCTGAAGGGCAATGTCCACCCCGTTGGTAACGACCATGATATTTTCGTAAGGTAAATAGGGCAGCATCTGATACGTCGTAGTTCCCGCATCGATGAAAATAGAGTCGTGTGGTTTTATCAAACTGGCGGCATATTTGGCGATCGCCAGTTTCTCCCGCTCATGTTTGACCGATTTTTCCAGAATCGTCGGCTCTTCGATTTTGCTCTGTAGCACAGACGCCCCTCCGTGCACGCGTTTAAGCAAGCGCTGTTCTTCCAATTCGCTTAAATCTCGCCGGATCGTCGATTCCGATGCCCCAGTCGCTTCCACAAGCTCATGAATGCGCACAATATCTTTTTCTTTCACTAAAGCTACTATCAGTTGATGACGTTCAGGGGTTAGCATCGTTATCCTCCCTTCTCCTAGTTGCACCAGGATTGATTTTGATTATACATTCAAACTCAATCAAAAACAATCATTAATAGTCATAATCAGTCAGTGATCGTTCACTCCTTCGGATAACAGACAAAGCCACCCCAACTCATCGAAGTGGCTTCCATATGAATCTATCCTAAACTTAGCTTGCCGAATGAACGAGGCCGCGCCCTACTCTGCCTTCATTTTTTCAAGGACAAGCGCTATCGATTTCTCCTTGATGTGGGGGAAATCACTGATGATCCAGTGAGGAACGACATATACATGATTGTTTTTGACTGCTTTTAACTGTTGCCATACAGCGCTGTTAGTTAACTCTTGGAATCTCTTATCGGATTCTTCGTCTGGACCCTTGGCTGGATTTCCAACCTGAATGAAAATATGATCTGGATTCAGCTCCGGCAATTTTTCCATAGAAATAACTTCAAACTTTTTCATAGCTTCCACTTGAGGGAGCGGCTTCAATCCCAAATCGCGGGCAATCGTCGCGGCAAACAGCTGATTCGGACCATGAACCCGATATTCTTTTGCCATGGCATAGGGCTTGATGCCAAGAGCGTAAAGAGAGTCAGCCAGCCGATAATCAAGCACTGCGATTTTCTTCGCCTCCCCTTTTATGGTGGTTTTTCCGGAATAGTGTTCAATGACCCGCTGTGCGGATGATTGATTGTTACGTGCAGTAGACATTTGTTCCTGGCTAGCACCGCAGCCGATGAGGAACAAGCAGCTTACCAGAATGAAAGAAAACGTGCTATTCTTTTTCAAGCTTGTCATCCTTACTCTGCTTTCCTTTTGAATTTTGTCCTTTAGCCTCCTATGAAAAAAAGAACCTCCAATCCAAAAACGGATCGAAGGTTCACTGTAAGATTGCCATTAACTAATTAACTATAAGCCAGTTCCTTCTCGCTTAGACCCAGCGCCTCGTCAGTCGAACGTTGAATCTCGTGGAGAAGCTCTTGGTTTTGCATGAGTGACACGCCATAAGAAGGAATCATTTCTTTGATTTTCGGTTCCCACTCTGCCATACGTTGTGGGAAGCATTTTTCTAATACCTCAAGCATAACCTGAACAGCTGTAGAAGCACCTGGAGATGCGCCGAGCAATGCAGCTACGGAGCCATCAGCGGCACTAACTACTTCTGTACCAAATTGAAGGGTACCTTTTCCTGCTGGTGTATCCTTGATAACTTGCACGCGTTGGCCCGCTACCACGATACCCCAATCCTCGCTTTTCGCATTCGGAATGAACTCCCGTAGTTCTTCCATGCGTTTTTCATGCGACAACATAACTTGCTCGATCAGGTATTTGGTCAATGCCATTTCTTTTACGCCTGCCGCCAACATCGTGATGACGTTGTTCGGTTTTACGGAAGTGATCAAATCCATATTGGACCCTGTTTTTAAGAACTTTGGCGAGAATCCCGCAAAAGGTCCAAACAGCAAGGATTTTTTATTGTCGATGTATCTGGTATCCAGATGCGGTACCGACATTGGAGGAGCGCCAACCTTTGCTTTACCGTACACTTTTGCATGGTGCTGCTCAACGACTTCCTGATTTTTACAAACCATGAACAATCCACTTACCGGGAAACCACCGATATGTTTGGACTCTGGAATACCGGTTTTTTGGAGCAGATGCAAGCTTCCGCCGCCACCGCCGATAAAGACGAATTTGGCAATATGCTCTTCGATGTTACCAGTGCCCATATTGTACACTTTTAATTTCCACATGCCGTCGCTCGTACGTTTGATATCCTCAACAGCATGTTTGTAGTTAATCGCGACGTCTTTCGTCTTCAGATAATCAAACAACATGCGTGTCAAAGCACCAAAATTGACATCCGTACCAGTGTCTATTTTTGTTGCAGCTATTGGTTCATTCGATGCGCGGCCTTCCATGATGAGCGGAATCCATTCCTTCAGTTTTTCAGGGTCATCGGAGTACTCCATCCCTTGAAAGAGAGGATTGTTTGCCAGCGCTTCAAAACGCTTCTTCAAAAAGCTTACATTCTTTTCACCTTGCACCATACTCATATGAGGTATTGGCATGATAAAGTCTTGCGGATTTTGGATGAGATTGTTTTTTACAAGGTAAGCCCAGAATTGTCTGGACAGCTGAAAATGTTCATTGATTTTAATCGCTTTGCTAATATCTATAGACCCGTCAGCTTTCTCGGATGTATAGTTCAGCTCACAGAGTGCCGCGTGGCCAGTACCCGCATTATTCCATTCGTTCGAGCTTTCTTCGCCTGCTTTTGCGAGTTTCTCAAAAACTTTGATTTCCAACTCCGGTGCCAATTCTTTTAGTAATGCTCCCAGAGTTGCGCTCATGACACCTGCACCAATCAAAATAACGTCTGTTTTTTGCTGTATGGAGCTCATATTACCCTTCCTTATCTACTGTTTTTGTAAAAAAGAAGTAGTAGCTCCTTGCCCCGTTGCAAGACGCTACGAAAACATCTTACCTTTCACAACTATAACTATATCATAGAAATTATTTATTGATTCAATTATCTATTATAATTAGAGGATTAATAACTATTTAATGTTGGTAAAACAGGGAGGATTCCGCAAACGGTACCTGCCGAACCCATAAAAACCATTGTCTTATCTCAATTTCTTGCAGGGATGAAGGATTTGGTTTGTTATTACCAGTGAGGAGATTAGCATATAAATTCCGTTGTGACTATGGTATATACTGGAAATGTCTCATATCTAAGGAGAGATGGAGATGAACTCTTTGACCCACCTGACAAACAACATTCCGTGGCAGCGTTTGACGACAGCCTATGGCAGAGGGACGGACATTCCGCAGCTTATACAGACCGGGCAATATGAGGAATTGGCCAATCTAATCGAGCACCAAAGCACCTTGTGGCAGACGACGCCTTGGGTGCTGCTGATACTCCTGCAGAAGCTTTCCAAACAAAAACCAGAGCAAGTCTCTTTGCAGGAAATTCAGTTGTACTTGGCTGTAGCTTCTGCTATAAACGTGGACGAAACGGATTCACAACATGCGGTTGAGACCATGAACGAGCTTTTGGACGAAAAGTACTTATGGCCAGAGGACGAGGAAGACGATGAATTATGGTGGGAAGAAGAGGAGCCGCGGGGCTATGAGCAGGAAGCATTTTTCAGCTATTTTTCTTACAGTTATTTGCTGCTAAAGGACGCCATTCCCGTTTTCACTGCGATTATGGAAGAGAATGATAAGCTCGCTCCCGCTATTCAAGAGCTGCTGCTTATGCTCCTGTCAGAAGGGGAACGTGCTGTCGAATAGGTATCGGAGTCTCTTTGATAATACCCACCCCCGTCACCTTATGATGGGGTAGGTACTCCTAGCTGCTGTACGTAATATCGATGGGCAACTTCTGCAATGCGATCCTGGTCTTCCCAGAAGCTCTGATCAAGCTTATCCAGCCGTTCTGCCTCTTCCTCAGTAAGAAACTGTGGAATATCCCAAAGTTGGGTGAGGCGGTTGTCCTCTGACAAATGCTCGATGCAGGCATATCCCGACTGGACGATTTCGAGTGCATGGACTGCCCCGATGGCTTGTAAGGCCCGTACTGCGTAGATATATGCCTCTTCTCCCCAGTTGCAAAAAAACTGCAAAAACCCGCCGTTATATACATCAGCTTCCAACAACCATAGGGCGGCAATCTCTTGTTCCTGTGAGGTCAGTGTGTTCCAGCCCGAAGCATTCTGTTTCTGTACAAAGGCTGCGGCAAAATCGAACCATACATCATGGATATCCATCTTACTCAATCCCCTTCTAGATCAGCTATGCACAAACAACACGAAATAAATTAATCTTATATGAATACATAATTATTTGGTAGATGGCGGTAGCTTCGCGTGGCTGGCATCTAAGAAAAAGAATCATTTAGGAGGTTGCAATGGATCAGGTACTTATCGAACAATTGAATCGCTGGCATGAAGAAGACGAACAGCAGCGAATTGTGGACTTGCTGTTAACCGTTCCCGAGGAGGAACGAGAGTATGAGGCAATCAGCCGACTGGGCAGAGCTTATAACAACTTGGGGCTATATGAAGAAGCGCTCAACCAATTGAAGAAAATTGCTGAAGCAGGTCAACAAGACCCAGTCTGGCACTTTCGGATAGGTTATGCCCTCTATTATTTGAAAAGATATGAAGAGGCGGCACAAGCATTCCGTACCTCAGACAAATTAGAAACCGGCAATCAGAATACCGAATCATGGCTAAAGTGGAGCTTGCAAAAAGCGGAAAAGCAGCAAAGACAAGAGCTTCGGATGGCAGCCAAAAGGGCAGCGGCTATTGAGGGTTCAGCATCGGAGGAAGTTCCTTTTTCGAACATGTCGTTTGAAGACTTTTGGGACGACAGCGAGTACGCAAAAAAGGCATATCAATCCGCGCCACCCACGGATGAACTGATCGCATCGATCGAGGAAGAGCTAGGATACAAGCTCCCTGCCTCCTATCTTGCACTCATGAAACAGCAGAATGGCGGCATTCCGAAGAACACGTGCTTCCCAACAGAGGACCCTACCTCCTGGGCTGAGGATCACATTGCTATTACGGGCATTCTAGGCATTGGCCGCGAGAAAAGCTATTCGCTCTGCGGGGATCTCGGCAGTCAATTTATGATTGAAGACTGGGGATATCCCGACATTGGAGTCGTCATCTGCGATTGTCCTTCAGCAGGTCATGACGTAGTGATGCTAGATTATCGGGCATGCGGGAGAGATGGTGAACCCGAAGTCATTCACGTCGATCAGGAAAGCGATTATGAAATTACTTTCCTGGCTGAAAACTTCGAGGAATTTATCAGAGGCTTGGTGAGCGAAGAAGAATACGATACCTCCGAGGAGGACAAGGAAGCGGCTCTTTACAAAGTAGCCCACGGGAAGTTTTCTTCCTTACTGGAGGAGCTGTGCACACCCGTATCGGAAGTGGAACAAATCGAACAGAAAATACGCAGCATTTGTACACGGATTGTAGAGGAAAAAGGCTTTTTCTCTTTTCATGCGGATGAACTCTCGTATCTGATGTACGATGTGCAGTTTTGGCTTTACACGAAGTCATATCCCGATACCACTCGCGAACAGTACCTGGCTGTCTATGAGAAAATGATCGCCTTTGGTGGAGAATTCGGGCAAGGCGGCTACGCTCCGGGATGGATTAGCGAGTGGTTGGATCGTCGCAAGGAGGAAGGTCGGATCGTACAGGAAAATGGACACATCCGGTTTACAGATCAGTTCGCAGCACAAGTGATTCAACAGCTTCGAGAAGCCTAAAAAGCATGCAAGCAACAAAGAGCCCACGTCGTCGCGGGCTCTTCTTTTATTCAATTGACTGCTAGGCCGTACTACTCATGAAAATCGAGTCCCGATCTGACTTCTTTCACATACCCTGCCCGAATGACGAAATCTCCGAAGTGTTCGCCTTCTTCGCGTTCTTTCGCATACCGATTTAAAATTGGCCGCAGTTCATTCAGTATTTCTGCTTCTCCGATGTTTTCACGATACAGCTTGTTCAATCGATTGCCAGAGAAACCGCCGCCCAAATACATGTTGTATTTACCGACAGCCTTCCCAATAAAAGAGATTTCTGCGAGTGCAGGTCTTGCGCATCCATTTGGGCACCCTGTCATGCGAATGACGATCTCCTCATCGCGCAAACCCGCCTCATCCAAGATCAGCTCGATCTCATCCAGCAGTGTAGGCAAATAACGTTCTGCCTCAGCCATCGCGAGTCCGCAAGTCGGCAACGAAACACAAGCCATGGAGTTTCTCCGGAGTGCAGAATAGGTAGCTCCATCGGTGAGCCCGTATGCTTGAATGATTTGTTCAATTTCTGGCTTCCTTTCACTGGTGACATTCCCAATGAGGAGATTTTGATTCGGCGTCAGGCGGAAGTCACCTGTATGCACCTTGGCAATCTCCCGCAGGCCGGACTTCAGGAGGTAGTTGTCCTCGTCTTTTACACGGCCATTCTGAATGAAAAGGGTAAAATGCCAGTTATCGTCGCTCCCTTTTACCCAACCGTAGCGATCGCCATTATGCTCAAAGTGATAAGGTCGTACCTGCTCCAATTCCCAGCCCAGTCGCTGCTCCAGTTCATGGATAAACCATTCGATTCCGCGGTCGTCGATCGTATATTTGAAGCGAGCATGCTTCCGCACCGCACGATCTCCATAATCTCTCTGGATCATGACCGTTTTCTCGGCAACTTCCAGTACTTGTTCCGGTGTAACGAAGCCGATCACCCGCGCCACCTGCGGATACGTCTTCGGATCACCGTGGGTCATTCCCATTCCGCCCCCGACCGCTACGTTGAAGCCCAGCAGTCGACCTTCCTCATGAATGGCGATAAAGCCCAAATCCTGCGAGAAAACGTCAACATCGTTAGCAGGCGGCACGGCGATGCCAATTTTAAACTTGCGCGGCAAATAGACAGGCCCATAGATCGGTTCTTGCTCTACCCCATCCCGACTGTCGACGACCTTTTCCTCATCCAGCCAGATTTCATGATAGGCGCGGGTCCGGGGGTCCAGATGATTGCTTATTTTCTTGGCCCATTCGTACACCTCTTGATGAACTTCCGACTCGTACGGGTTCGGGTTGCACATAACGTTGCGGTTGACATCCCCACAAGCAGCTAGTGTACTTAGCAAGGCTTCGTTTACTTCTTGAATCACCTGCTTCATATTCCACTTAATCACGCCATGCAGTTGAAAAGACTGACGAGTCGTCAGGCGAATCGTTCCATTCGCAAACTGCTGGGCGATATCGTCCATCATCAGCCATTGCTCTGGTGTGACAACGCCGCCAGCGGCACGCACGCGGACCATGAATTGATAGGCCGGCTCCAGCTTCTGTTTGCTCCGTTCGTTGCGAAGATCCCGATCGTCCTGCATGTAGCTGCCATGAAATTTCATCAGGCGGTTATCATCCTCAGGAATGGACCCAGAGATCCTGTCTTCCAGCGTTTCCGCCAGGCTTCCCCGCAAATAATCGCTTTTGCGTTTAATATCCTCTACGTCGCTGTGAGGAGCACTGTTTGGCGAAAGCAAATGATTTTCTGACATGGTTCCTATCTCCCCTCTCATTCTTTCTCGAAAATCAGTAGACATCTCGCTGATAGCGTTTTTCCTGCTGCAACCGTTTCAAGTACGCAACGGCCTCCTCTGAATCAAGTCCACCCTCTTGTTGGAGAATGGTGACCAGAGCTGCGTGAACGTCATGCGCCATCCTTTTCTCATCTCCGCATACGTATACGTGCGCCCCATCCTGTAGCCATTGATAAAGCTCCTTACTCTTCTCAAGCATCCGGTGCTGAACATACACTTTTTCGCTCGTATCTCGGGAGAACGCGACATCCATATGCGTCAGTACGCCCTGTTTGAGCCAACGCTGCCATTCGAGCTGATAGAGAAAATCTGTAGAGAAATGCTGGTCGCCAAAGAAAAGCCATGTCTTGCCCGTCGCCCCAAGCTCCTCCCGTTCTCCCAAAAACGCACGGAATGGAGCGACACCTGTTCCGGGACCAATCATGATCAACGGGGTGTCCGGGTTGGCTGGAAGCTTAAAGTTGGGGTTGTGCTGCACAAATACTGGCAGCGTATCCCCCGCCTCCAAACGATCCGCGATATAGCTCGAACAAACGCCGTACCGATCTCGACCATGAGCCTGATAGTGAACATTGCGAATTGTCAGATGAACTTCGTCTGGGTAGGACTTCAAACTGCTTGAGATCGAATAGAGACGAGGCGGCAGCTTTCTAAGGATGGAGACAAATTCTTTGGAAGATACGCCCTTCAAATCGTAGTCCTCCACCAGGTCTAGCAAATCCCGATTTCGAACATACTCGCGAAGCTTTTGCTCCTGTCCTTCCGCAAGCAGTTCCCGCAACCCGTTTCCTGATGATAGCTTTACGGCTTGTTCCAAGAGAGGCTTGGTGAGAACCGTGATTTCAAAATGACTGGACAAGGCCTCTTCCAACGTGCGCTCTTCCCCGCTTTTATGAATGGGAACGAGTTCTTCCGACTTCCAGCCCATCGCGTCTATCAGCTCACGGACAAGGTCAGGATGATTTTTAGGATAGATCCCCAAACAGTCACCCGGTTCATACTCGAGACTGGAACCCTCAAGGGAGATTTCCAGGTGGCGAGTTTCCTTATCTGATCCCCGACCGTTCAGATTCAAGTTCTCCAAGACCACAGCCTGAAAGGGATTCGACCGTGAATATTCGGTCTGTGACCCTGACCCGATCACTGCACTGCCCACGATTGCGCTTGCCGCAGCAGCCTGGGTTGCCGAAGTTTCACTGAGAGAAGCCAGGACCTGATTCATCCATTCGGAGGCGTGCTCGTCGTAATCCACATCGCAATCAACCCGGGGAGTAAGACGCTTGCCGCCTAGCTCTTCCAACCGCTTGTCGAACTCCTTGCCAGTTTGGCAGAATAATTCATAAGAGGTATCGCCCAATGCCAGCACGGAAAAACGCAGGCCCACCAATTGCGGTGCTCTTTTGCTGTGTAAGAATTCATGGAAGGAAATGGCGTTATCCGGTGGTTCACCATCCCCGTGTGTGCTTACCACAACAAGCAGGTTTTCAACCTTTTTCAACGCATTCGTCTTGAAGTCGCTCATAGAGGAAAGTGTTACGTGGAAGCCGTGCTCCTGAAGCTTTCCGGTCAGCACCTTGGCAAGCTTTTGGCTGTTCCCGGACTGAGACCCGAAAAGCACTGTCACCTCTTTGGAAATGACTGGCCCATTCACAGCTAAAGTGGCTGGAAACCCAGCGGCTATCGGTGCTTCCACTTTGTGAAGAGCTGCAAGATATCCGCTCAGCCAAACCTTTTGCACCTCTGAAAGAGTGGGCAGCAACTGATTTAGGAGCTCTACTTGTTCCTGACTAAAAGGACTGTCTGTCACCTTAAGTACCAACGATATGCACCTCACACGAGAAAAAGTTAATTCCGAGTAATCTTATATGATTATTTACTTTAAGCTACCACAGTGAGTAGAACCCGAGCAATTGGAATTCGTTATTGTCATCATAAGTTTTACTAATCGTTGGAAAACAACAAAGAACCCCGATCCTACGATAAGGAATCGGGGTGTTTTTCACTCAAATTCTTGCTATTCAACTTGTTGCGTACATGAAAAGTTACTTTTGTCCCTGTACCTTGCCTACTTTCGATATGAAGCCCTGTTCCAAAGTGCCGTTTTAACCGCTGATCGGTATTGATCAATCCGACTCCTGACCTGCTATCTGCTTTTCTTTCCAACAGTCGTTGTATTTGATCTTCGTCCATTCCGATCCCATCGTCTTCAACGGTTATTTCCACATGCGTTTCCTGAACAGAAATCCGAATCGTAATTTCCCCCCCACGAATGCGGTTCATCACACCATGTTTGATCGCATTTTCAACGAGAGGCTGGATCGTAAGAAAGGGGATTTTTACATCCTCACAGTCATCTATCTCCCAAACAACTTGCAGCCTTTCTTCAAACCGAACCTTTTCAATATACAAGTAAGAGCGCACCAAACTTAGCTCCGTTTCGATCGGAACAAGCCCGTCCATATCTTCAAATTTGAATTTATTCCTCAAAAAATTGCTAAACTCGTAAAGCAAATCGCGCATCTTATCCAAATTAATGTCACTTAAAGCTGTTACCGCGCTCAACGCATTAAATAAAAAATGAGGCTGGATTTGCGCTTGCAGCCATGCAGCTTCTAATCGCAGTTGTTCCCGGACGGATTGTTTAATCGTAGTAAGCGCCTCGATCCGCGATTTTATTTCCATTCCCTCTATTGGTTTGGTCACGTAATCGTTTGCTCCCGCTAAAAAACCACTTTGAATATCTTTTGGTTGGCTTCTCGCGGTAAGGAGCAAAACAGGGAGCTCTGTGAGTGTAAACCGCTCGCGGATCATTCTTGTCAGCTCATAACCGGACATCTGCGGCATCATAATATCGGAGATGACCAGATCCCATTCCCTTGTATCCAATATGGCTAATGCTTCCTTCCCACTGGTCACCATTGTTACCTCATATTCGTCTGGAGGTAGTATGGCTTCCAGCACCTGAAGGTTAACAGGGTCATCATCCACAATTAACAGGCGCGGACGATCGCGATTTACTTCCAATAAAGTTGTTGGTTTCGTAGCCCAAGAGCTCTCCGCTTTTTCCTGAATCGGCATAGGTTGTACGACTGACGGTTCGAATGACCGAGAAACAGCTACCTCTTCCTCCGCTTCCATATGTGCCAGCTGTAACGAAAAGGTAAATGTCGAGCCTTTCCCTAAAACGGAGGACACATCCAACGTACCTCCATGGAGCTCAACCAGCTGCTTGCTTATACTCAGACCTAACCCAAAGCCACCTTCAATCATGGTCTCGCTTGTGCTGGCTTGTTCATACGGGTGGAACAGGCGCTTTTTCATGTCCTCGTCCATTCCGATCCCTGTATCATGAATCTCAACAAAAGCCCTGCCGTCCTTGGCAAACGCTTGAATGGAAACGATCCCTTCATTCGTATATTTCATAGCATTATGAAGTAAATTGAAAACGATTTGAATCACCCGGTTCTCATCCGCGTGTACGGGAGGAAAATCTTCAGGGATTTCATTTACGATTTTTACAGACTTCACATCTGCGTTAAATTGCAGCATATCAAGTACCCCGGTCACGATGGGCTGAATCCATATGGCTTTTTTCTGTAAGCGGGGGTTGCCTTCCTGTAAACTCATCACATCAATCAAATCATTTAATATCAAGGTCAGCCGTCTTCCTACAGATAAAACCGTTTCAAGCTCCTTGATACTCCTTTCCTGCAACAAATGTCGCTCCCGATTTAAAACGGACTGTGACATGTTCAGAATGCTATGTAGTGGATTTTTAAATTCATGTGAAGTGTTGGCCAGAAATTGATCCTTATGGTCATTCATTCTTTGCAAGGTTGCAGCAATTTCTTTTGTGTTGGCATGCATGATGAAATAACCCTTAAACCATACCGTTGCTAAGCACCCCATTGAAATAATCAGATCAAATGGATAGTAGACAAGACTCATGCCGCTTTCCCGCCAGATTAACGACCAAATAAAATGGTGAAGCAACGCAAGAAATGAAAAAAGCAGTAAAAGATTGCCCTTGATATCTTTGATCAATTTCCTAAGGATGGTTATCAACGTGATCACTGCTGCAATACCGGCCACCAGAAAATAAACTGGAAATAACATCGTCACCTGATCAGGGTCTAAAAACAACGTAATGCCAGCAATCCCAAAATTCATCACCCTGTATACAGGATACACCCTGCTCCAATAAGGAAGTTCGCGATGATTCATACACTCCAACAAAGCATAGGCCCCAATGACGAGGGCGAAATTCGTTAATCGAAAATCCCACTCAATGCCGATGTAAAATAATTGGTGGAACAGCTTCTCATCATTGCTTAACACGCTAGTAAGCGCTATACAAAATGTCAGCAAAGAAAAATACAGCAGATTCTTTTTCTTATCTCCTAGTAAAAATAAAATAAACGCATAAGCAGAATGTATGAGAAATATCATGGCTGCCAGAAGCTGCGTAGAAACGGAGACTTTTATTTCCTTTGCAATGGCTTCTTCTGAACCAAATTTAATGGATCGAACAATGCCGCTGCTTCGACCATCCACATAATTTGCCGCCTGAATGACGATGTCGATTACGCCGTTTTCGTCTGCCGTAAAGGTTGAAGAATAAGGAAGATTCTTCGCAATATATTCATCCTCCGACTCGCCCACCTGCCCGGATTTCGCAAGCAAACGACCGTTTACGTATAATTCCGATGCCGTGCGCACGCTGGGTACACGAATGCTATAATTCAGGTCCTTTTCTGGATTTACATACAGCCGCAAGCGATAAGAACCAAATCCATAGGGAGTTGACTTGTCTGTGTGCAAAGCTTCATTCCATCTTCCCGGAACCTGAATAAGCGTTTGCCCCTTCTCGTTTACACCTTGTTGCCGTCTGCCATCCATCAGCCATTGAGAGGGATAAAACTCCCACTCTCCATCTAGCAAGAGAGTGTCGCCACCTTCTGCATTCCAATCACGCAAATCGAATAGCCCATTCTTAATGTCCGCTTGTTGATCACGAAACGATTCCATCCATAAAATCCGCGCACCAGATAGGATGATGAGTAAAAACCCGAGTAATAGTAGGATATGGCTCTTTTTTATTGGGTATTTGGGTGAATGATTTGCCAAGAAGTATTCCTCTCCTAGTCAGTTTCTTCTCTGACATTCAAATAGAACCTTTCCATAATTTAGCATATAGATTTTGACAGAGAAATACAGTTGCCATAGAAAAAGCTACGTTTATCTGAAAGACAACGTAGCTTATCAATAGAAGTTATCACTCTATGTAGTGGCTATCAGGAATTCTTCTCCGCTTGGCAGCGAAAGACCATCGGTGCGGCCGGTAAAGTAGCGCTGGTTAAGTTCTGCCGAGGATACATGCTGGACTTTTCGGAAACCAGCTTCGCGGGCCAATGACAGCATCTCCGGCGGTGTGAAAAAGCTGATGAAAGGCGTCCCGCTTGACCGCGCTCCCTTTTCTGCCTCTTCAACTTCGGGACGTTTCTTCGTTTCTGTAAAGGTAAAGGGCAGCAAAAACGTCATAGCCAGCGTGGAGCCTGGAGCAAGCGTCGCTACTTGGCGCAGCGTAGCCATAATCGCATCCTTCGTAAGGTACTGGGTGACGCCAGTGGATGCTACCACCGCTGGTCGGCTAGCTTCAAAGCCGGAGTCCTTTAGTTGCTCCCACCAGGACCAGCCTGCCTCGAAG
The DNA here is from genome assembly GCF_013284275.1 of Brevibacillus sp. HB2.2. NCBI lineage: Bacteria > Bacillati > Bacillota > Bacilli > Caryophanales > Paenibacillaceae > Brevibacillus > Brevibacillus sp. HB2.2. Next base: position 29,249 of record NZ_JABSUV010000036.1, read on the forward strand.
TCAACGGGTACGAGTCGTAACCACTCGGGCATGCCAAAGCCCAGCTCGTTCAAGCGTTGCTTCTTCCAACCCTGCGTGTCTGGCTGATCGACCTCGAAAATCCGCATCTGAGAGGCGATTTCCGGTCGTCGCTGAGCAAAGGTGTCGAGGCCAGCGCCGAGGATAACGTATTGGGTGACGCCTTGTCCGAGCTGTTCGGTGACCAAATCCTCAATAAAGCGAGCACGAGCCACGATAGATGCTCGAAACCCGCTGGTGCTCTTTGGGTCCATGTCGGGACGTTGGCGCCAGTCGTCTTCCGGAGCCACCAGTCGCAGACCGATCTCGTCTTCTAGTACATGCGGTTGAGAATCGATCTGTGCGTGCAACGCCCGCCACAACGCGACCCGCACCGCCGTGTGGTCTGGCACCGTAGTTTGCTTATCATGCATGGCTATTCTCTCTCCTATCGATTCGTTTCCTTCTCGTTTTCGATACAAAATGACTTCATTTTAATATGCTCCACTTCCAGACCACTCTCCTCCCAAGACTTAGCTTCATGAACGTATCGACAAAAATGTAAAAAGGAGTACGCCACAGCATGCTCCTTTTGTTGATTTCCTTATCATTTTGCTCTCTTCTTCCCAACCGGAATACTCTGGGCAAAACGAAACACATTATACGGATCGTACTTTCGTTTCACCTGCTTCAATCTGGCAAAGTTCACACCATAATACGCCTCAGGCCAGTTCTTGATCTGCAAATCAGGGAAGTTCACATAATCTCCTACGACAAAAGGACGTAGCGCTCTACGGAACCTTTTCACCCACTGGATACTCCGCTGCTGCTCGCTGTTGTTCCTCCATCGCGCCGACAGCTCATAGATCGTCTCTGCCTTTCGATGAGGATAGGCCGTTGCTATCGGGGATATCCGGCTCACCGCGCTTCCTGCACCACCCAAGCTCTGACTCCACACGGTAGAATGCCTATTGGGCGCCTTCGACAGGAAATTGCGGATGATCCGTACTCCTTGGCGAGGCAAAGGTTTAAAACCAAAAGCCCCGGTTATTTTAAACTTCGGCTCCAGATTCAGATCCGCTGCGGCAAAAAATCTGGTTGCTTCGATGAAAGGCACTGTCCGCACCATCACCTTCACTGGAGTTCCCGCTTGCAGCAAAGGTCTGATCAATCGCCGCAGCTCCTCTGCACCGCCCAGGAATTGCCCGGTAGACACGATGGTTCCCACTTGCTTAGCAGCCACCTCTATGGTTGAGGTTAGGCGGTTTGTGACAGACGGTGCCCAGCGCTGCCAAGTCGGGAATACCTTCTCCAGATCGCGCCATTTCCAGGTAATGCTGTAGATGGAGACATCCTGGATAGGGTGAACCCGAAACGTAAAGTCTGTAGCAATGCCAAAGTTCCCTCCCCCACCACCTTGTGATGCCCAGAGCAGATCGGAATGCTTCTTCTTATTTGCGATGATCGTCTTCGCCCCACGCCGTCCCGATGCTACCACCATCTTCACCTGTTTCAGGTTATCGCAGGTAAGGCCATATTTGCGCGACAAAAGTCCAATCCCACCGCCCGTGGTAAGGCCCGCAACGCCCACGTCGGGCGCAGTCCCAGCCGGGAGTGCCACGCGCTCATTCCACAGCTTCCTGTACACCCGGGCAAGCGGATTTCCTGACTGTACGTGGGCCACCATTTTCTTGCGATCCACCTTTACCTGATTCATCTCGCTCACATCAATGATAATCCCGCCATTTACAGCTGAAAAAGCCTCATAGCTATGCCGTCCGCTCCGCGCTCGCAGCCGTACGCCCCGCTCACGAGCCCATTTGACTGCGCTGATCACATCCTGCGTTCGTCTGCAAAAAACGATGACCCGTGGAAACTTGGAAAAGCGCCTGTTGAACTCCATTCTGGCCGCATTGTAAGACCGGTCACCCGGCAACACGATCCTTCCGGTCAATCGGGTACCTGCTTTTTTCCGTTTTTGTGCCATCGAATGTTCACCAACCTCGTCCATGGAGTAAGCTTTTCTCATCTGCTTATTCCTATGTAGGGACACTAGACCTGGTAACGGCACATGCCTTGTAGGGGGGCGGGTACAAAATAACGGCTGAACACTCTCAGGCATAGTTCGCATCATAAACTATAAGCTTCTTAAATAGTCTTTCGTCCCAGTTAATTCTGACCATCTGGCTGAGAGAAACTTCGCATAGTTTAAAGAAGCGATTCCATATGTCCCTAGAGAATGACCATCATTAATCTCTACCAGCTTCATATTCCCATCTCGATCAATTCCAAAATCTAAACCATAGGCAGCTGGCGCATCAATATAATCCTTAACCGCACTTTTTATAATACGTAGATCTAATTTTGAATCCCAGGCACCTTTATACTGCCTAATATCAAGTATTTCTCCATATCGTATAAAGCAACGCCATTCCGTCACAAAATCAACGATTTCCGAACACCAAATCTTCGTATCCTCATCCTGTTCAATCAATCCTATAAAATCTTTATATTCTTTTACCACTTTTCCAGCAAATTTTTTTGTTATGTCTTTCGGTTTTACAAAAACATTCCAATCCTGTTTATTTTCAAAAAGCTGTTGAATAGTTGAAGTCCATATTTTCCTGCCAAAATAACTAGATAAAGAATCTGGATAATCTATTTCTCCTTGGCTTCTTTCTATCCCCAATATTTCAAGACGTTTTCTCACGTTGCCAATACCGCCAACTACTACGTCTTCTGGATTCTTTTCTTTTATTTCATGAACATCATGGAACTTAATGATCTCCCATCCTAATGAAGTGAAACCTTCAAAAGCAATAAATGCATTTACATTGTAGAATTCTCCACTTTTGTTTGCCTGTATATACGCTCTCATCCATATCACTCCATCATTTCAAACGGGTTTTTCTTTCTCCATCGCCTGCTTGAGCCATCTATCCATTCGATCCTTAGGCAGCAGGATGTTTCCTCCATAAGCATTATTCGTATGAAAGTCCCAATATCCATATACGAGCATATGGTACTGACTATCTATTCGTTTTACGAGTCCCCATACGCCGATATTCCCCTGCGAACCAGCACTAATAAATAGCCAGTTCTCGTAGTTGAATATGTAGCGATCTCCAAACATATCAAAACTCTCTAAATAACCTTCTCTTCCATCTCTCTCTGGAAATCTCTCGTTGTAATCCTTAATCATCCATACATCTAAAATCTTTACGCACAGCCAAGCTGTAAACTCATTCCGCTCAATGACACGTTCAATGGAACACTGTACAAAAGAAGATTGTTCAATCTCTTCCGGATAAGAATCCCAGCCATTAAAACTGGAGAGTACCGGCGTGTACATGATCCAAAAGGGTTCTCCCATCCTCATATGAAAAGGATGGGAGACCTTCACCGTTCTAACCTGACCTCGCTCAGGCGGGCGATTGGAACGCAGCCAATGTCGCTCATCCAACAGGGGAACTTCGTTTTCAAAATCTGACCATTCCATAATGTCATTTTCGAAGCCAGCAATATCAAACAGCTCACTTTCCATCCTAATGCGCTCTGATACGCCTTTGCATACTCCGCACGTTAAAGCAATGAGCTCTTGTTCCATTTGCTTCACCCCTTCATCTTGCCAATCCAGTCTCTATTAAATAGCGTTGCTTCATGCTAAACGAGACTCGCCTATTAGATCTTTTAACTGTTCATCAGTCCCCGTATTTTCGATTGGTGTATATACCCTCATCACGAGGTCACCACTTTCAGGTACGGCAAAAGAATGGTAACGAAAACTCAACAGGCCAGCTTTAGGATGATGTATCACTTTTTCCCCTTTCGAAGTCCCGGATACATCATGTCTTCGCCACCACACTCTAAACTCCTCACTCTGTTCACACAATTTGTCAACGAATTCCCGATACCACGAATCATTCATGTACAAGGCATATCGGCTTCTAAAATGAGCCAACAGCATCGTGGCGACGTTTTCCCAATTCACAATGCGAGCCTCTGTATCCTTCATCATGAAGACTCTCCAAAGTATATTTCTCTCGATCTCTGCTATCTGATGAAAGTCTCCGCAAAGCGTACTTGTCATTTTGTTCCACGCTGTTACGTTCCAGTGTCTATCGATGACATAGGCAGGGTAGCTCCCCATCCTGTCGAGAATTTGTTGCAGGGCTGGAGAATTTGATTCGCCTACTGTGACGTATGGAACTACAGAACAATTAGCCAATACAAACAAATGATTGCGCTCGTCATGGCTGAGTTGGAGCGTCCGCACCAAGCTCTCCAGCACTTGTTCCGACACCTGAATATCCCTCCCCTGCTCCAGTGCCGTGTACCATGGCAAAGAAATCCCTGACAGAGTCGCCACTTCTTCCCGCCTTAGACCAGGCGTACGACGACGTGCAGTTTCAACAGGTAATCCCGCCTCTTGCGGGGAAAGGCGGGAACGACGGGTCCGGAGAAAATCAGCTAGCTCCCTTCGCCTTCTTTCATCATTCATACGATCATACACCTCTATATCCTACTAGGATTTATACTACTTTTCCGAATCGTACTGTAAATACAGAGCTGTTTGTCAATTTATGAAGCTGATTATAATCGACTCATCACCTACAGAGATGGAGGACGATCTTATGGGAAATCTGGAATTTTGCAGTAGTTTGAAAGGCAAGCGTGTTATCCTGCTCGGAGGAACTTCTGGAATGGGATTTGCGACAGCGGAAGCCGCTGCGCGGGAAGGGGCATATGTTGTTGTAGTATCCAGTCGAAAAGAGAGAGTGGACGATGCTGTTTCGCGTCTCCCCAAAGGTACGGAAGGATATGTGGTTGATCTATCCAATGAGGAGCAGATTCGCGTATTTTTCAGCCGTATTGGTGAATTCGATCACTTGGTCTTCACCGCTGGAGAGCCATTTCAGCCCGAAAATCTCAACACGGTTGACATGGACAAGGCACGCCAATTCTTTACCATCAGGTACTGGGGGGCAGTTATGGCAGCGAAATATGGCTCAGAGAAAATCAGGCAGAATGGTTCCATGATTTTCGTTTCCGGCACCGCTTCAGTTCGGCCTCCAAAAGGATTGACGATCGCAGCTAGCATTTGTGGTGCTATCGAGTCCCTGACAAGGGCGCTAGCCGTCGAACTGAGTCCACTTCGCGTCAACGCCATACGTTTCGGATTCATGCGTACTGAGTTATGGGACAATATTCCTGAGAAAGAACGAAATACCATGTGCGAGACTGTCGGGAAATCCCTCCCTGTTGGGCGAGTGGGCGAACCCGAGGACGCGGCCGAAGCGTTTCTCTATTTAATGCGTGAGAAATACTCCACCGGTCAGGTCATCGTCGTAGATGGCGGTTCTACGCTGGTATGACAACGAATCCAATCAGCTTTCATCGGCGAAATGCCCTCTTATCGAGGGCATTTTCCATGTCGGTCATCCTCCCTTATGATATGGCCTACTGGGTTGTCTGTAACAACAGCACTTGAAAAAAAGAGTCTCCGGTTTGGAGACCTCTTTCCGTTTCCCATACTTTTCTCGGGTCCAATTATTCGCTTCTCAAAATGTGCTCGATTCGCTTTTCCGGCACGACCCAAATCGCTGCAACGAGTACGTAAAAGAAGCCGGATATCCATGGACCCACATACGCGGTCAATATCGCGAGCAAATAGAGAACAGGAGATATTTTCACCTTCCAGTCTCTGCCCATTGACTTTACGAATGCAGAATCTCCAGAATGCTGGCTAATGATTGCGAGCTGAAGCATTCTGTAAGAAATCGCTGCAAGCAGAAGAATAATCCCGTACAATGCCATCGGAGTGGGCGCAAACTGGCTTTCCCCCATCCATGCGGTCGTGAACGGAATAAGGGATAGCCAGAAGAGCAATTTCAAATTCAGCCACATGAGCCGCCCGTTCATTGTGCGAACCATATGCAGCAGATGATGATGGTTGTTCCAGTAAATGCCGACATAAACGAAACTGAAGATATAACTAAGAACTTTTGGACCTAGTTCGATTAACGAATGCCAGTCGTGGCCTTCTGGTACTTTGAATTCTAGTACCATAATCGTAATGATAATTGCCAGCACGCCATCGCTAAACGCTTCCATCCGGTTTGCTCTCATTTGGTGATCACCTATTTCCCGCTTCACGCGCTGAATTGATCGAATAGATATCCATAGTTTATTCTAACTTTTCTTCATACTGTCAAGCACAACCTTCCCCTCATTCGGGATCGTTTTAACGGACCTAATGGATTCATTTATTATGGGAACCAGAACATTTACATATTATGTATCTCTTTTGCCAAAATATATCTATTGATGTAAGATTGTAGAATAAACGTATAAGTGAGAAATTTGTCGATGGAGGTAATAGAATGTCATTTTCTGGCACATTTACGAATTGGCTTAAAAACACACAAGCATCCTTGCGAGACCAGGTAAAGAAGTTTCAGAATCGTGACTTCATGGATGCAGTCGTTGCCGGATGCGCATTGGTTGCCGCCGCTGATGGACACATTGAATCCTCTGAAAAGCAAAAGATGGCCTCTTATATCAATCGAAGTGAAGAATTGAAAGTTTTTGATATGAACGATGTAATTAGCCGCTTCAACCATTTTGTCAGTGGATTTGAATTTGACCACGGCGTCGGGAAGATGGAAGCACTCAAGGCAATCGGCAAATTAAAAAATAACCCAGAAGCAGCGCGAATTCTTATCGGCGTCTGTTGCGCAATCGGTGCCGCTGACGGTGATTTTGACGAAAAAGAGAAAATAATCGTTCGGGAAATCTGCCAAACCGTTAATTTGAATCCAGCTGATTTCCAGTTGTAACAAGCGAGATTGCCTCGGGCCAAGGGGGCAGTCTTGTTTTTTATCAATGGCGAGTTGGGATGAAGAGGGGAGCCGTTTCTTTTATGAGGCATTTTGATTACTTGCTCGAGAACGAAAAAGAAGAATTATTCAGTGTACACCCCCTTCCGATCAATCGAAACACCGAGAAGGAAGTGCTAGCCCACGCGTTGGGAGCTACACTCTACATGCCCGCCATACGAACCACCATCTCTCATGATGTAATGACGCAAAAACACGAGGGCTTGGTCTCCATGGTCATCTGCCTGGAAGACGCTATCGGCGATCATGAGGTTACCGAGGCAGAGCAATCGCTGATTCGGCAGGTCCGTGATATTTCCAGCCGTCTACGAAACGGCTTGATCCAGCAGGACGATATACCGATCATGTTCGTGCGTGTCCGGGATGTCCACCAAATGAACCGACTTGTGGAAGAACTGCAAGAGGATTTGATCAGCCTGACTGGGTTTGTGTTCCCGAAGTTTACAAGCCGCAACGCTGAGGAGTATCTGGAAGCGCTGCAATCGTGCAACCGATACGTTCCTTTCCCTGTGTACGGCATGCCGATTCTGGAGTCCGCCGACATTATTTACAGAGAATCCCGAACAGCCGAGCTGCTGTCGATCAAAAAAATTTTGGACAAATACCGGCACCTCGTCCTGAACGTGCGCATGGGAGCAACCGATTTTTCCAGCCTGTTCGGATTGCGCCGTGGACCAGATGTGTCTATTTATGAGATTTCCACGATTCGCGATTGCATCGGCGACATTGTGAACATGTTTACACGACAGGGCAGTGAATACGTCGTATCTGGTCCAGTCTGGGAGTATTTCAGCAACGGCGAAAGGTTGCTCAAACCACAGCTCCGCCAGTCTCCGTTTGAACAAAAGCTGGGCGGCGCATCAGGGCGCAGACTTCGCCAGCAATTGTTGAATCAATGGCAAGATGGGCTGATCAAAGAAGTATTGCTGGACAAGGAAAACGGTCTGACTGGCAAAACGATCATCCACCCAAGCCATATCAAAATTGTCCACTCACTTGCCGTGATTACACGCGAAGAGTACGAGGACGCCAGGGCAATCCTGCAAAGCCAAACAAACGGAGTAACGAAAAGTCACTACGCTAACAAGATGAACGAAATCAAGCCACATACGAGCTGGGCGAAAAAAATAATGATCAAATCAAAAGTGTACGGGGTGTTCCATGAGCATAACAACTTTATCAACCTGCTCGCTCGAACAGCAAATATCCAGTTTCAATATTCTCGGTGATTTAAATATCACCATCCACGTTCGACAAAATCCGTACCATCTTCCATTGGAAGCGCTATTCCAAATGGCTGCCCGAATCAATAAGAAACGAAGCTTCCTGTTTGTCAGCAAGGTTCTGGGAAAGCATTTGCCCGTGCGGCCGTCAGCGTCTGTGCTAAGCGGTATGGCATTGGCGGCACGTCTCCTTGAAGAGTTTTATTCTCAAGAAGTCAGTGATCTTCCGGCGATCGTGCAAGGTATCATTCAGCAGGAGAAGAGCGAAGAGATTCTTCACAAACTGCTGCAACATCCCCTCGAATTACCCGAGCCCTTGTTATTCATCGGATTTGCCGAGACTGCCACTGCGCTTGGACACAGCATGTTCAGCTCTTTTGGCAGCAAGGCAGAATACATCCATACAACAAGAGAGCTGATCAAAGAGGTTCCGTCCACGATTGCTTTTGAAGAAGAGCATTCTCACGCAGTAGCCCATCACTTTTATCCATTGGATAAAAACTTGCTACATTCTGCGTGTCCTATCGTATTAGTAGATGATGAGATTACGACAGGCAAAACAGCGCTTAACATCATTCGCGAGATTCAGCAACATTTTCCGAGAAAGCAATACATTGTTGCTTCCTTATTGGATTGGCGCTCGCCTGACGATCACCGCAAGTTTCTGGAGCTTGAAGCCGAGCTGGGTATCGAGATCACAGCCATCTCGCTGATTAAGGGAGAGATTGAGGTGAACGGCGTTCTTGGCGAACAGCAGGCTGAGCAGACGAAGCCTGCCTTTGTCGAACCAGAAGCTGAGCCGACTGTCATCACGCTGGAGACCGCTGCGCTAACCAAACTGTCCTTTTCTTCCATCGATCAGACAGGCTTTGTGAATACCTTGCCGTATTTGCAGCAAACTGGACGCTTTGGCATGACTTCCGAGCAGCAGCGTCAATTGCATGACACGCTTCGCGAGCTGGGCCAGTTTTTGCAGCAATATCGTAAGGGTACGACCTTGTGTATGGGAACAGGCGAGTTTATGTACGTGCCGATGATGATTGCCGCTTCTATGGGCGATGGGGTTTGGTATCAGTCAACGACAAGAAGCCCGATTCATCCGGCAACAAAGGAAACATATGCCGTTCAAAATGCATTTGCGTACGAAAGTCCGGATGATCCTACTGTTCGCAACTTTATGTACAATATCCCGGAGCAGCGGTATGACGAGCTGTTCCTGTTCCTTGAACGCGGGACAAGCGTGGAGCGGCTGAATAGTCTTTATGCGGCCTTGGCCCAACTGCCGATTCCGAACAAGTATCTCGTAATGTTTCGCTAACTGCAGAGAGGGGTAAACCGAATGGAGCAAGGCTCATTATACACAGCAGAACTCATGCAGCCGATTAAAATGGGGAGCTACCCTGCAGAGGATGTTACATTCCTGTTGAAAGAAATCAGCGGATTGATGGAAGAAACCAACACGGAGGACCGGGAAGAATTGATTCAGGCGGGGACACATTACTCCGAGATGCTGCCTGTTGAGTATCAGCCGTCCGCCGAGTACATCTCATTGTTTCATCAGGCCTTGCAGACGACAGCACGAAAAGTGGCGCTGGCGTCAGGAGTAGTGGCTGAATCCATCCTTGCACGCAAAGGCAAGGAGATTGTGCTTGCCTCGCTTGCAAGAGCAGGAACGCCGATCGGTGTTTTGATCCGCCGCTATTTGAGACAAATTCACCAGCTGGATACGCCGCATTACAGCATCTCCATCATTCGCGGCAAAGGTATTGACGAGAATGCACTGCGCTATATTCTCGAGCATCATCCGGGCAAAGGAATTCAGTTCGTAGATGGTTGGACAGGCAAGGGCGCTATTACATCGGTCTTGCACGAGTCGATCTCCCGCTTTAACCAGAAATTCCATACGCGGCTTGATGCCGATTTGGCTGTTCTCGCTGACCCAGGGCATTGCGTGCAGACGTTTGGCACTCGCGAAGACTTTTTGATTCCGAGCGCTTGCCTGAACTCGACCGTGTCCGGTTTGATCAGTCGTACCGTGCACCGTGACGACCTCATTGCAGCTGGTGAATTTCACGGAGCCAAATTTTATCGGGAATGGGCTGACGAAGATGTTTCCAACCTTTTCGTGAATACGATTTCTGCGCATTTTGCGGATATTGCCGACGAAGCAAAGGCAAAAGCAGCTGAATTGATCAGCCACGAGGACGACTACGTGCCGAGCTGGAAGGGAATGCGCGATATTGGGCGGATTCAGCAAGAGCTGCAAATTGATGATGTGAATCTAATTAAACCGGGAGTTGGCGAAACGACACGCGTGCTTTTGCGCAGAGTCCCATGGAAAATTCTTGTCGATTCAGTCGAAAACCCTAACCTTTCTCATATCATCATGCTCGCCAAGGATCGTGGTGTATTAGTGGAGGAACGTTCCGATATGAGCTATTCCTGCTGTGGTATTATCCGAACGATGGGAGGGGAAAAACAATGATTTTTGCAAGTGACCTGGACCAAACCCTCCTATACGGGAAACGATTTCTCACGGACGAAATGCAGTCGTTTCAGGTAGTCGAAGTGCTTGAAGGCGAACCAACCTCGCACATGTCTGACAGGGCAATCCAACTTCTTCATGAAGTTCATCAAAAGTCTCTGTTTATACCCGTGACAACAAGAACGATTGAGCAGTATCAGCGAATTTTGATTTTCCAGAATGAGCTTTTACCTCGCTATGCAATTACCAGCAACGGCGGCAATGTAATCCGTGACGGACGAATAGACGATCAGTGGAGTCGTCAGGTACATAGCCGAATGGTCAACGAATGCGCGCCGTTTCCCGACATGCTGGCCGGCTTCGCCCAGATTAGCAATGACAGTTGGGTGATTCGGGAGAGAATGGCAGAGGATCTGTTCTTCTACAGCATCATTGATCGAGAAAAAATGCCTGTCGATGAACTGCGCGACTTCGAGCGCTGGGTGGCGCAACAAAACTGGAGCATGTCCATTCAGGGCCGAAAGCTCTACCTCGTGCCCCAGGCGGTCAACAAGCGCGATGCGACCTTGTACGTGTGCGAGCTGGAGCAGGATAAGCAGCTGATTGCAGCTGGTGATTCGCTACTGGACCTTCCTCTGCTGGAAGCAGCGCAACTGGCGATCGTTCCTCCGCATGGGGAGATTTATCAGATTCGTAACCACGGTGGCGCTGTGGGCAACTTCCACTTTACGCAGGCGGCGGGAATCAGCGCTGCAGAAGAGATTTTGCAAACCGTTCTGTCATGGTATCGCCAACTGGTCAAAGCAACATAAAACGAGTCGAGAACTTGCGGCACTTTGATCCTGAGAAATGAAAAAACACTCCCGCTCATAAAAAGACACAAAACTGATGTAATTTGTTGTTTTTTGCAAAAAAATGTAGATTTTATTGGATAGCAATGGAATAATCGAATTGTAATCTGCAAAATACTGGGGTATAGCCCGGACAGAGTAGGAGGGTGACATGTCAGTTATCAGTTTGCAAAAAGGGCAAAAAATTGACCTGACCAAAGGAAATGCCGGCTTGAGCAAAGTGCTGGTTGGACTTGGCTGGGACCCGGTAAAAAAATCCGGCGGACTACTTGGTGGACTGTTTGGTGGTGGACAAGCCAACATCGATTGCGATGCGTCCGTGATCATGCTGAACGAAAATGAAAAATTTACAAAAGAAACAAATCTCGTCTATTTCGGAAATAAGCGAAGCGGTTGCGGAAGCGTCAATCACTCGGGGGACAATCTTACCGGTGAAGGGGAAGGCGACGATGAGCAGATATCTGTCGAGCTTTCACGTGTCCCGTCCGATGTTCACAAGCTGATTTTCGTGGTCAATATCTACGATTGTGTCAGTCGTCGTCAGGATTTCGGAATGATTGGCAACGCATATATCCGCATCATGAATCCATCTTCTCGTCAGGAACTTTGCAAATTCAATCTGACCGAGAATTACTCAGGGAAAACCTCACTAATCGTGGGTGAACTGTATCGCCACTCAGGTGAATGGAAGTTTGCTGCTATTGGTGAAGGAACAACCGATACGTCGATTTCCCAGCTGGTCAGACGCTACACGTAGCACCTATCAGATTATACTTATTCCATAAAAAAATCGAAATTTCAGGAGGAATAACACATGGCAGTATCTTTGCAAAAAGGACAAAAGGTTGATTTGACAAAAACGAACCCTGGCTTGACCCAAATCAAGGTAGGTCTTGGCTGGGATACCAACAAGTATGATGGCGGCGGCGAATTCGACCTGGATGTGTCCGTATTCCTGCTGAACGACCAAGGCAAAGTGGAAGACGACAAACATTTCGTATTTTTCAACAATCCATCCAGCCCTGACGGCTCCGTTGTTCACTCCGGTGATAACCGCACTGGTGATGGCGACGGTGATGACGAAGTAATCGAAATCGACTTGTCCAAAGTTTCCGCGAATATCCAAAAGGTTGCTTTCACCATCACGATTTACGATGCGGCTACCCGCAACCAAAACTTTGGTCAAGTATCCAATGCGTATGCGCGTGTACTGAGCGCAAGCAGTGGCGAAGAACTCATTCGCTACGACCTTGGAGAAGATTTCTCCATTGAAACCGCTGTTGTAGTTGGCGAACTGTATCGTCATGGCAGTGAGTGGAAATTCAGCGCAATCGGCTCAGGCTACAAAGACGGTCTTGCTGGTCTGGCTCGTGATTTTGGCGTTAACATCGGCTAATTAACCAGTACGAAACGTGGAAAGGATGAACTTGCCATGTCAGTAATCAGCTTATCCAAAGGTCAAAAAATTGATCTGACGAAAGGCAATCCGAATCTGACCAAACTGGTCGTTGGACTCGGTTGGGATACAAACAAATATAATGGTGGATTTGATTTTGACCTCGACGCAGCGGCGTTTTTGCTCCACGCAGACGGCAAAGCAACCAACATTCAGCACTTTGTTTTCTATAACAACCTACAAGGCGGCAACGGTTCCGTTATTCATACTGGTGACAATCTGACGGGTGAAGGCGATGGCGATGATGAGCAAATCAAGATCGACCTGACCAAAGTACCGTCCGAGATTGAAAAAATCGCCATTACGATTACGATTCACGATGCAGAAGCGAGACGCCAAAATTTTGGACAAGTCTCCAACGCATTTGTTCGTGTCGTTGATGAAAATACGAACCAAGAAGTTCTTCGTTACGACTTGGGCGAGGATTTCTCCGTTGAAACCGCTATCGTCGTATGCGAATTGTATCGCTATCAGGGCGAGTGGAAGTTTGCTGCGGTGGGCAGTGGTTTTTCCGGCGGCCTCCAAGCGCTTTGCAATAACTTCGGATTACAAGCAGGTTAATTCGTACCAGCCAAAGGATGCTAGTTTGATAGTAGGGACTAGCATCCTTCCTTCATTTTTTGGACAAGACGCAACCAAGGCAACGCCACGGACTTGGCGGAACCGAGTTTTCTAAAATAGGTGATAGTGATGACGATGATGGTTGTTAAGGGACAAAAGGTTGATGTAACGAAGCAGTTTCCAGGGCTGACCAAGGTGATTGTCGGTCTTGGCTGGCATACCGGCAGCGAACTTGATCTGGATGCATCGGCATTTCAGTTGGGCGCAACTGGGAAAGTGAATCGTGAGGAGGATTTCATATTCTACGGAAATCCTAAATCAACGAACGGAGCTGTCTCCCTGCGGGACGGCGCTGGAGATAAACAGCAATTCGAACTGGAACTTTCCGCAATTCCGCTTGACGTAGAAAAGATCGCCTTTACGATTACCATTTACGACGCCATTTCACGTGGCCAAACGTTTCGACAGGTTTCCGATCTTTATTTGCGAATCTTGCATCCTGTCACATTCACTGAAATGATCCGATTTCCATTAGTTGATTTTTCTACAGAAAATTCGATCGTGACAGGTGAATTATACCGCTACAATGGCGAATGGAAGTTTAATGCGATTGGAAGCGGCTTTAACGGTGGACTTACTGCCTTATGCGGTAATTTCGGCGTAGAGGTGGCACACGAGCAATCCTCCTCTCCACAACCGAGTCCAACCACTCCTGCGCCACCTCCAAAGGTTGAGCAACCACCGGCACCGCCGATCAATCTATCCAAGGTTGAGCTGACGAAAAAAGGTGAAACGATCAGCTTGCGAAAATCAAGCGGGGCGTTGGGGCAAATCAGTGTGAACCTAAACTGGAATAGAAAAGTCAAGAAATCAAGCGGTTTTTTGGGCTTTAATAAATCCGATGGCATCGACCTTGATCTTGGATGTTTGTATGAGATGTCAGACGGGAATAAAGGTTGTATCCAAGCGCTGGGCCGACTTTTTGGTGAATATCTCCATTTCCCGTTTATCGAGCTGGACGGAGATGACCGTACAGGATCCAGAACTGATGGGGAAAATCTCCGCATTAACGGCAACCATGTGAGGGAGTTTAATCGCGTCCTGATCTATGCCTATATCTATGAAGGTGTAGCGAAATGGGCCGAAACGGATGGCGTTGTCACGATCAAACAGGCCGACAACCCGGAAATTGTGGTCCGCATGGACGTGCACGACCCTCGGAAGATTATGTGTGCCGTTGCCATGATAGAGAGAAAAGGAGATACCTTTGAGATCAGGCGTCTGGTTGAATATTTCAACGGACATATACAGATGGATCGCCACTACGGTTGGAACATACGTTGGGGCGCAGCAGGCAGCAAATAACTTAGGAGGAAAAAAGAATGGAGTTTTTGAATGGGCTGATTGAAACCTATTCAAGTTTTTTTTCATGGGAGGTTTTGCAGGGGGTACTGACCAATCCTGCTAACTGGACAATTATTCTCTCATTGGTCATCCTGGAAGGATTACTTTCAGCTGACAATGCACTGGTATTAGCAGTAATGGTAAATCATTTGCCAGAAAAGCAAAAGAAACGCGCATTGTTTTACGGCTTGCTCGGTGCCTATTTATTCCGTTTCCTGGCAATCGGTTTAGGTGTTTTCCTGGTCAAGATGACAGCGATCAAAGTAATGGGTGCACTCTACCTGCTCAAGATTGCAGCAGACCACTTCTTTGGCCATAATGAAAAAGCGCAAAAAGCAATCGATTTGCTGCTCTATCTGGGAATGGCAGCGTGCTTGTACTTTATCCCAATCCCGGTTGTACAAATTCTCGGTGGATTGCTTATCGTCTGGCTGCTCTACCGCTTATTCAAGTCTGGTGGGGAAGAAGAAAACGAGGCCGAGAACAAAGGAAAAGGCTTCTGGCAAACTGTACTTGCCGTTGAGATGATGGATATTGCCTTCTCCATCGACTCCGTTTTAGCTGCATTTGGTGTCAGCAACCAAGTCTGGGTTCTGTTCCTGGGCGGAATTCTCGGTGTCCTGATGATGCGAGGGGTTGCTCAAATCTTCCTGAAACTGATCGAGCGAATTCCGGAATTCGAAACAACCGCATTCGTACTTATTGCGCTCATCTCCGTGAAAATGTTCTTGGGCGCAGCAGGCATCCACATCGAGTCATACCTCTTCTTCGGCGTTCTGGTTCTCACCTTCCTTGGTACCTTCATCGTGCATAAGATGAAAAAAGGAAAACATGGGGAACAAGAAGACTCGAAGGAAAACGTTGCGTAAATAGCATGAGGTAAAGGAAAGCGAGGTCGAACAGACACTCGCTTTTCTTTTCGAATAAAGGAGGGCAACCAATGAGAAAACGGATTTGGTTCAATCGAACGTTCGCTACGGCTTATCCAATCGTCGAAATGATTCGCAATAACCCGGATAACTTCACTTTCGAGATTTATGTAACTCACCCGAAACGTCATAGTGTGATGCTACAAATCGCCGACTATGCTGAACTGGAGCCCACGCTGGATGTGCCAGAATACATCGACTATTGCCTGTCGTTTTGTAAAAAACACCGGATCGACGTATTTCTCCCCAACTATCGACTGGTAGAAATCTCCAGGCATATCAAAGAGTTTGAGCGGCAGGGCACGCAGGTTATGATTGCTCAGGAACATCAGTTGCTGGAGGATATTTCGGATAAGGGGAAGCTGTTTCAACTGTTTCAGGACGTACCGGAAGTACCGTTACCCGCTTATGCGATTGTGAATACAGCTGAACAATTCCAAATGGCATATGAACAACTGAAACAAGACGGGAACAAGGTTTGCTTCAAGCCTGCCCGAGGCGAAGGCGGAGCTGGCTTTTATATTGTGGAGGAGCAGCTTGATCCGATTGAGCGACTGTTTCGATCAACCCACCAGCAAATCACGATAGAAGAAGTAGTTCGCACGCTGTCCACACGGGAAACGTTTGAGGATATCATGGTCATGGAGTATTTGGACTCGTATGAGTACAGCATCGATTGCCTCGCCTATGAAGGGCAGTTGCTGGCTGCTGTGCCCCGCAAGAAAGTAGAAGGGCGTATTCGCGAGCTTGAGGACAACGATGAACTTCTACGAATTGCCGAAGCCGTGCAGCAGCGGTTGCAGCTTTCCTATTTGTTTAATGTGCAAATCAAATACAAGGAAGGTATCCCCAAGCTGCTGGAAATCAATCCGCGAGCTTCCGGCGGCATGTATATCTCTTGCCGGTCCGGAGTGAATTTTCCTTACTTGGCACTGAAACTGCTATTGACTGGAAAGGCGGACGTTCCTGTTCCAAAGCTTGATATTTTAATGACCCACGTTGAACGAGAGAGAGACTTGACGAGGGTATTGTAAAATATAGGAAAAATCAAAATTTATCAAGGGAGAAACCCTCCCTGCCCATGTGTGGGGAAAGTACAAAAAACGTTGCCTAGTATATTATGAAGGGGTAGGGTTTCGTTGAAAACAGCGAGTGAGATACTTTCGATAATCAGTAATGACAGTTTTTTAGAGAATGTCTTTAATAAAGATGTTGATTGGGACGCTAAATTAGACGCTAGGGATGCTGTTGGATTTGATGTAGCCTGGATTTCTAGTTACAAAAAAGTTGATCAAGTTGCCCCCTCTGAAAATACGGTGATCAGAGAAATTAGGGAATTTGTGTTCAAAGAAACTTTTCGGATAACCCAGAATTCGGAAGTGGCAGGGTATGCATCGGACGACTTTGGCCTAATTTCCAAGGCGTTTGAAAACAAGATCAATATTGAGTTTATCAATCACCTTTGGGATTCCTACCTGCAAGGGAAATTCCCGGATTCCAGTATATGTGAATGAATTTTCATTCGTTGTGATTATGAGAGTAGTCGAAAAAGACCGGAGAAGCATATAAAATATGCACTCCGGTCTTTTTGTTCCCTTTACTTTTTGGTTGCTGCTTCAATATCTTTGTACGCCCAATGGGTTGGAGGTACATCCGGCCAGCTTTGTCCAGTTACCAGACTTAACTGTTCATGGTTCAGCAAACGATTGATAATAGTGACTGTTTCTGCTCGAGTCAATGTCTTTTGGGGATGGAATGTACCATCTGGATAGCCGGCCAAGTAGCCATCTTTACTTACTGCCGCAATGATTTGCGTTGCCCAGTGATCTGCTGGTACATCGTAGAAGTTGTTCGGCATACCGTCTCCATTTAATCCCAAATACTTGTATACAATGGTCGCCATTTCCGCGCGCGTGATTCCGCCTCCCGGATTGAACGTGCCGTTTGCATAACCGTTCATCAGACCTGCTTCATTCGCTCTTCTAATCGCATCTGCTGCCCAATGCTGGTCGGCTACGTCCATAAACATTCCGCTTGCGGATGTAGTCTTGACCATCCCAGTGTTTACCAGGATCATGGCCATTTCTGCACGGGTTACTTGGCGATTTGGATCGAAGTTTCCGGTTGGATAGCCGTTCATGTAGCCTGTTTGGTCGTTTTTCTCTTTTGCTGGCTCACTTGGCTTCGATTCTACATTACTGGAGCTGCCTCCAGTAAAGAACGGATTTTGAACTTGATTCGTGTTTTTCCGGTCTTTTTTCCGTTCTTTATCCCGGTCTCTGTCTCGTTTATCGACGGATTCTAAATCTCTTCTTGCTTTTTTAAGCTCAGCCAGTGCTTCGTCTACCTCTTCTTGGGTTGCGTCAGGATCTTCCAGTACCTCTTTTGCTCGCTTCAATGCTTTTTCGAGCTTTCTCCAACTTGAAGATGTATAGTCATCTTCATCCAAATCTTCATCGTCGATTTCATCTACTTTTGCTTGCAGCTTTGATTTGTCGACTGTAGGTGTAGGCTCATCTGGTTTTTTCAAACCTTCTCTGGCCTTTGTCAATGCCGAGAGTGCTTTGTCTACTTCTTCTTGGGTTGCATTTCGATCAGCCAGAACCGTATTCGCTTTTTCTAATGCTTTTTGCAGTTCTTCCCAGCTCTCGCTTGTGTAGTCTTCACCCACAAGATCTTCGGATTGGATTTTATCCGCTTTGGCTTGCAGCTTCGTTTTGTCCACTGAAGGTGTAGGTGTTGGCGTAGGCACGCTTGGTTTTTTCAAACCGTCTCTGGCCTTTTTCAATGCCGAGAGCGCTTCGTCTACTTCTTGTTGGGTTGCGTTTGGATCAGCCAGAACCTCGTTCGCTTTTTGCAATGCCTGTTTCAGTTCTGCCCAACTTGCGCTTGTGTACTCTTCTTCCTTCAAGTCCTCAGCCTTGATTTCATCTGCTTTGGCTTGCAGCTTCGTTTTGTCGACGGTAGGCGTAGGCTCGTCTTGTTTTTTCAAACCGTCTCTCGCCTTTGTCAGTGCCGCTAGTGCTTCGTCTACTTCTTGTTGGGTTGCGTTTGGATCAGCCAGCACTATATTCGCTTTTTCCAACGCCTGTTTCAGTTCTGCCCAACTCGCGCTTGTGTACTCTTCTTCCTTCAAGTTCTCGGTTTTGATTTCATCCGCTTTGGCTTGCAGCTTCGATTTATCAACGACAGGTTGGGTTGGTGTTGTATCTACAGTAATAGACTTTGTCGCCTTGGCTGTCTTGCCGTCCACTGTCGTCGCTGTTACCTCAACGGTGTATTCACCATCTTTTAAATCTTGGGTTGGTGTAAACGTCCAGTTGCCTTCTGCATCAGCTGTTACCGTTGGAGTATCTACTACATTGCCATCTTTGTCTTTAATCTCAACGGTCACCTTAGATCCCGGTGTTGACGTTCCTTTGAACTCCGGCTTCGTTACAGTGACTCGATCGGTACTTGGTTCAGTAATCGTAATTGTCGCCCCAGGATTCTCAACATTTTTGTTAAATGGATCTACTGGAGCACCGTTTGTTCCTTTTAAGTTCCCCAAGCCATCATAGGAAATGTTTACTGCTTTATTGGAAACATTCGTACCTGCTGGCAAGGTGATCACTAGCTTTGTAGCATCGTTTTCGTCAACTTTGAAAGTGAGACCACCGTTTTCTAGAGGTGTACCATCCACTGTAATTGTAAATCCAGTTAAATCGGTTAACTCTACTCCGCGATCAAACGTCAACGTTATTTTATTGCCATCCGCTACTGTTTCCTCAATTGTAGCAGCTGTTGGTACAGGGACAATTGTGGCAATCGTAAAATAATTGCCATTAGCAAATTCAGCACTATTCAGCGTTACTTTGCCATCCGCTAGTGGATGGAATGCATCGTTCTGATCGAATTGCTCATCGCCACTAACAACCAGATACAAAGGCCACTCAGAAGCGCCTTTTACTTTGTCTACTTGCAGCGTAATGTCTGTATCTTGCCAATTCGTTTTCTCTACTTTATAGGTGCGTCCAATACGTTTTAGACTTTCTGTATCTTTTGTTATTGGCGTCACGAATGTAACGTCTCCACCATTATCGCTAAAAACAAAGAATGATTTGTCTTCTGCAATCGTCGAGGTATTCTGGGCATTCGTCTCTTGGATCGCATTGCCTATTGCAAGCGTGACATTGGCACCGTCAACCTGAGATTTCGATTGCTTTTGATACAAAGCACCTAACTCATCACGACCGATCCCTGTGATGCGGTTGCCGTAGCCAGTGTTGTTGCTAGCTTTCCACATCGTTGAGCCATTGCTAGCGACATAATCAATCGGAGCATTATTTTCATCTTTCAATGTCAATCCGTATTTTAAAGCAAGGTAACTGTTGACTTTGTTTCGGTCTTCATCAGTCAATTTACGGTTATAAAGGATCGTTTCAGACATCTTCCCGTAAAAGCGACTGTTATGACCTGCACCAAAATAATAAGGTTTACTTCCGCTTGTTATAGGAGATGCAAAGTTGGGAGTATTGCTATTTGTCGTCTGTAATACTTTCCCATTTAGCGAAAGCGCTCATTTGGTGCACTCCAGATGTTTAACATCGCTCCATTTTTTAATTGGTAATCACCGACGTCTACGCTCAGGATACCTTCGTCTCTACCGAAATATGAACTTATGGATTTTCCATTATTAGCTCCATAAACAACTGCAGCTGTATGTTTCCCTCCAAACTCCCATGGGAATCCGATATATCTGTCACTTGCCTGGACGGAGAATATTTCCCGATCCGTAGTAGCATTATTATTAAAATCAATAGAAGAGCGAGTGTAATACCCTTTACTTGAGTCAATTTGGATTCCGCTATTGAAATTCAGAGCGTTAGGCACATTGTCATTAGTACTAGCACCGTTAGGCATCCATGCTCCGCGATCTGCCAAGTCTGTTAATTGATTGATTTGTTTCCCCGAAAGCACAGCACTGTGTTCTACATCAACCCATGAAATCAACCCAGTTCCTACCCCACCAGGAGCTGAATTGACCGCCTTCGCTACTTTTGGCACGAACGCAGCAGGTAAGCCGCTTGCTATGACAACAAGCGCTAGCAACATAATAAGCTGCTTCTTCCAGTAAAAATTGCTACTTCGAACAAACATGCTTCCTCATCCTCCTGTTCATTTTGTACCTCCACTACATCCGTCTTAACGGCAACAACAATAACCTCTGAAAAGGGCCTATTTTTTGAACGCCTCCTTCATGTCATATATTCCCTGCTGCAACAATTATTGCAGCCACATTGAATCAGATTTTAACAAATCGCCCTCTACAAAAACTCTACAAATTCCATTATCCAATCTTGAATCACTAAACACCCGATCGATTGTTTTTAAGAGGTGTCCTGAATATCTTGTCGAAAACTATTCTTTATGAAAATAATGAAATGGTCCAAACATAGACAAGTATTGTTTATTGCCAGTCTGTTCTTCAACTTGCTAATAACCACCTATAGGGGGGGCATGACTTACATCCATAATTGGGGGCTTAAGAGGTTGCTACTATTACTAATTGAGGTTATGAAATGAAAACAGTCGCCTGGAAATGGACGAAAATGATCGTTGTTGCTCTACTAGTGGTAACAGCCGTTCGCTTACTCTGGATGAGTTTCCTTACCACCTTTGACTACGCTGAAAAACCAGTGGCTGTACAAGGTGTGCTTGATTTACGCGGATGGGAATTCTCGGAATACCAAACATTACGGTTGGATGGGGAGTGGGAGTTCTTCCCTTCTCAGTTCATAGAGGGAAACGGCCTAAAGAAACCTGAGGGACAGACATACCTTCAAGTACCCAATAAGTGGGATGCGGCATTTGTTCATGAGCAGGGTGTATCGGACTCTTTCCACTTCGGCACGTATCGACTACGCATCTTGCTTGATCCGGAACAGGAACAGACACTTGGGCTCAGGATCAATGAGCTTCGAACTGCCTCGACTGTCTATGCCAATGGGAAATTAGTGGCCCAGGTCGGACAACCGGCAACCAGCAACATAGAGCATCAAGCACGCAATATTCCCTATACTGTCAAACTGACACCAGAACAAGGTCAAGTAGAGTTGCTTATCCATGTTTCCAATGATGTCGGAGCAGGAGGAATCACGAAACCAATACGCTTCGGTACGATAGAAGCTGTACAGATGCGGACGATCCTCTCCATCAGTTTGCAACTATTATTACTCGTCGTATTTCTGATCCATAGTTTATATGCCTTGCTCCTGTACTTCCTGGGTGCCAGAAATAAAGGCTTGGTATATTTCTCATTGGTCATGGTTTGTGGAATATTTACCGTGGTGACAGCCGATGACAAGTTATTATTTGTCTGGTTGCAGTTCGATTATGATTGGACAGTTAAGTTGACGTATCTCGTCTATGTTGGTGCAGTCGCCTTCATCCCTCCCTTGTTTCATCATCTGCTTCCTGCTTATCTAAACAGAAGGATTTTACAAGGTTTCAGTGGCTTGTGCTGCTTATACGCCATCTTCATCCTCCTTGTACCTGCTGGAACTCTCTTAGCGATGATCAGAATGCTCTCTATTGTGCTGCTCCTATCCGTCATTATTTCTGCTTACATACTCTGGAAGGCCATTCGGGACAAGGAAGACATTATATTTCTCCTGCTAGCTTGCTTGTTTGTAGGAGTGAATGTGATCTGGACGATCGCTTATGGCATATTAGGATTGGAATTTATTCACTACCCCTTCAACCTGATCTTTGCCGTACTTGCTTTTGCAGCATATTGGTTTAGACGATTTTTCCGGGCAACGACTGAGACGAAACATCTTGCTGAGAAATTACAGCAAGAGGATAAGCGCAAGGATGAATTTTTGGTGAATACTTCCCATGAACTGAGAAATCCATTACATGGCATCATCAATATCACACAATCGATTATCGAGGATACAAACAATCCCCTTCATGAAGAACACAAAAAGCGTCTGGATATTCTCCTGCATGTCAGCAGACGTCTGACGCTCATGCTAGATGATTTACTGGATGTAACCCGATTAAAGGAGAATACCATTCGCCTGCATGAGAAAAAATTAAACCTGCAGTCTATCTTCGCTGGTGTTTTCGATATGGCGAAACTGATGCTGGACGGAAAACCGATTGCTTTACAAGTGGAAATAGACGATTCGTTTCCTGCTGTTCGGGGAGATGAAAACCGGCTGATTCAAATTCTTTTTAATTTGGTGCATAATGCCATTAAATTTACAGATGAGGGAACTATCACGATTCGCGCGACAACGTCTAACGGATTTGCGCACATCCAAGTAGAGGATACTGGGGTCGGTATCGAGGAAAAGGCTCTGCAAACGATTTTTCAACCTTATGAACAAGCGGAACTGAATTCAATCAGAGCAAGTGGCGGATTCGGGCTTGGCTTACATATTTCCAAACAGTTGGTTGAGCTGCACGGCGGTACTCTATCGGTTCAGTCCACCCTGGGAAAAGGCTCTGCCTTTACTTTTACACTTCCACTAGCTATAGATTCCGTTCCAATAGTAGAAAGCAGCGCTCAGACATTCATGCAGACCTCACTAGAAATAGCCGCTGCAACAACTGATCGAATCACTACATCGACAGAAACCGTTTCTTCTATGAATAGAAGAGCAAGAATTATCGTTGTAGATGACGACAGTATTAACCTGAACATCCTTAGCAAGATGCTTGAATCAGATCAATACGAAGTAAGCACGGCAACCAGTGCTCAGCAAGCCCTGTCCATACTGGAACGTAACCCGGTCGATCTGGTCATCTCAGACGTCATGATGCCTCACGTATCCGGCTATGAATTAACACGCATCATCCGGGAACGATTCTCTGTTTTAGAACTGCCTGTCCTGCTCTTGACCGCGCGCAATCGTTCCGAGGATATTATAGCCGGCTTTCAAGCAGGGGCGAACGACTATGTTAAGAAACCTGTCGACGCTTGGGAATTAAAGGCAAGGGTAAAAGCCTTAACAGAGTTTAAAATATCCTTCGATGAACGTTTGCGTATGGAAGGAGCATGGTTACAATCACAAATTGAACCTCATTTTTTGTTTAACGCATTAAATTCAATTGCCGCCTTGGGACTCCAGGACTTCACGAAAATGCAGACACTGCTTGAGGAGTTTAGCAACTATTTGCGTTTGAGCTTCGACTTTCATAATTCTGAACCAGTTATTTCGCTTCACGATGAACTTGATCTTGTTCGATCTTATTTGTATATCGAGAAACAACGATTTGGCGATCGCTTGCAAGTGGAATGGGATCTGGACCCTGATCTCGATTTTTGCTTACCACCCTTATCCATACAACCGCTAGTCGAAAATGCCATCAAACACGGCTTAATGCAACGTACAAGTGGGGGAACAGTCTGGATTCACATCAAAGACAAAGAGGGGTATTTCGAAGTCTCAATCCAAGACGATGGGGAAGGGATGACAGAGGAAGATCTGAATCAATTATTCAGCCAAACAAAGCATGGCAAGAAAAGAGCAAGCGTAGGTCTGCGAAATATTGAACGGCGACTAAGACAACTATATAACCAGGGATTAACGATTAATAGCTCACCTGAACAAGGTACGATCGTCACTTTTAGAATCCCCAAATAAGGAATAAGCCACTTGGTTTATTCCTTATTTTTCTGCTTCCAAAGTCGATACCATTCTGTAATTGCCGGATTAGGCTGTTCTTGCAATTCATTCCATAACACACTCGTTAAATGATCGTATTGCTTATGAACCGAAGAGTGCCTACCCATGTCAGCAAAAATTTTCATAAGGAAAAAATAGGCTTCTTCCTCGAGCGGATAACGCTGACAAATGTCCAAACATAGCGTGATGGCTTTGTCCCATTCATCATTGGCGTAATACCAATCCACCATTTTCAAAGCGGTTTGCACCCATTGCAGTTGTAATCTTTGACGCTCGCTTTCTGCCCATATGTAATTATGCTCTTGCAAATAATCTCCTTTACACAGAGCCATGGCTTGTTCATACTCGTCAATTGTCTCCGCAGATAAAGATAAGTCAGAGCGGAGAAAACGCTCAAACTGATCCACATCTAAGATAGTTTGCTCTAGTTTTACCTTATACCCTTCTGATGTATTGCTAATTTGAAAATATTTGCTAAATGGCGCCAAGGTTTTGCGAATATGATAGATAGCCGTATACAATTGATGATGGGCTTTTTCCGGTTCAAGTTCTGGCCAAAGCAACTCAATGATTGCCGTTTTATTAACCGTAGTTCCCCTGTGTTGAACCAAATATAAGAACAACTGCTGCACCTTGGCAGTTCGCCAACGAAGTGGGATTTCCTGGCCTCCATCTACAAACGTTACTTGTTGAAACAGACTCATTTGTAAATTCTCCAATTTCTGAGGGGAGAAGGTCTTATGTTCCTCCATCATCGATTGAATTCGTTTCATGGTATTTTGCAGACGTTTCTTGCCAACCGGCTTTAATACATAGTCAAGGGCGTTCAGCTCAAATGCTTTAATCGCATATCTCTCATATGCGGTGACGAAGACAATTTGCAATTGAGGTTTCACTTCCAAAAGCTGTTCGGCCAACTCGATACCGTTTAGCTTTGGTGTTTGAATATCCAAAAAGACAATATCAATCTCATTTTTTTCAATCTCTCGTTTGCCGATCATCGGATCCGTAAACTTGCCAACAATTTCAAAATCGCCGATATTTAATAACTGATGCTCCAAATAATTTAATGCCAACTCTTCATCGTCGATTAAGATCGCTTTCATACTGTTCCCCACTTTAATATTCTATCTATTCTTTAAACTATTCCCTCCCTGAACATTTACTCAAACATTCCCGCTCTACTACTTAGGTTACTACTCAACTTACCTTTAACTCTGCTCCCCTTGTATCGTTAGATTTTCATTTAGCCGCTCTTTATAAGACTCGCCCCATACTTTCATTGACATAATGACCGGTTCAAGAGTCCTTCCGAAATCAGTCAGGGAGTATTCCACTCTTGGAGGAACCTCTTTATATATTTCGCGATGAATGATGCCATCTCGCTCAAGCTCTCTTAACTGCAAGGTGAGCATAAACTGCGTGATTCCCGGATTGAGGCGCCTGAATTCATTAAATCTTTTCGTTCCGTTCAGGAGCTGATAGAGAATGATCCCCTTCCACTTCCCACCAATAACATCCAGCGTTGTTTCAACCGGACATGCTTGCATATCTGGACTTGCTCCATATTTCTTTCTTCGGTCTCCCATCAGCTTATCCCCCAATGGTTTGATTTTTAATACTATACCATAAAAATATGCGTACTTACTTAAAGTAATTGGATCGTTTTACAATGCAACTGTACAACATTTCCTATTTGAGAGGATGGATACCCATGAATGCTCACCAAAAGATGAAAGCTGTCGGTGCTTACCGATACCTCCCTATATCTAATCCAGAAAGCCTTATTGATCTGCACTTGGATAAACCGGAACCTACAGGCCGTGATTTGCTTGTACGTGTAAAAGCAATCTCCGTCAACCCTGCAGATGTAGGCGTCCGCGAAAGTCATAACTACGAAGCCGATTCACCGAAAATTCTTGGTTGGGATGCTGCTGGAATCGTAGAACAAGTTGGTCCTGACTGCCAATTGTTTAAACCTGGGGACAAGATCTATTATGCGGGCAGTGTGTCTCGACCAGGCAGTAACAGTGAATTTCACTTAGTTGATGAACGAATTGTGGGAAATATGCCGCGAAGTTTGGATTTCGCTGCCGCCGCCGCATTACCGCTTACCTCGATAACTGCATGGGAGGGCCTTTTTGATCGCTTAGGAATTAGCGTAAATAATACAGGTGAAAACAAAAGCATACTGATTATCGGTGCAGCCGGAGGAGTTGGCTCGATTGCTATTCAACTTGCAAAATTAGCAGGTTTGACCGTTATCGGTACTGCTTCACGTCCAGAGTCAATTCAATGGGCTAAAGGTCTCGGTGCGGATTTTATCATAAACCACAACAACCCTTTTCTCCCTCAACTCAAGGAAGTTGGTATTGACGCCGTCGATTATATCCTTTGCTTGAATGATACGGTTCAACATCTTGAAAATATGGCGGAAGTCATTGTCCCCCAAGGTAAAATTTGCGCTATCGTTCCTGCAAATAAAACTACCTGGGCAGGGAGCTTGAAAATGGACTTGCTGTTTTCTAAAAGTGTAACGTTTGTATGGGAGTTCATGTTTACACGGTCCTTGCTTCAAACCAATGACATGATCAAACAACACGAATTGTTGAATGAACTGGCGGATTTAATCGATGATGGAAAAATAAAGACTACGCTGACTGAACGACTGGAGCCCATCAATGCAGCAAACCTGCGTCTCGCGCATGAGAAGTTGGAATCTGGGCGGACCATTGGAAAAATTGTTTTAGAAAACTTCTGATACTATGAAGGCGAAGTAGGTATGTTTGGTTCCAAAAAGTGTTAATGTGAATAAATAGCTCTAAGGCCCCTGCTAATATGGGGCCTTTACATCCACGCCGTTCCTATTGTCCTATCAACCTGTTGCCTCTCCATAAATGTTCTGCTGCAAGTAAACTCATGCTTCTCCACTTTCTAGATCGCAGTCCACTTGATATTCTGACTTCTCTATATCCATAAGAGCAACTCTGCACTGGTAAGAGGATCCATATGCACGCGGCCTAGTCAACAATATTAACACCAGGAATTATTTGCAAGAGCGCACGTATTTCGCTTAAAGATAACCCGCTTTCCTTAGCCAACACACTCGCATCACCAATTATAGCGACACATTCCCGATCCGAATCCGTATAAATGTCCAAAGTCAGACCGATTTTTTTCGGCCATTGTTGTGAGATCACAAAATCCCGAGCTTCAGCCGGATTCAACAAGCAAAAGCATGGCCATTTGGGAATAAGAATTCCCTTCATGTCACAATTCAACAAACGGCAATCTTGCAAACGTGCAGATGAAAAATCGCACTCTGACACGGATGATCTGTCCATGTCTTCCCAGTCGCCAAAATCACAGCCAATATACTTGCCCATAAACCTGACGCGTAAGAAATGTACACCCTGAAAATGAAAGTCCCTTAAGGCTTGCTTTTGATCGAAAATACCTCCATGCATCCTCAATCCAGCATAAACCATTCCTCGCCCATCGGTTTCCGAAATGACGGTGCAATTATGCAGTTCCAGTTTCGGACCCAAAATACTTACCTGATCCCTTTCAAGCTCAATCGTTTGACTAGAAAGCATTTGAGAATTCATTTTCACCTTGTTATCTTCCTTTCAATAATCTTGCTCCTCTATTATTGGGATTCTAAGAAGAAAAGTCAGCCACACAGATTTCGTTAAATATCAAATCGAGTGGCATATGCTCCACAGCATCAGCAATTTCGTCATAAGGCTGAGGAATTACAAAAGAAAATTCAAAGTCATCATCAATGATCAGCTATCCATTAAAAATACGCTGCCTGGATGTCAGCCCGATTATATCCCTCATGGATTGCCCGGCAAACAAGCACTCTATAGCGCCCCGTATAACTTTGATTGCAACCAATCGAGACAATCAGGCCACTAGAATCCACTACAATTGTCAAAGTGCCATCCAATGTATACGCAGATCTTACCTAAGGTCGGCTTATGCGCGCGATTAGAAGCGCGCGAAGGCTCTCCGACTACACCATTTTTCAGACAATAAGTAACAGTTTTTCGCCGTCACTTATGCTACGATTCCCCGCATTGTCTGTAACGGCAAGCAGAATGGGCTCCAACTTTCATCCCACGCTCTGGTCCGTCTGAGGAAACCGCAGGACGATTCGTGTTCCCGATCCCTCCCTGGATTCCACTTCAATTCCACCCTTATGAGCAATACTAATCGCCTTGGCGATACTCATGCCAAGTCCCGCGCCGTCCGTTCTATCCTCCGTATGCGTGCCCCGGTAATATCGTTCGAACAAATTGCGCCTCGTCTCTTCATCCATCCCGATCCCATTATCCTCCACGATAATGAGAGCATCGTCTCCTGCAGTTTCCGTTCTCACCGTAATCACTGTTCCAGGGGGATTGTGCTTGATTGCATTCGAGATCAAGTTGTCCAACATCCGCTTAAACCATTTCACACTCGCTTTCACAACCAATTCTTCTTTCGACTCCTCAAATGCAAAAGTCACATGCTGGATCGTCACATCGTTCACATAACGCAGCACGACCCGGCGCACAAGCTCATTCAACTTACTATTTTCTAATGAAAAGCTGATGGCGTTATTTTTCAATTGGAACGTGAGGGAGAAATCCTGCAGCAATTCAAGCATGTAGTCCCCTTTTTCCCGAATCATCTTGCCCATCTCCTGAAGCTCCGTGCCGGTCCACTCGTATTGACTGCTCTCAAGCAGATGCCCATACCCATGAATCGTAGAGAGCGGGGTTCTAAGATCATGGGAGATTCCCGTCATCCATTCCTCCCGTGTACTCTCCAGGCGCCTCCGTTCCTGCTCTAAAGCATCGAGCCTTGCAGCCATTTCGTAAAATTCGGCAATTACCTCCTTATACAGTCGGTAACGTAAGCGAATTTTGCCGTTTTTGCGGAACACCTTTTTTCGGTCTTTCTCCGTTAAAGCCTCATCATAACGCCCTTGTCCCATTCGATCAAACCAATCGACAAACAGTTGCAGTGGCTCACCATACCGATATCCATGCCAAAGCGAGAAAGCAAATGTCAGCAGCAGCATGACAGCTCCCGTAACAATGAGAACCATGATGAATTCATGAAGAATCGGCTGGTTAACAAAGACGATTCCTTTCTTGGTCGTATGTAGAATCCATGTATTTCTGGATGCTGGCTCATAATTGATGGAAATATCATTCGGATAAATGCCGGGCTCCATTCGCATTGCGATCAGTTCAAGCGGACGGTATTGTTCCTTGGGCGTAGAATTACCGATAGACTGGACTATCCGCCCGTTTTCATCCATTATCTCCAGGTATTCCTTTGATTGTTCAAGCTGCTGTTCCAGCTCTTTCACTGCAGTTGGACGGATCAACCCTTGTGTTCCTAGGGAGCGATTCCATTCCTTCAACCGGACCGCCCCGCTGTCTTCAACTCCCAGCATATAAAAGAGAGGCGTCTGATCCGTCGTATCCAGCATCGTTATTACTCGAAAAGATTCATAGCGTCCAGTTTCCTCAATCTGCAGCAGTTCGTTCGCACCGTAAGACGATTTCAGCAGGCTAGGGGCGTTCACCGAATAAACGACTTTTCCCTTGTCGTCCACAATCTGCAGCCAGTAGCCGCCTTCCGTGAGCTGTTCTATCCACCTCTGAGGTATCGTCAGAACCCCGTCTTCTTTTGTGGTTTCCACTGAAATGTTATCCAAGGCGCTTAGGGGGAAATTTTTTTTCATATCCTGATTCGTGAAATATTGAATGAGCAGAAACAGGACGGCAGCCAAAATAACAAAAATAAATACCCCCTGCAGGAAAAACCGATACGTGAAATGAACCGCAAGCCTTCGCCGAATTCGGTTCATGCGTCCTTCTCCTTGATCAGCTTATAGCCCAGCCCACGTACCGTTACAAGATAACGGGGTGCCCCCAGGTCCGACTCGATACGCTCACGGATTTTATGGATATGAACCATAACCGTATTATCGTCCCCCATGCCATCGATACCCCAAACCGCTTCATACAACTGCGCTTTGGAGAACACCATGTTCGGATTCTTGCATAAGTACAGCAGCAGTTGATACGCTTGTGCCGGACATGGCACCGCCTCCCCTCCCACCAACAGTTCGCCCTCGTACTCATCCAGCACAAACCCTCCGAAATCATAGCGGCGCCGGGTTTCCTCCGCATGCTGCACAGGCATAAGAACGCCGCGGCGCAGCACGGCCTTGGTTCTTGCTACAATTTCAAGCGGATTGAATGGTTTGGTCACATAATCGTCTCCACCGATGGCAAACCCGGACAGCACATCCAGATCCGACGCTCTTGCCGTTAAATAAATGATATACGCAGATGAGATCTCCCGTATTTTGGGGCATAGGTCAAACCCCGACTGATCAGGGAGCATAACATCCAATATGATGATATCCACTTCATTTTTGGCTAGCAGCCGTAGCGCTTCCTGGGCCGTGCCCGCTGTGTAAATATGACGGAAGCCTTCTTTTTTCAGCACCGTTTCAAGCAATTGGATAATCGATTTTTCATCGTCAACAATCAAGATTTTCGAGTTATACATCCAATCCCCCCTTTTGCTATCGTAACAAATCAACTTTAATTTCAGCTAAACATTTCCAATTCCGTTAAGCAAACATTAAGGCAGACTTTAAGTGGATTTCAATCGTCGGTGCTACAATCGCTTTTGAGGTGATCCAATTTGGTTGGGCAACAACAACATTTGCACGACAATCTTTTATGGTTACGGGCTTGGATGGTTCGGCAAGCTTGGCGTATTGGCTGGCTGCGGACTGATGCTTGTCATTTACACCGCGCCACTCTTCGCTAGCCACTGGTATCTCACACGCTTTTCCTCTGGACCGATAGAGAAGCTGCTTCGCATGTGGACCTACTTTTCCTTTAACGGCAAACCGACAATGCGAGTAAAAGCACCGAAGTCCGCACAACAGAGCTCTGACATATTGATGTAGACCCAAGATAAACAATATATAATCCACTGTCTACAAGGAGGACAAATTTGTGCTTTCGTGACCGAAGCACAGGCCAATTTGCTTTACTTGGGCTTAAAGAAGATCAGAAAAATGGGAGGTAGTTATGATGAAAAGCAGAGTCTGGATCGCGTTACTTATCTTTCTGTTTGCTAGCGTATCGGGAGCGGGTGCATACACTTCATCCAATGTGAACCAGGGGAAAGAGGAAAAGCCTGCCGTTGATGGTGCCAAGCGACAGCTTTGGCAGTCGAAAGGGTACGGGTGCATAATGGAGATAAACGGGAAGTCGGTTACTATGTACAACTACACGCGTGACAGCCTGCTGCTGTTTGCGATCGGTGATCTGGATGAGCAAGGGAACCTCAATCTGAAATTCCAGCTCGGCGACTCCAAACAGTTACCGGAAAGTGCGCGGGAGCGAATTTGGATGGGACGCTTTCAAAACGGCAGCCTGACCGACAAAATGGGTTATGTGAAACAGTTTAAGCAAATCAAGCAATTTCCCGCAGTGAAGGTAAAAGAGCTCAGCAAGGACCCGGTCGCCAATTTCGAGGTGTTCTGGCAAACCTTCGAAGAGAATTTCAGTTTCTTCCCGCTCGTAAAAGTAGATTGGAAAGAGGTATACAAGACTTACAGACCAAAGGTAACCGCGGCCACTTCCGAGAAGGAGCTGGAGAACATCTTCAAGGAAATGCTCGGAAAGCTGAAAGACGGGCATACCAATATGATTACCAACGAAAACTTTTTCTCTGCCATGCCTAAGATGGAGCGGGCAGAATTTTATGAATCCAATCTGAAAGCCATCCAGGGTACCATCGAATCAAACTATATGAACGGAGCGTTAAAGAGCAAGCTCGAGGGACGCATCCAGTACGGCCGAACGAAAAACGGTGACGCTTATATCCAACTGCGCGAATTTGACGTGTCTGACGAGAAGCTGATTGACGAAGCCCTTGCCGACATGGTGCAAGACCTGGCAGACTGCCGGAACTTTGTGATCGATATGCGCTTCAACAGGGGTGGCGATGATATCTTCGGGTTGAAAGTCGCCGGACTGTTCACGGGCGAAAAAAGGCTGGCGTATAACAAACAGGGCAGAATTGGCGGATACGATCAATTTTCCGAGCCGACAAAAATTTTTATCGAGCCGGGAGCCAAGCGTTTTACAGCCAACAAGATCATCGTCCTATCCGGGCCGTTGACGGTAAGCGCGGGAGAGACGGGCACGATGGCCTTGAAAAAACTGGACAAGGTGACGGTCATCGGCGAAAAGACAAGTGGATTCTTTTCCGACGTGCTGTTCAAAACGCTACCGAACAATTGGGTAATCATGCTCAGCAATGAACGTTATACTTCTCCCGAAGGCATCAATTACGAGCAGCTCGGTCTGCCACCGGACGAACAGATTATACTGAAACAAGCCGATGTGGATGCCCACAAAGATTCGGTAATCATCCGGGCTATGGAGCTATTGAAAGTGGCGAGTAAATAAGGATTCAACAAGGAAAGAGCATCCCTGCTCCTGGGAATCCAGGTGCGGGGTGCTCTTTCCTTGTTATTTTGGTCTGTTGCAGGAGGGGTATCAGCGAAAAATCCGTCACACACTTGGCTACCGCATGAAAACCCAGTCAATTTTGACAATTAAAGTGAGTGAATGGTAGATTCTTCTTATATTAAATTCTTTCATTTGGGTGGGCTTATGAGAAAAAAATTACAAATATACATATCGTCTACTTATTACGATCTTACTTGAAGAAAGACATACCGCTGTTGAAGCCGTACTTCAAGCCGGTCATATCCCTGCTGGAATCGAGCAATTTTTCAAGGAAAGTCCAATGAAAATG
>NZ_JABSUV010000037.1:0-61869 GCF_013284275.1 Brevibacillus sp. HB2.2
CCCGGGCTACGAAGCGGCTACCACTTTTGCGTTTCCCCGCGAATCCCTTCGTAGCGGGCAGTCTTAACCCCCAGCAGGACGGAGCCTGGAGCCTAGACTGGAAATATTCTTCTCTCCCCTACAGCCACATGCCCACTCCATAACAAAAAGCCCACCAGTTCCCAAGCAGGAAAAGGTGGGCTACATGCGCATAGGTAACACTCAAGCGAAAAGCGCTGTCTGCCGGCAACCGTATCCCTGCGCCGGCATGATCCGGATCAGGTGCAATGGGTCGATGGTCGATTGCTTCCATCCTCTCAGCCCCGCATGAAGGACTCCCCAAGTTGCTTGTTCATTATGATATTCCTTTGTAAGTATAGTCCTGTTTGCCGCCATCTGACAAGCACGTCCGCTGGTTAATCCTCATCCTTCACATCGTAGCTCTCCGGAATCGGTTCATGACGCGCGGCATCCTCGAACTCCTGGAGCTTGCGAATTTCCTCCAGATGATGATTGAATTGCTCTTTATTAATGATATACTCATTGCCGTCATGAACAGCACGGATGCGTCCCTGCTTGATTTTTTCCATAATAAACGTCTCGGGAAGCTCCAAATAGGCGGCTGTCTCCTCAACGGTCAAATACGTCTTATTCTCGAGCAATCTTGCCTCCAGTTCCGCTTTCTGCCGCTCGTAGCCCGGCTTGCCCAGCAAGGCAAACATATTGGCCTTGTACGCCTCCACCCCTGGCTGATCAAACGGATTGACGCCTAGCAAATAGCCGCTGATTCCGCATGCCTTTTCAAAAAAGTAAATCAGTCCACCGAGATAGTAAGCTGTCGCCTCCGGTATTTCCACAAGCAGATTCGGCACACCGCCGTCCACATGGGCCAGCACTGTTCCCTCGAAAGCCTTTTTATTGACATACCCCATTCGTTTTCCAGTCAAAAAATTCAATCCATCGACGTCAGCGGGGTCCTCCTGAACAGTCAAATCAACAAGGGGCTTCGTCACAGACACAACGGTCTCAAACAAATGCCTCATGCCGTCCTGTATATATTGACCCAACGAGTGCAAGTCCGTTGAAAACTCGGCAGAAGCCGGAAAAATTCCTTTGCCGTCCTTGCCCTCCGATTCCCCGAAAAGCTGCTTCCACCACTCCGCAAAGTAGCGAAACTGCGGTTCATAGCTGACCAACAGCTCCACTGTCTTGCCTTTTCGATAGAGTGCATTGCGAATCGCCGCATACTGATAGCATGGGTTATCGCGCAAATCCATGACCATGTAGCGCTCGCGTGCGTCCCTGGCCCCTTGCATGAGTGCATCCATGTTCGCCCCGCTTACAGCGATCGGCAACAATCCAACCGCGGTCAAGACTGAATATCGCCCACCGATATCATCCGGAATGACAAAGCACGCATAGCCCTCATCATCCGCCAGCTTTTTCAGGGCTCCTCGCTGCTTATCCGTCGTAATGTAAATTCGTTTTTTGGCCTCTTCACGTCCGTATTTCTTTTCCAGCCATTCCCGAAAAAGTCGAAACGCGATAGCGGGCTCTGTCGTCGTGCCCGATTTTGAAATGACGTTGATGGACACATTTTTCCCTTCCAATACGTCCATCAGATGAGAGATATAAATCGGACTTATATTGTTGCCCACAAAATAAATCTCTGGAAAACGTCGCTTGGACTTCGGCAGCAAATTGTAAAAGCTGTGACCCAAAATGTCAAGCACCGCTTTTGCCCCGAGATACGAGCCTCCGATGCCAATCACCAGAAGCACATCTGAATCCGATTGAATCCGAACTGACGCTTGGCGAATTCGCTCATACTCATCCCGGTCGTATTTTTCCGGCCAATCGACCCAACCAAGATAATCCTTGCCCGGTCCAGTCCTTGAATGAAGCATTTGATGCGCCATTTCGATCGCTGGAGAAAGCTGCTCCCACTCATGCTGTTTGACAAAGGCTCGAGCGTTGGCGTAATCAAAACGAATCGTTTTGTTCATAGCTCCCCTCCGAGGAACGTCATCTCATCTTTATCTATGATATCACGGCAATTGGCGGCAAAGAACTTCCCGATAAAACGTATCAAAATGCGTTTAATTGTGTCCGAAATGTGAACATTCGACGTTTTATGTTACCTTTTTCCATCACTACCGTAAAACCCTTTCGAGCAATGAAATAATATGGTTCTTACCAAAGCAAGGAGAATGAACATGAAAAAACGATGGTGGATCATCGGTTCCGTCGTAGTCCTCCTGGGCATCGGGGGCGTTGCGTTTTCCATGATGGGATCGCAACAAGCTATGGGAATGCCTGTCAACATCGGCGCACCAACGAAATCAGCTTTGGAAAGCAAGGTTTTGACATCAGGGCTCGTCACCGTAGAAGACAAGCTCAAACAGTACGCCAACGTCACTGGAACCTTACGTGAGTTTGTCGTTAAAGAAGGCGACAAGGTGAAAAAGGGACAAGTGATCGCGAAAATCGACACGTCCGATGTCGATAGCCGAATTCTTGAGCTGGAAGCGCAAATGGAATTGGCCAAAGCCAACCTCGCCAAGGCACAAATCGGCAACGAACCGGAAGAAGTCGCACAGGACAGAGAACGTGTCTCCCAAGCCCAGCGTGAATACGATGCGGCAAAGCGAGAATATGACCGGATGAATCAATTATTCACTTCTGGCGCTTCTACCCAGCAAGAGCTGGACAAGTTGAAATCACAAATGGAAAGTACTCTATCTACGCTGAATGTCGCCAAGCAACAGCTCGCTCTCAAGCAAAAGGGGCCACGCAAGGAAGACATTGCCGCTCAGCAAGCCCAAATCAACAAGCTGAATGTAGAAAAAGCACAGTTGAATAAAGAACGTGTCCAAAGCGTCGTCGTAGCACCTATGGATGGAACCGTCATTGGCGTTGCAGCTGATAACGGTCAATACGTCAACAAGGGAACAGAAATCTTGACCCTTGCCAATCTGAACAATCTGTTGGTTGAAGCAGATATCAACGAATCCGATGTCAATAAGCTCAAAATCGGTCAATCTGCCACGATTGAAGGCGTGACACTCGGAAAGAAAAAGCTGAATGCGGAAGTAGTGCGCATCTCTCCAACCGCGATCACTACTGCCACCAAGTCGGGGCAAGGTGAAAA
The DNA here is from genome assembly GCF_013284275.1 of Brevibacillus sp. HB2.2. NCBI lineage: Bacteria > Bacillati > Bacillota > Bacilli > Caryophanales > Paenibacillaceae > Brevibacillus > Brevibacillus sp. HB2.2. Next base: position 3,131 of record NZ_JABSUV010000037.1, read on the forward strand.
AACACGCGTCAAAGTTACCCTCAAGCCATCTGGAGATCTATCTGCTTTGAAGCCTGGCTTCCATGTGGACATCAACATCTCCGTCGAAAAAATCGATAATGCCTTGCAAGTGCCAATCGAAGCTGTACAGCAAGATGCTGACGGCAGCACCTTTGTTTGGGTATCTGACAATGGTGTGGCGAAAAAACAGAAAGTCCAAACCGGTATGGAAAATGAGTTGTTCTCTCACGTCAAGTCTGGACTTAACGGTGATGAGCAAGTAATTCTTGGCCCTGTCGAATCCCTGACTGAAGGAACACCTGTCATGCCGATGAGTGGCGGCGGCGCACCAATGGGCATGTAACACGTAAAGAAGGAGGTCAGCCGACGATGCTTCATGTAGAAGGCTTGACGAAAGCATACAAGACGGGTGATACCGTACTGCCCATCTTAAAAGGTGTCTCCCTGCTGGTGGAACAAGGCGAATTCGTTGCCATCATGGGGCCATCAGGATCAGGGAAGTCGACGTTTATGAACATGCTAGGCTGTCTGGATCGTCCAGATTCTGGCTCGTACATGTTAGACGGCATTGAGGTCAGCAGCTTGAAAGATACGGAGCTCGCCGTTGTTCGCAACCAAAAGATCGGCTTTGTGTTCCAATCGTTTAATCTACTCGCCCGCTCTTCCTCCTTGCACAATGTAGAGCTGCCGATGATGTACGCCAATGTCAGTCGCTCAGAACGGCGCAAACGGGCTACAGAAGCACTCAAACGAGTGGGACTGGCTGAACGCATGGATCATAAACCAACCCAGCTATCCGGTGGTCAAAAACAGCGTGTAGCAATTGCTAGAGCACTGGTCAATAAACCAGCCATCCTGTTGGCAGATGAACCCACGGGAAATCTGGATAGCCGCTCTGGAGTCGAAATTATGGCCATGTTTCAGGAGCTGCATGCCCAGGGCGTTACGATCATTCTGGTTACCCACGAATTGGATATCGCCCAGCATGCTGAGCGGATTGTGACTTTCAAGGATGGCGTGATCATTCGCGATGAAAAGGTTACGGAGCGAATATTCTCCAAGCCGTCTGACGAGGTGATTGTCACATGAATTTTATGGAAAGCTTTAACACCGCCGTGGAAGGTATTTGGGCGAACAAAATGCGCTCGATCTTGACCATGCTCGGGATCATCATCGGGATTACCTCCGTCATTGTCGTCACGGCACTCGGTGAAGGTGGACAAAAAGCCATCAACGAAGAGATGGAAAAGTTCGGGCAAAACACGTTTAACGTCTTCATCAATTGGGAGACAAAAGAAGAGATTGCCGCAGAAGATATGACCGTGGAAGATACAGAGGTGCTCGGCAGGATTAGTCCTGCCATTGAATACATCGTCCCTTCCAACTCCAGTACGATTGATTTGAAGGGGCCGAAAAAAGAAGAGCGCGTCAACCTCACCGCCTCCACTGCTGATTATTTTTCGATGCAATCAACCTTGAAGGTGGCAAAAGGACGACTTTTCAACGAGGTGGATGACAAAGAGCAACGCGCTGTCATCGTTCTAGAGGAAGCTCTTGCTCAAAAGCTGTTCGGTCAAATGAGCCCGATTGGTCAGCGTGTTCGCTGGGGGAATCAATCTCTCGTCGTAATCGGAACGTACACGGAAGAGAAGTTCAAGTTTGATATGGCAACGAGCTACGGAGCGATTATGCCCATCCGTTACGAAATGAGCCTGCAGGAAGAGCCTTCTGTCCAAATGATCATGGGAAAAGCGATCGATAAAGCCTCTGTCGATCCAGCCATGCAGCAGGTCAAACAGTACTTGAGCCGCAAGCATCAAAAGGAAGATCATTACAGAGTTCGCAGCATGCAGGAATCGATGGATCAGTTTAATCAAATGACGGGCACCTTGACGCTGATCTTCAGTATCATCGCAGGTATCTCCCTCGTGGTTGGCGGCGTCGGCGTGATGAACATCATGCTCGTATCCGTAACAGAGCGTACTCGCGAAATCGGAATTCGCAAAGCATTAGGGGCACGCCGACGAGATATTTTGATTCAGTTTTTGATTGAATCGGTCATCGTCTGCTTGATCGGTGGATTAATCGGGGTGTTGTTCGGCCTTGGTATCGCTTCGATCATTGCCTATTTTGCACAGTTGCCGCCACTTATGTCCTGGAACAGCGTGTTTATCGCATTTGGCTTCTCCAGTGCCATCGGTATTTTCTTCGGCCTCTATCCGGCCAATAAGGCAGCTAAGCTCGATCCAATCGAAGCACTGCGCTACGAATAATGGAGTAGCCTTTATGAAAAAACAAGCACCTGTAAGCTCTCTGGCTACAGGTGCTTGTTTATGTTGGCAACGTATCCGTTACCAGCTTCAAAAGAAAAAAAAGCGCAATCCCCACGCTCGCGACTGTCCACCAGAGCGGCTTGCTGTCAGCCTTTTCTGCCTTGTAGATCCCGATTAACTTCCAGGTCCCTACTGCCACACACAAGAGGCTAAACAGGAGCAGGATTGTCCCCATGACCTCCCTCCCCTCACTCCTAGCTATATGGGAATGAGAGAGAAAAAATCACTTCTTCGGGTCCTTTTTGCCCAATCGACCGAGGACCATCCGGCCCCGTTCTTTTATGGACTCGTCCTTGATATCTTGTTGCCGCTTTTTCATCAAACCGTTTTTGGAAGTATCCGGTCGGTCCGTTTGCCGTCCATCTCGCATTAGCTGTACTTGCCTCCGCCTTTTTTCTCGTAATCGTTCAAAAGCTCAGCAAAGCTCTTGTTGCGCTCGCGTTCTTCCTGCTCCCGGCGCTTTTGTTCGGCGGCTTCCTTTTCTTTGCGCTCGCCTTCTGTCTTCATGTCTTTTTCAAGCTGCTTGAGTGCTCCGAGCGCATCTGCATTCAGCATATCCTTCAAACTGTTCAATCCGCTTTTCGCGTCTGTCGCAGTCGTTGTCTCTGGTTGACGCTGTGGTTTTCGTTGTTTTTTTGCCATTTGAATTGCCACCCTTTCCCTATCCTCATTCTGTCCTCATTCTCTGGCCCCATCCGGGTCATACTATCTTCATCTTTTACAAAGAGGAGGACATCACATGGTTCGCAACAAAGAAAAAGATTTTGGAAAAACCGCTGAAATCCGAGGACCCAAAGCCCAATCCGAGGCTGTCCGTTCTGACGGCTCCATTAATAGTGAACCACAAGAAAGGCTAAAAGAAAACCGCTAACAAAAAAACCGCCGGGCAGCCATTATGCTCGGCGATTTTTACTCTTTCTAAAGTTTGATGAGTCTAGGGGGACTGGAAGAGAGAATCATTCATGAGTATGCAATTGAAGGGAATGTTTTTTAAAAATTAACACGATGATCTGGCCGGTTCGAAGGAGATTCGATCCTTACAGCTCACAAAGTCTCCTTTTTCCACTTATTTTCAACATAGGTTAGAAAAGCTTGCATTCCTTTAAGCCAAAGAGCCAAAAAGGGTGTCGTAACTGGTAGTACTATCAGGGCATATAGGGGTGCTAATTTAAAATAGTCATGCATGATATCATTCGCTGTAATCTCTGTTGACGGGGTCATTACACGCTCAAAGCCATACTCTAAAATAAGCATCAACGTAGCACCAACAGACCCCATGAAAAGGGGGATTATAAAACCTAGAAAAGCACATAAAACCCAATATACCCATAGGCGAATGTTCCTGAATGCCTGGAAGTAACCTGAAATACCAGAAATAACAGAGACAGGAAATAGGGATGTCGCAAAAAACCATAACCATCCCCCAAACGATGCTCCCCCAACCGACATGCCGCCAGCTGCGAAATCTCCGAGAAAAGAAATGATAAAACTCAAAAAAAACATAGTCACCAAACCGTAAATAAGACCTACTAACATTAATACAAATTGTCGCTCCCTCCCCCAAGTGAATTAGTTTATATTATTATTTTTCAATAAATTCCACATATTATCAAATAAATTTCATTAGTTCGCTACTTATGCTTGAATGTTAATTACTTGGCCCAGTAGATTTGACCTATTCTGAGATTTTCGATGTCGTGGCATAAATGACCGAGATTCCTTTAATTGAAGGACCTATATCAAAAAGTTTAACGTTCGGTTGTAGAAAACCAATCCTGATTACCTGCTTGAGAGGCTGGCTGGGCAACCGCCAACATGAGCACCCCATCCTCACCGTATGTAATCTCAAAAGATCGGACTAGACCGATCAGCCCCATCTCACATCCCCCTCAAATCGAATTAAGACGTTATCAGAACTGGAGCCGTTATCCAGCACGATCACTTCATATTTTTCAAAATCAGCAATGCAAGTTCAGGATAAACAAAGTATACAGAAGCTGATGGGTTGTATCTCTGACGGGAATGATCGCACTCGTTAGCATCAGATCTCCCCCCTTTTTTAGCCTATGCGGCTGCGTCTCATTTGGGCTCGGCGCAAGCTCCCTTCCCGAAACCGAATAAGGGGTCAGTGACTGATGCATGCTATGGGATAAAAGGAGGTCCAGATGATGGATAACGAGAAGCAAAAGAACGATCAGACGAAGGATATTTCCCTCGATGGGACGCTACCGCATCAAATCAGTGCTCCTGACTTCAAAAACTCGTCTCGTACGATTCAAAAGCCATTCGTCAATGAGTTCGGGGTCGTCATCGGTGACAGCTTGTACGAGTCCAAGGAATCTCCCTTACACAACTGGAGCACAGAAACCGACCCCTCCATCATGTCAGGGGATGAGTGGGTACATCCGACCAATGACATTGGCTGGAACTCGATAGAAAACCGTGAGCTCCTTGAGGATCAAGAAGAACCAGATAGAGCGCGTTTTATGCATCCTACCCTCGACGTGAGCAAAGGCAGGGACTAATACCAGCTTTTTCATGCAAGCCCGTTCGGCAGAGGCACTTCTGACTGGACGGGTGTTTTTGGATTGCGCTTGCACCTTGAGTCTCGGGACACTACTCTGACTTGTGTTACAATGGAAGACAAGTAGCAGAAAGGAGCTAGTCCATGAGTATCACACTTGCGATAGAGCCAGCGTTTTCCCTTGCCTATCAACGTTATGCCGGGTTTGTACCTGGAGATACGCTTCGATTATATGTACGAACAAGCGGCCCCGGGACCGGTGGCATGTTTTATGCGATTGAAAAAGATGAGGCCCTCACCGATGATGCTGTGTTTGAAGTAGAGGGGTTGCGATTTGTCATTCGTCCAACTGATTTCTGGTATTTCGACGGGGGACAACTGAGCTACAATCCGCTCTATGGCGAGTACGGCTTTCACTTCACTAATCCTCATCTGGATGGCAACTAGACAGAAACTTCTATCTGCTTGATTCGTAAGAAAGAATATCTGCCTATATCTTCTGGGAGGAAAAACAATGAAAAAAAGCCGTTCAGTCCTTTTGGCGATCGGTGCTTTCTTACTTGCCAATTTAAAATGGATACTTAGCTTACTGAAGTTTTCGAAATTCGGAACCACCATTATATCCATGGGGATTACCTTGTGGGCGTATGCCGCTTTTTACGGATGGAAATTCGCCGTAGCTCTCGTCTATCTGATCTTCGTCCACGAAATGGGTCATGTGATTGCCGCCAAACGAAAAGGAATCGCGACTTCACCCGCTGTTTTTATTCCTTTTGCGGGAGCCTTCATCGCCATGAAGGACATGCCGCGTGATGCAAAAACGGAGGCGTACTTAGCCTACGGCGGACCCTTGGCGGGGATGATTGCTTTCTTGCCTGCCCTTCCGCTGTATTGGTATACGCAGGACCCTTTCTGGGGGTTGGTTATCTATTTGGGCGCCATGCTCAATTTATTTAACCTGCTGCCTATCTCCCCGCTGGATGGCGGACGCATCGTATCGGTATTGTCCACGAAGATTTGGTTTATCGGGTTAGTCGGTCTGGGGGTTATGCTGTTCGCCAACCCAGGACCGATTACTGTGATCATTTTCATCATCGGCTTGATTACGTGGTACAACCGCCTACGTGGCAGCTATCAACAAAAGCTCCTGCAATACGAGCGCGAAAGGATTGCAGACTTCCAGCAAAGCATAGCCGAATGGCCCGCACTGGAATCGACATGGGATGTTCGCACGCAAATGAATGCCGAGGTAAATGCGATCAACCAGGAAGACTTGAAGAAATTTTACGTTCCATTTGTGCAGGACAAACAACGCCTTCAGCGTGACTTCAAGCGACTCGATAAAGTGTATGTGAACAGAAAATGGGAACTGTTCAGACTGTGGGAACGAGAGCCTGTTCTGTATTACGATTCGGACCCGAACCGACCGATCCCATCTGATACTCTTCGTGATGGAGAGCGTGCAGCGCAAGAGAGGTTAGCCGAACTGGATGAGCAAATGCACCAGCTAACTACGTACTACGATGCACCTGCTTCTACGAAGTGGAAAGTGTTAGTTGCCTATCTCGGTCTCGCTGCTGTACTGTCAGCGTTTTTCGTCTACGCCCAACAAATACTGCACAGGTAACCGCTTGCACTCTGCGCTGCTTGACAAAAATGGATGCCTATCTGCGGCCTTCTCCGAGCGCAAAAACGTGCGCTACGGTTATCTGAGGGTCGCTCTTGCCGACCAAAAGGGCAGAAACGCCCTCTATGGTGGTATATCGCTTTTGTACGTTCCACCCAATCAGAGTAAAATAGAAAATAGTACTTTCATAAAATTCCAGAGAGGATGACTTTTTACTTGGACACCGTCCCGATAGTGCTCAACCTACTGCTTGTTATATTTCTTGTTTTTCTCAACGGCTTTTTCGTAGCCGCAGAGTTCTCACTCGTGAAGGTGCGACAAACGCGCCTGACACAGATGGTGAATGAAGGTAACAGACGTGCAGTCTATGCCCAAAAAGTAACGCATAAGCTAGACGCTTACCTATCTGCCTGCCAGGTCGGGATCACTCTCGCCTCGCTGGGACTGGGTTGGGTCGGGGAACCGGCCATTGCCCATATGATTGTGGAGCCTTTGCTTGGATCTTCTGGATTGCCTGAATATGCGATCTCCGCGATTTCTTTTGGTGTAGCCTTTGCGATTATTACGTTCCTCCACATTGTCTTGGGTGAGTTGGCTCCGAAATCATTGGCCATTCAAAAAGCAGAAATGACCTCGTTGTGGGTTGCCGCGCCATTGATGTTTTTCTATAAATTGCTTTACCCTGCAATCTGGTTCTTGAACGGAACCGCCAACGCTCTCATGAGACGTCTGGGACTCGAAGCCATCTCAGAACATGAAGCGGCGCATACAGAAGAAGAAATTCGCCTTCTGGTCAACCAAAGTCACCAAAGTGGCCATATCGACCAAACCGAATTGGCCCTTGTGGAACAAGTTTTTGACTTCTCCGAAACCGTTGCTCGGGAAACAATGATCCCGCGCATTGATATGGTTTGCTTATATACGACGAATACCTTTGAAGAAAACCTGGAGATTATTCGCTCGCAGCGCCACACCCGTTTTCCAGTTGCAGCTGAGGACAAGGACAACATCATTGGTTTTGTCCATGCGACAGACTTTTACCTCTCTGCCTTACAAGAGGGAAGCGTAGAGCTGGATTCGTTGCTCCGCCCCGTCCTGACTGTACCGGAAACCATGGAAATCAGCACGGTATTGCGTCTGATGCAAAAAAACCGTTCGCAGCTTGCTATTGTCATCGACGAGTACGGCGGAACAGCCGGTCTCGTGACGATGGAGGATATTTTAGAAGAAATCGTTGGGGATATCCAAGACGAGTTTGACGAGGAAAGACCAGAGATTGAGAAGCTGGATAATGGCCTCTCCGTATCCGGTATGCTCGTGTTGGCTGACCTGAATGACCATCTTCCGTTCGAGCTCGAATCCGAAGATGTAGACACGATTGGTGGTTGGCTGTACAGCCAGCTGGAAGAAGACATCGCTGTTGGTGCAACAGTCGAATGGGAAAACCACCTGTTCACCGTCAAACAGATGGATCATCACCGTGTCACACGCGTTCTGATTACGCATTTGGACAAAGATGAATCGGAGCAACAAGAACTGTTGACCGTCTCCTAATCATCACACCTCAGCACAAACCAAAGCCCCACACCTGCTTAGATGGCTGGTGGGGGCTTTTTTTCGTCTATGTGGTTCTCTGCCCCATAAGTGGCTTCCAGTCGTCCTCGCCATTGTCCTCCAAAATCCCCATCGTCACATCGCTAATATCCGGGTCAGTGAGCAAGCTGTCGCGAATGCGGTATTTAATATCGTCCGCCACAGCAAGGCTCAATCCAGTCCGCAGCTCTACGTAGCTCTCCACGTGGTAAAAACGCCCTTCCTGTACAATTCGTAACTTGTTGATGTCCGTCACATCTGGATCAGCAAAAATGACTTTGGCTACCCGATCCTCGATTTCTTTGGGAGCTGCAATACCAATTAAACCGACCATGTTGTCGTACCCTACCTTGAATGCCACACCCACCATGAGAATCCCGATCAGAATGGTGGCAATCCCGTCCAGTAAGGCAAAGGAAGTAAACGTAGTGACGATAACGGCAATCAACGCCAATAACGCACCGAGCGTCGCTACGATGTCTTCGTAAAAGACAAGTCGTGTCGGCGGAGCCGCACGTCCTACATTTCGAAAGGCTGCTGGGATGACAGCAAAGCCTTTCGCTTCCACCCGCGCTTCATGAACGATTTCAAACATCGCTTTTACGAGTACGTACCCATCCACAATGACCGCCAGAGAGAGAATGATGAAATTCAGCCAAAAGTGGCTGGATTTTGCTGGCTCGGAAATGAGATGGAAGCCTTTGATAATGGTTTCGTAGGCCATGATGGTTACGACGATTACCGCGACCATACAGAAAAGGTTAATGACACGACCAAAGCCTGTAGGGAACCTCGGTGTCGGTTTTTTCTCTGCAAGCACGCTGCCAAAGAAAACGAAGAACTGGTTGACCGCATCGGCTACCGAATGCATTGCCGACGCAAACATGGCTCCACTCCCACTATAGACAGCCGCAAAGCCTTTTGCGATAGCAAGCCCTGTGTTCCCCAAGGCCGCTGTCGCCGAGGACGTATTTCCCTTTTTTAGCGTTGCCCAGAAAGAGCCCATGGTGTTGCCATTCCCTCCTTGAACGAGATGATTTTCTTTACTATTCCCTATTCGTAAGGAGTGTTCCTTATGAGAATTGGAACATATACACAAAGAAAAGGCAGACATCCGAAGTGGAACATCTGCCTACCCTTGATACCGCTACCTTATGCTACTAATTTCAATCCTGCTACAGCTATAATCACCATGGCGATGCACAAGATTCGCAGCTTGTCTTTTGCTTCTCCATAGAACAACATCCCGACCAGAGCGCTTCCTACCGTACCAATCCCTGTCCAAACCGCATAGGCTGTCCCCATAGGGATTTCTTTCATGGCGAAGGACAAGAGGAAGAAGCTGAGAGAAAAGCCACCGATCAGAACCGCAAACGAGCGGAACGAAGGCTTTTGGTTAACTTGTGTAATCCCCATCACTCCAACGACCTCAAACAACCCTGCAAAAATTAAGGATAACCATGTCATGCCACTTCACCCTCCCTCTTCGGCTTCTCTTCATGATCCGGTGTGACCAGCTTCAACCCAAGGATTCCGCCCAGAAGAAGTGCGATCAAGCCTACTTTCGCCCAGCTGAACGGTTCTCCAAACAGGACCATTTCGCTAATAACGGTACCGGCCGTACCCAAACCGACGAAGATCGCATAAACCGTACTCGTCGGCAGCTTTTTCCCTGAATAGACCAAAACACCAAAGCTGATAATAATCGCTAGGATGGTCAACGCCCATGACCAAAAGCCGTCGGCGTGCTTCAAGCCCGCTACCCACATGACTTCAAATACTGCTGCTACGACAACCATCAACCAATATTTCCCCATTTCTGGCTCCCTCCTCTTTCTTTTTCGCTCATCGCAACGGACGTATCCGTTTTTATCGTTCCCCAAAATACATACTCATCCAAGATGGCTCAGTCTTTCCGAATGCAAAAAAAGCCTCGGGTGAATACCATCACAGATATTCCTCCCGGGCTTTTATCCCTCCGTGTACACGACCGTGGTCGTGGGTTTTCTCTCGGTCCTGACCGGCCAGATGACTGACCGCGGAACCCTAGAAAACTCCGTATATATGCAGTTCTTTTCTTGGGGTAACTCTCACCATCATATCAAAAAACGCCGTGATTGGCAATGAACGTGCGCGCTTCGCTAAAAAAGCAAGAAGCCCAAGCTGATAATGGCGCCTGTCACGATCAGCATCATCAAGCAGTAGCCCATGATATCCCTCGCACCTAATCCAGCAAGAGCTAGCACAGGTAACGCCCAGAATGGCTGAATCAGGTTCGTCCACGCATCCCCCCAAGCAATGGCCATCGCGACTTTTGCATGGGAAACGCCCAGCTCAGTGGCAACAGGCAGCATGATTGGTCCCTGTACTGCCCATTGCCCTCCACCAGAAGGAATGAATATGTTCAATAGGCCTGCACTCCAAAACGTGAACAGCGGAAAGGTAGTAGGCGTCGAGATGCTGATAAACCATTGAGAGATACTCGCTGCCAGTCCTGAAGCCGTCATCATCCCAATGATCCCTGCATAAAACGGAAACTGCACGACGATCCCTGTCGTGGTTTTCACTGCTTCATTCATGGCATCCAAAAACTTGCGCGGTGTCCCATGAAGAAGTATGCCTAGAAACAAGAAGCCCATGATGACGACATCCAAATTCAGCTTAAAGCCTTTATCAGCAAAATAGTAAATCAAATAAATAATTCCGAGTGCTGAAACAAGAACCGAGATCAAACGGCTGTTTTCCATTTTGGAAGCAGGAGTATTGTCGACCGTTAAATCAGCAGCAGCCATTTCTTGTTGCGCGATCCCTTCGCCCTTGAATACAATTGTATCTTTTTCGGCAGGCATCATGAATCTGTTCACAATCGGGAGGACAATCATGATTGCGACTACGATGGTCAGATTCATTGGTGAAAACATCGTTTCCGAGGTCGGAATAACACCGATGATGTTTTCCAGGCTATGCTTTTCCGTGGCGATTGTCAAAGGAACAGAGCCAGCAAGCCCTCCATGCCAGACGACAAATCCGCCATATGCGCTGGCGACGAGCAATCGATAGTCTACCCTTTCCACTTGATTGGCAAGAACGCGTGCCAATAGCGCACTGATGACAAGCCCATATCCCCAATTGATCCAGTTGGCCACACAGGAAACGACTGTGACGAGTACAATCGCTTGTCCTGGCGTCTTTGCCAGTGATCCCAAGGCATTCAAGCCACGCTTACAAATATTCGTACTGGCTAGCGTATGACCTGTAATCAGGATCAAGACCATTTGCATCGTAAAGCTGAGCAGGCTCCAGAAGCCGCCTCCCCAGTAGTTGACCATTTCCATCGGTGTTTTGCCATTGACGACGATCCCGGCAACAAACACGAGGAAGGTCAAAATGATTGCAAATAAAAAGGCATCTGGCAAATAGCGTTGCACCATGCGGACCGAAGCATTCGTTAAAGCTTGAAACACATTTTCATCCCCTTTTCCAAAAGCATTCATGTACGTATGCCTTCCGATATAGCAAGAGGGATGCCAATCTGTTTTTCAAGGAAAATGAATACGCTTTCAAAACAATTGCTCTGCAATGCTGACTACTTTTTGCACAGTATGGCACTTGTTTGCGCACTTCAGGCGATTAGTCTCTTTCCCCTATTGCTGAATCCAATCCGTACATTTGCAGCTTATAGAGCAGTGCCCGCCGTGATATGCCTAGCCTTTTCGCTGTCTGTAGCTTGTTGCCGCGTTCTTTGCGCAAGGCATGGGCAATTGCTTCCTGCTCGACCTGGGCAATGATTTCCCGCATGGTTCGTCCTTCATAGCTGATTTTGCCATGGCCTGGGATCTGTTCGCTCATTTTGTTATCCTGAATGGGGGATAAGACATGCTCGTGACCGATAACTGCTCCTCTGCTCAAAACCACAGCCCGTTCGATCGTATTCTCCAGCTGACGCACATTGCCTGGCCAGTGATAGGCGATTAGCGCTTCCGTGGCAGCAGCGGACAAGCAGAGATCATGCTTCCCTGCCTCTTTTCCATATTTAGCGAGAAAGTGACGGATTAGCAGAGGAATGTCCTCTTTTCGCTCACGAAGCGGCGGCATGCGAATCGGAACGACATTGAGCCGGTAGTAGAGATCCTCGCGGAAAAGCTCCTGGCGAATTCTTTCCTGCAAATCACGATTGGTGGCAGCAATCACGCGAACGTCAACCGATATAGCCTCGATGCCCCCTACCCGAATAAATACACGATCCTGCAAAAACCGTAGCAGTTTTACCTGCAAAGAAAGGCTCAGTTCTCCTACTTCGTCAAGGAACAAAGTACCTCCATTCGCAAGCTCCAACAGTCCTTGCTTGCGATGAACGGCCCCTGTAAATGCACCCCGTTCATAGCCAAACAACTCGCTCTCCAGCAAATTTTCAGGAATCGCGCCGCAATTGACAGGAATGAGTGGCTTGTCCGCCCGCGGGCTATTGGAATGGATCGCTCTTGCAATGAGCTCTTTGCCTGTTCCGCTCTCCCCTTCAATCAAAACAGTGGCTTTAGACATCGCTACTTTTCCCACCAGCTTGTACACGTTTTGCATAGCCGGACTCAGTCCAATCAAGCTGGTTCTGTTTGGATTCGCTTGCTCTTCCTGTAGGACTTTCCCGACTTCACCTTGCTCAAGCAGCTCTCCCTGTGTGAGTGCATGAGCAACGACTTGTTTGACCTCCCCCAAGTCAAATGGCTTTTGCACATAATCAAACGCTCCCAGCTTCATTGCCTCCATGACGTCACTGGCGGAACCATAGGCAGTCATCATCACGACTCTCGGGAGCCTTCCCTTTCTCTCGTTCAGGCGGCGCAACGTATCCATGCCGTCTAATTGAGGCATACGCAGATCCAAAAGCATGACTTCCGGGCAAAAGCGTTCGACCTGTTCCAATGCCTCTACTCCACTGCCAGCCTCCAGGAGCTCGTATCCCATTTTGCGCAGCGTAGTTGACAATGCCTTTCTCACATTGACCTCGTCGTCTACGATCAGCACTTTGCTCGTCATCACAATCCTCCTTTTGCCCGAATCGGTAGTACGACAGTAAAACAAACGCCTTCGGGGGTATTTTGAGCAAAAATATGTCCGCCATATGCTTGCACAATCCGTTGGGAGATCGCCAGTCCTAGTCCCGTACCTGTTTGCTTCGTCGTGAAAAACGGTTCGAATATAGCCAGCAGATTTTCCTCCGCAATAGGCGGACCTTCATTCGTTACCTGGACATGCACATCATTATTTATGTTTTTGATATCAATCTGGATACGACCTTCCATAGGCTTTGCTTGCAGTGCGTTGTGCAATATATTTAAAAACACCTGCTTTAACAACTCTGGTGAAGACATCACGGCAGGAATATCCTCGTTATAAACAAGCTGTACATTCACTCCGTTGAAGCCCTCGGCATGTTCCATCAGCTTAAGTGTGTGCTGGATTACCTCTTGCACGCGCACAGGTACGTTCGACTCTTCATTGGGACGAGAAAATAACAAGAGCTCGTCAGTAAAACGGTTCAGACGTTCGACTTCCTCCACAATAATCCCTGTGTATTCCCGAGAGCCATGGTCTTTTGGCCATTCCTCCTCGATGATCTGGGCGAAAGCTTTGATAGCCGTCAGCGGATTGCGTACCTCATGGGCAATGCTAGTCGCCCACTCCCCTATGACCGCCAGCCGCTCAGCTTGAGCCAGCCTTGACTCCATCCTCCGCCATTGTGTGCGATCCTCCAGCACGACGATCGCCCCCAGCACTTCCTCTGTCGTATTTTTCCAAATGGAAGAGCTGACCTTTAACCAGAGCACGCCCCTGTCCGGATGCTGATGGCGCCACATCGCATCCCGAATCGCTTGACCGTTTTGCAGCGTATCCAACAGGATATGAAGGAGGGCCTCACTCTCTGTAAAAACTTCCGTGTAATGCATCCCCTTTGCTCGACTGGACGTGAAGCCAATCATATGTATCGCTGTCTCATTCCATGCAATCAGGTGCCCGCTCTGATCCAACGCGAGGACTCCACTGTCCATGCTATTCATGATTGTCTCCGTGCGGCTACGGCTAGCCTGCAAATCACTCGCCAGATTGTTAATCGCACCTGTAATTTCTCCAGGCTCTCCGTCCATTTTCCTCAAGCGAAAGGAAAGGTCTTGGCTAAGCCGCTTCAGCCCTGACTTGATCTCTGACAAAATCACTTCAAAGCGATGGACGAGCAAACCGCTGGCCGCTGCTGCGATCATACAGCCAATGCCCAAAATCGCATAAATGCTTTGTCGCATTCCCGCGAGTTGTATATCGATCGTAGACATGAGCTCATTCGCCCAAGCATAGCCGATCACTTGATCATTTCGAATGAGCGGAACCATGGCGTTCATGATGTTGCCGCGTACTTGTTCGCCGATTACTACATCAGTCTGCCTTGTCTGCATGACACTGCGACCCGGATGGGTTTCGCTAATTGATTGTCCTATGTACAAGCTCATTTCATTGCTGGGTCCATACGTCACGATGGAATCGAGAGCTGCGGAATAATACCCGACGCCAATTCCCGGGTGGGCTAGAGCGATCCGATCTGTAAGCGGTTGCATTTTCTCGTTTAATGCTTGAAGCTTGTGCTCTTTTTCCGCCTTTTCTAATCCAGCTTCCACGACGATGGTGTCAAAATCTTTCGACAGCGCAAAATCCAGCTGCTGCGTGATGGCGATTAGCTTTTGTTTCTTTTCCGCCAGTAAAGCCTGCTCTGCCGATTTTACCAATACGATTCCGGTAATGATAATCGGTAAAACGGTGACAACAATGACAGCCATGACAAAACGTATGCGGTACAGATATGTTTTCATTGAAGATTGCCTCCTTATGGTATTCTAACATACAGAAGCATCACACACAGGAAGAGAGGAACGTATATATGACAACCGTTTTGTTTGTTTGTCTTGGCAATATTTGCCGCTCGCCCATGGCCGAAGCCGTATTTCGCCATCTCGTAGAGTCTGAGGGATTGGCAGGGGAAATCTCCATCGATTCAGCGGGGATCGGTGGCTGGCACACAGGTGAACCTCCGCACAAAGGTACACAAAAAGTGTTGACCGAGAATGGGATTGCCCATAACACACTGCGTGCTCGCCAAATTGTCACACAGGACTTCTCGGAGTATGACTACATCGTCTGCATGGATGAGGAAAATTTGTCCGCACTCAAGCAAATGGCGCCTTCCGGTAAAAAGGTGTACCGCCTGCTCGACTTTGCCGATTCTGCCCAGGAACAAAATGTGGAAGACCCTTATTATACTGGGCGATTCACGTATGTGTATGACCTGGTGGATGCGGGTTGCCGCGGGCTCTTGAACGAAATCAAAGCCAATATCGCAAAAAAGGGATAGCCCGTCACCAGGGCCATCCCTTTTTCTTATACGGCAACCGTCTCCTTCTCAACCAGTCGATTCAACCAGCTCTTCGTACTCGCTATCAAGCGCTTGTAGCTGTCCGCCGAGGAAAAAGTATGATCTCCCCCTACAACTACTTCTGTTTCGCAACTCCCCCGTCTCCGCAGATGCAGCTCTCGCTCATAATGAAACATAGCATCCACCGCAATGACGTCATCTCGATTGCCATGCAGGATTAACACATCTCCCTCAAACTGCTTGGCTTGACGTAGCGGGAGAGCAGTACCGAGCGACTGAAAAAAGCGCTTCTCCAATCCGTAGCCCAAATGATCCGTTTTTCCGTATGAAAGTGCTTCCTTGTATTCCTTTTCCCCCACGATCCGAACGATATCATCGAAGGGACGTGCTACCGGTGCCCATAGAATGAGGGAGTGTATTCGTTTATCCTGGCTCGCTGTCAGCACACTGACCGCACCACCCAAACTATGCCCTAGCAGGCACACACGCTCCTGATCTACCTGTTCCAGTGTGAAAACATGGTCGAGAACATCTCGTGTTTGTGCAAGCAAGACGTCCAAACCACCTGCCCCATAATCGCCATCGCTTTCCCCGCAGCCTCCGTAATCGAAGCGCAGTACGCCAAAACCGTGTGAAGCTAATTCTCTGGCAGCTTTTACAAACAAGCGGTTCACTCCAATCCGACTGCCGATAAAGCCATGGCAAATGACAACCAACGGGTATTTCACTCTGGTCTTGCCTGTTGTGCATGTAGGTTCATGCAGGGTAGCCGTCAACGAAATCGTGTCGCTGGGTATTTGTAAAATCCGTTCCAAAGAACTCACCTCTTTTATTTTTAGTATTCCGAGTTGTTTACTTAGTTATTATTTTTATTATCTTCATTTTCATGAACACTGTCAAGATGAACCGGAAAACTCAATGAAAAATCATCCTGTACGGTTTATGATGGAGGGGAACGTGTCGCAACATAAGAGTGTTTGCTTTGCTAGAGCTGTTGCACCGAAGATAGAATTGTGAGGAGAAAACTATGTCCGATTTGCGGAAAGAAACCTTGGAAAAAATCAAAAACGGTGATTTCACCTGTTCCAAGGAGCTGACCTTGTCTATGTTCAGCGGAAAATGGAAAGTCGTGATCCTGTGGCATTTAGGGGTAGAAGGCCCGCATCGCTTCAGTGAGCTGCAACGGCTGTTCCCAAAAATCACTCATAAAATGCTGACGAATCAGTTAAAAGAGCTAATTGAAGACGGAATTGTTCACCGGGAAGTATACCCGGAGGTTCCCCCGCGGGTGGAGTATTCGATGACGGAGTTGGGGATGACTTTATTGCCTATAGTAGAAATGATGTATGAGTGGGGCGAAATGCGGATGGGGCAGTTGAAGCTGGAATTGGGGGAGGCTTCCTCTGACTAGCTGTTGTGGTGGGGAGGAAACAGGAGAAAACGCTCAGATTCTTGGAACACCTGCGCGGGAGCTGGGGGGGCCCGGCTCCGTGAAAAAAAGAGAAACCGCGTCCAAAGTCGATGATCCAGGAGGCTTCTCAGAGGTGGACGCTAAAGGCAGTTTCTCTTTTTTTCACTGCGCCTCGGTAGGTGTGTCCAAAGATCTTCGCTTATTTCTCCTGTTTCCTCTGCGAACTGTTGTCATTCCACCTTCTTTATAAAGAAGAAATAGACCCCATGAATGCTGCTTTCAAGATGAATACAGTAGCCGCGTGGGAAGAAGCACATTTCCAGTCCTAGCGCCTCTGGAGCCCTACCAAGCTCCGAAATAAATGGCGGGGGTTTTCAGCTTCAACCTCTGCGAATGCATCCTCGAAACTCTACTTTTGAAGCGCTCCCGACATTTATTTCGGAGCGGACAGTCTAACCCCTTGCGGGGCGTAGGCCGAAGCGTAGACTGGAAATGGGCTTCTTCCCCTCCACTACAGCTACTATAAACAAAAACAAAAAAGGATAGCCTCCCGAGGAAGCTATCCTTTTAATTATTACGGATTCACAGTATTTTTCGGAGGAGAAGCCAGATCACGCAGGATCGCTACCTCTACCCGTCTGTTTTTCGCTCTGCCTTCATCCGTCGTATTCGGCGCTACCGGATGGTATTCTCCCAAGCCTGTCGCGCTGAACTTCGTCGGGTCTAGATTCTTGTTTTCCAGAAGCACCTTCAAGAAGTTAACAGAACGTTTGGCACTGAGATCCCAGTTGGATGGGAACTCTGCCCGGCGAATCGGCACATTGTCCGTATGACCAGTTACAGTCACTTTTTTCGGGTGCGGCACCAACATTCCTGCCATTTCACTCGCAAGCTTTCTCGCTTCCGGTTTCAGATCAGCTTTACCGGAGTCAAACAACGCATTGTCCAAAATGGTGATCAGCAGACCTTCATCGGTCAGCTTCGTCTGGAGCTTGTCCTGTAGCTTGTTTTGCTGAATGTATCCGTCCAGCTTTGTCTGTAGCTTTTTCAAGTCCTCTGTCTCTTTGCGGACCGCTTCTTCCAGACGCTTTTCTTCTTCTGTCTTCTGTTTTTCTGCTTCCTGTGCGCCTTTGTGCAAGGTTTGCTGTTGAAGCTGCGGGTCTAGGGGTACCGGGCTTGGGTAGTTCATGACTCCCGTACCGCCGTTGATTGCAACGCTGAAGGACCGAACCATTTGGTCGAACTTCTTCGCATCCATCTCGCTAGAGGCGAACAACACGATAAACAAAGCAAGCAGAAGGGTAAGCAAGTCCGCGTATGGAATTAGCCAAGACTCGTCCATATGCTCTTCATGATGAGCATGTCTCTTTGGTCGCTTAGCCATTTACCGCAGCTCCTTCCTCCCTCTTCTCTTCCTTCATTTCTTCTTTCATTTCCGCACGCTCTTGGTATGGAATGTAAACCAGCAGCTTTTGCTCAATCGCAGTCGGGGATACACCCGCTTGAATGGAGAGCAATCCTTCGACCATGATTTTTTTGATTTCAATTTCTGCCTTTGATTTTCGTTTGAGCTTGGTCGCGAACGGGTGCCATAATACGTAACCCGTGAAAATACCGAGCAAGGTAGCTACGAACGCAGCCGCAATCGAGATACCCAAGGCATCGATGTCACTCAAGTTACCCAAGGCGGCAATCAGACCGACAACCGCACCCAATACCCCGAGTGTCGGAGCGTAGCTTCCCGCTTGGCTAAAGACAAGGGCTCCTGCCTGATGGCGCTCTTCAATGGCGTGAATTTCTTCATTCAGAACATCGCGAACAAAATCCGGTTCCCCACCATCAATGATCATTTTCATACCGTTACGCAGAAATGGATCTTCAATCTCATCAGAAGTGTTTTCAAGTGCAAGCAATCCTTCGCGACGAGCGATGGAAGCCCAGTTCATAAACTGACCGATCAATTCTCTTTTTTCAGGGAGCTTTTGTTCTTTAAAAATTATCTTGAAAAGGGCTGGAATACGCTTCATTTCCGACATGGGAAACGCGTTGAAAAGGGCAGCAATAGTACCTACGATGATGATCATAATTGCTGCTGGATTCAGTAATGACATAGGACTTGCATGCTTCAAGATCATCCCGACCACTACTGCGACAATACCTAAAACTATACCTATCAAGGTAGACTTTTCCATCGTGACACTCCCTACTTCCATAATCGAAATCTATCTATATATGGTTTCGGAATTTTTGCGCTCACTTGTGAGGCTTTTCGAAAAAAACGCTCATCCAAATGAATGAACTAGTCCAATCATGACCAAAAGTCCTAGGATGAACGAAAAAGTTGCGGAACGAGCATGACCATCACCATGACTTTCGGGGATGAGTTCCTTGTAAACGATAAACAACATCGCGCCTGCGGCAAAGGAAAGCCCATATGGCACCAACCCGTGAACCACAGAGGTCAGATAATAACCACAGATCCCGGAGACGATTTCGACTGCTCCAGTCAGCGTTGCTAACAAAAAGGCCTTGAAGCGACTGACCTTTTGATTGATCAGGAAGAGGGCAACTAGGAAGCCTTCTGGGGCATTTTGCAGACCAATTGCAAAAGATATCAGGCCACCCAAGCCAGACTGTTCACTCGAATAGCTCACGCCCACGGACAAGCCCTCTGGTATATTGTGCAAGGTAATCGCGGCCAAGATTAGCAGCGATTGCGAATCCATCGAAATGTTGATTCTCGTATGCTCCAGATCGATATGTGGGACAATGCTTTCCAACACTGTAAGCATCAATGTTCCGGTAAGCACTCCTAAACAAACGATAATAAATGGCGCGCTCTGAAGTGCCTGTGGGATCAGACTGAATGTCGAGGCAGCCACCATAATTCCAGCCGTAAACGCCAGCAATATATCCCGCCATCGATGTGATACCGACTTAAAAAAAAGGATAGGCAAGGCGCCCACACCTGTAGCCATGGCAGATAGAAAGCTACCTATCAGTAGTTGTTCCATGTATGTTCCTCCACGTAATAATGCCGCTCTTCAGATATCCGGAACAAACGGCCTTCTACTATCATATTTCCCGAATGGGAACGGTACGCCTTTTTGTTAGGCCTTTTTTGTTAAGCGGATCACATCTAGCACATCGACTTTTTGCCTTGTTTTTTCATGGTACAGCCATTTTTCCTGAACATGATCCACAAATAAAATTCCGTCTAAATGATCGATTTCATGCTGCATGCAAACAGCAAGGAATCCGTCTCCCGCAAGGATCATTTCCTCGCCTTGTCTGTTCAATGTCTTTACTTTCACATGCTCGGCTCTCTTTACATTGCCATAATAACCCGGAAAAGATAAGCAAGCTTCCATTCCGATTTGTTCGCCACTTCTTTCGATGATTTCTGGGTTAATGAGCTCAATTAATCCATCTCCGCAATCCATGACAACAACCCTGCGAAGAATGCCGATTTGAGGTGCGGCAAGGCCAGCACGGCCGTCCGCGGCATATAAGGTTTCTGCCATCTCATCCAGTAGCTTGAACGTTTTCTCATTCAGCTCTTCCACTGGCTTGGCTACTTTGCGCAGAATCGGGTCTCCAAAAGGCAAAATCTGTTTCACTGCCATATTTTTATGCTCCCTTCACTCTATTAGGCGGTGTATATGCCCACAAGTCATTTGGTGTACACTCTAAAGCTGTACAGAGTGCATCAAGTGTCTCGGTTTTCATTTGTTTGGGCTGACTGGTTAGTAAAGCGCTGATGGAGGCTGGAGACAGACTGTAATTTGCTTTCTCTTTCAACAGCCTTGCTAGAGCAGCTCCCGTCCAAACTCCTCTTTCTGCCATTACTTTTCGCAACATCCAGACAAGCATCTACTCACCCCTCATTTTTCGGTACTAACTAACTTTATTAGGCAACACCTAATATATCATATGTTGCATTCCAAAATCCAAAAACGCCAAAAACTTGGCGTTTTTGACGTTCTACGTTTCTGATCGATATGTTTTCCCCAACTGATCACCGAGACCAAAATAATGGCGGAAGTTGTAGATCAGTGGATTCCACGCTTGGGGGTTCACGTGATGAGAACTCTGTACAATCTGTTTGTCTGCATGGACGTGACGCACTTCTGTCTCCACGATCGCAAACATGTTGGCATATTCCGGAAAACGGATGGTGCGAACGACTGCTTCGAGTTGAAGCGGACATTCTCCTACTCGCTTTGGACGAACGATGTCAGAGTCAACAGGAGTCAAATTGGCTGCCTGAAACTTATTCGCTTCATAGCGGAAGCCCAGCTCCCTTTTATAGTCAGGTACGGGATTGCAGCCTGTTAGCGGAGCCAACGCTTCCACTTGCTGCCACATCGAGGCATCCGGCAAATTGATAACACACTCCGGACGCTGACGCAAATTTTCCAATCCATGCGAGCCGAACCCGAGCCCCAGAATGACAAAATTTCCTAACGCCCATGACGATGAAATGGGACTGATATTCGTTGAACCATCTTCATTTTCAGTCGTCAACAGGACAACGGGAGTTCCGTAATATAAAATCTTCGGTTGAATGGTCGTATGGCTTGTCATGAACATAGCCTCCCTTGACTAGAATCAATCTTGCTACGACTTATTCTAGTCGAGGAATATTTCCATTGCGCTCGAAGTGTGAATGTAAGCTTACCTCCGTATATTAGCGTGCTCCTGCTTTTTGCAGGATTTGTACAATCTCGTGATAACCCCGTTCTTTTGCACGATATAGAGGTGTTTTTCCTTCGCTATCCGGGATGTTTACATCAGCACCGTGGTCGATTAGCAATTGGACCATCTCTTGTTGGTTTTTTCCGCCATCGTTCAATACGATTGCTTCCATCATTGCTGTCCAGCCCGGATTGTTCACATGGTTGACGTCTACATCCGTCCGGGTAAGAAGTTCCTTTGCTACTTCCACATACCCATGTTCTGCCGCTGGTATCAACGGTGTTCCTCCGAAGCGGTTGTAAATCTTCGTATCTGGACCTGCATCGATAACCAGCTTTAATATTTCTAGGTATCCTTCTGCTCCTGCATACAAGAACGGGTTATCTTGTCGGTCGTCCTGAATATTGATGTCAGCTCCTGCTTCAATGAGGACCTTCACTGTTTCCACATGGTTGCCGTGTGTTGCCGCCATCGCCGCTGTTCTTCCACGATCATCCTGTGCATTTATCTCAGCCCCTGCTGCCAAGCTAGCCTTGACTTCATCGGTTTTGCCCTCGGCTGCTGCAAAGAGCAGTTTTTTGTTCAGT
Source organism: Brevibacillus sp. HB2.2 (assembly GCF_013284275.1). Classification (NCBI taxonomy): domain Bacteria; kingdom Bacillati; phylum Bacillota; class Bacilli; order Caryophanales; family Paenibacillaceae; genus Brevibacillus; species Brevibacillus sp. HB2.2. The sequence goes on from NZ_JABSUV010000037.1 coordinate 25,321, forward strand.
TCTTTCACTTCTTCTTGAGATAGCGTTCGTTTTTTCTCTGGTTGAGGTTGTGGCTGTGGTGTCACTGGTTGTTGTTGCTGCTGTGCGGTCGTTACAGCCGGAGCTGTTGTGGACGATTCATCCATGCAGCCTGTCAGCAGCATTCCGAATGGGATTGCAGTGAGGATGAGTTTGTACATTCGGCACCTTCCTCCTTGGTATGTGATTGAGATATAGGTCTAAGCCCGGTTGCGTACCGAGCGTAGGTTGCCTGTTAAACCTCTGAATCCATCGTAGTCCGTAGAGATAAACTCCTACTAAACCTGTTCTTAATGAACTATTTCCTAAAGATTAACTTTTTCTAAAAAAATGACAATGGAAAGAAAAAAACGCCAATCACGTTGGCGTTTTTGCGTTCGTTTACTCGGTATATGCCTATACTTTGAATCGGCGAATCATGTGCTGCAGCTCTTCTGCCATATTGGAAAGAGCTGTTGCCGACGAAGCGATTTCCTCCATAGAAGCGAGCTGCTGCTGTGTAGCAGCGGAAACGTTTTGCGTGCCATCAGCAGTCAAGTCGGAAACTTCGCTGACCAGCTCCATCGCTTGTACGACCTGTTCGGAATGGGCGGACACTTCCTGGGCAGATGCAGACACATCGTGAATCTGGTCGGCTACTGTGCCAATCGAGTTCTGAATTTGACCGAAGGTTTCGCCCGCACGATGAACGACGCGAATTCCTTCTTGTACTTCCCGTGTGCCTGTTTCCATCGATTCGACCGCGACTTTTGTATCTGTCTGAATCGTACTGATCAACTGCGCGATTTTTTGGGCGGACTGTGCCGACTGCTCTGCCAGCTTCCGTACTTCATCTGCAACAACCGCGAATCCACGTCCATGCTCTCCTGCGCGCGCTGCTTCAATCGCAGCATTGAGGGCGAGCAGATTGGTCTGATCCGCGATGCCTGTAATCACCTCGATGATCTCTCCAATTGCTTGAGAATGATTGCCCAGACCGTCTACCACGGATGAGAGCTCACGCATGGAATCGTGGATCGCATTCATTTGTTGAACGGCTGCCTGAATCGACTGGTTCCCTTCTCCTGCCATGTTGGCGACTTCGCTCACCATATTGGATGTTTGCTGTGCGTTATTTGCGATTTGACGAATTCCTCGTGACATATCATCAATGGATTTCGCCCCATTCTCCACACTCGCTACCTGGCGATCAACACCTGCTGCCACTTCTTGAACAGTAACAGCAATTTGTTCAGTGGCCCTGCTCGTCTGATCTGCACTTGCCGTCAATTGCTCAGCTGATGAGGCTACCAGCTCGGAAGTTCCGCCTACCTGACGAATGACTGTAGTTAAACTGCTAGTCATCTCATTGAACGAATTCGCCAGATCCAAAATCTCGTCACGACTTTTGACAACCAATGGCTCCACACGTAAATCACCATCAGCCACTTTCTTCATCTCTTCCATCAAACGCAAGATCGGTCGACGGATGCTTGACGTCAGTACGACAGCTAGCGCCACACACGCAATGATAGAGATCACCAAGGTAATATTCAGGTCCCGATTGACTGACTCATACAGTTCCGCGCTTTCTGCGCCAGCGCGTTGTGCTCCCTCACTGTTATTCGTCATCATGGCATCCAAATATTTCTTACGCTCTAAAAACAATTCACTGCCTTTTTTCTTGATGCGATCCAGCTCGGCCATGTCTGCATCGGTAGCTGGCCTTCTAATATCGACCTTTTTGGCGATTGCCACGTATTGCGGACTGTATTCCTCATATTTTTTCAGCGCCTGCTTCAATCCTTCAAAATTGTTACGGTCCTCTTCACTGAAAATCGTTTTTTCATAGCTGGTCAATAAGCCGTCCATATAGGCAAATTGGTCATCGACTTGCTTTGCGTACTTGTTCTTGGCATCCATGTCCTCTGTCGTAAGCATGGTTTGTGTAAGTCCGTAAACGGTTTCCAGCGTCATGTTGATCTTCAAAATATCTTCCAGACCTGGGCGCCAATTCGTATTCATTTCCACCATCTTCTGGTTCATCTGTTCCATCCTGACAATGGTCGTGATCCCCATAAACAGCATGATGACCAGGATGAGCGCGAACGCACTACCCAATTTTTTTCCGATCGTCCATTTCATTTCGTAAACACCACTTTTCTTGACATATGATGATAGCGTAATCTCCTTTTCCCTCCCAACTGATGGAATAAACCTGATTGCACACAAAAAAATGGATCTTTACACAAAAAATTAAAATCCACAATTCAGAAAACTCCTGTAAGATAGATAAAAATAAGCGGAATGGAGGACTGCTGATGCAAAACTACGACGTCATTATTGTGGGAGCAGGCTCGATGGGAATGGCAGCTGGCTACTATCTGGCGAAGCAGGGCGTGCGCACACTCATGATTGATGCCTTTGATCCCCCACACACAATGGGCAGCCATCATGGGGATACCCGTATCATTCGCCATGCGTACGGAGAAGGAAAACAGTACGTCCCGCTTGCGTTACGGGCGCAACAGCTGTGGTCAGAATTGGAACAAGCATCCGGCATACCGATCTTCGCCAAAACCGGTGTTTTGAACGCTGGACCCCTGAATTGTACCTTCCTGAATGAAATTCGGGAGAGCGCCGAGCAGTACTCCCTGCCCTTGGAAGTACTCGCTGCCGATGAGGTCATGCAACGCTGGCCAGGAATCCATCTGCCTGCTGATTACTACGGTTGCCTGGAGCCTACCTCAGGTGTGCTTTATTCCGAAAACGGAATTCGCGCCTATCGAGAGCTCGCTCTCGCCTCAGGAGCCACACTGTTGACGAACACGCCAGTCACGCAGTTGGAACCAGCAGAAAATGGGTTCATTGTGCATACGGAATCTGCCAGCTACCACGGCGATAAAGTCCTGCTATCCGCCGGTGCTTGGAATGGTTCGCTCCTTGACTCATTGGGCTTGTCCATCCCGCTTAAGCCTATACGCAAAACGGTCGCCTGGTTTGGTGCAGATGAGCGCCAGTACAGTGCGGATGGCTTTCCCGCCTTCATCTTTCGCCTTCATGACTCCATGTTCTACGGATTTCCGAACTTTGATGGCACTGGTGTAAAAATCGGACGCCATGACGGTGGGCACGCCATCGATCCCGATAAACTGGAACGTACCTTTGGCACCTATTTGTCGGACGAAGGCTGTGTTCGCTCTTTTTTGGAAGCGTATATGCCTGGAGCAGCAGGCCCATTGCGCCAAGGCAAGGTATGCATCTACACTATGACACCGGATGAGCATTTCGTCATTGACCGTCATCCTCAACATCCACAGCTTGTATTTGCAGCGGGCTTTTCCGGGCACGGTTTTAAATTCGCCAGTGCGATCGGGGAAGCCACCAGCCAACTGCTAGTAGAGGGAGCTGCTTCCCTTGACCTGTCTATGTTTTCTTGGAAGCGATTTTCTTGTCCAGCATGAGTGAAAAAAGCCTCTCGCCGCATTTCTGGCAGGAGGCTTTTGTTCATTTTACCACTCCCAAGACAAAGAACCGATCTGCGCTGTAATTCGACTGCTCGCTTGTATGGGCTGGCCGAAAACTTGCATGGTAGAACGACCATTGTCGTAGGGAAACAGGTAGGCGAAACCAGGCCGAGTCGCCTGATTGGCCCGATAGGCAGACCTCATTGCTCCCTCTCTTCGTTGTTCATTCAAAAACGCTACCATCTCACTCGCCCGTTTGATCCCCGCACCATGCCCGTAATACAAGCCATTGCCGAGCACTACTGCATTTTCTCCTTGCCACTGCGGTGTCTCACGATCGTAATCAGGATTGGCAAAATAAATCACATCACCAGGCAAAAAGGTATTTGTCCTTATTGTTTGCAAGTCCAAATCCTGATCGTACCGCCAGTCATATAGCAAGATGTCCGAAAACATTCTCTCAAAATCCGGTAAACGAATGGACTGTAGGACTGCATGATAAATAATAATGACCATCGCCGTAGCACACTCCGTGGCGTATTTTTGACCCTCTCGAAAAATATTGATAATCCCGCTGGATGGCAGCACTCCAGGTCGCAAGCGGAATCCGCCTTGGTCAGTTCGAATCCAGTAAGCTGGATTGGCACGAGATTCTTCAAAAGTAGAAAAGGCCAGGCCGCTTTCGTTCAGTGCCAAGGCAGACCTCACCAGATGATCGCGCACTTTCAGTTCAAATTGCAGGAGCTCAGGAGTTGGATATTCAAATGTTTCATCACTACGTGCCATTATCGCTACCGTTTCACGCTGTACCGGATTTAGTCCCCATTCCGCTGCCAACGAGGCGGGATTAGCTGGTCTCCCCGCTATGACAATCATATACAACCTCCCCTTCACACACTGTCCTTCTTATATGTATGCGAAAGCCTATGTCCACGTGATCGACGAAAAACCATGAGTCAACATAGTGGTGGAGAAGAAAAAGCACAGTTCTCTTCGACTCTGACACGCCAGCAGGGGGATTCACTGGACGTCTCCACTACAAAAAGGGGACCGTCGAGCCAAAGCCACCCTACGGGCGGAAGATTCTCAGAGGAGAAGTGTTCGACAAGCGTGGTCCCCTTTTTGTAGTTCCGACTGGGTAGGCGTTGTCAAGGTCTGCGAGCCCTGTGCTTTTTCTTCTCACTAGCCTTGTGGGGTGATCGGTGCCTTCTAACTTAAAAATCCCCCGCCTTTTTAACCAGACGAGGGATTTCCTTTTTAGCCTTGTGCTTGCTTGACTGTATGTGGTGCCGGGGTCGAGACGTGCTTTAAACGCGAGAACATATAGCAGCCGACAATGACGATTACACTGCCGAGTAATTGGATGATGGTCATACGCTCGCCGAGTAAAAGAAATGCAAGAATGGCCGTAAAAATAGGATTGAAATTGAGGAACATACCTGCTGAGGTTGCGCCGACCTTTTGTACACCGATATTCCACAACACCATGCTGACGACAGTTGCCATTACACCAACGTAGAACAGCGACAGCCAGAACGTCCAGTCTGTGTTGCTGATTGTAAATGTGGTGACATTAAAGGGCAGCATCAGCGCAACACCGAAAATCCCCGAGTACAGTGTGGACATCATCGGCGAGACCGTCTTCATCGCCCACCGTGCGCATACGGAGTAAATCCCCCACATGGCGACAGCGGCGAGCATCCACAAATCGCCCGTGTTGAAGTGCAACTGGGACAAGTGTGCGAAGTCTCCTTTGGTCATCACCACAAGCACGCCTGTAAACGAGACAAGCATCGCGACAATCTGCAACGGTCGAATTTTATCGCCCATCAGCAAAAAGGAAAAAATCGCGATCGAAACCGGATTGAGCGTGGACAAAAGCCCGACATTGGTCGCGTCTGTCCGCTCAAGGGCCCAGAACATGAATAAATTAAAAAGTGCTACGCCGGTTACTCCCATCACAATCAAAGGAAGGAGTGCTTCTCGCGTTGGAAAAATCCGCTTTTCGCGTATCCAAACAACGGGCAACAAGCAAACAACAGCAATGAGCCAGCGCAAATTGGTCAGCGTCAAGGAAGACGCGTGCCCAACAAGAAATTTACCGACAACAAAATTTCCTCCCCAAAGGAAGCTAGTACAGAGTAATAGGACGATATACAGCGGTCTCATGATGCCTCCTGCCATGTTGAAAGAGTTATGGAGCTTTTATTTGTCCTCTATCATACACCTTTCGCCAGCATTTGGGCGGTCATGTTGCACTTCCATTTTTATCCTTCACCAGAAGCAATCCACTTCTCCATAAAAATTAGTTCGTCACGCTCATACCCAAGCTGATTGTAAAAAGCTTGTACACCATGATTGGTCGGCTCGATCAATAGGTTAATCTTTTCACACCCGATATTCGCCAGCCGCTTTTCCAGCTCATCCATCAGCCTGCTCCCTATGTCTTGTCCTTGGAAATCCGGATCGACTGCCAGATGATTCACCCATCCTCGCCGTCCGTCATAGCTGCCCATTACAGCTGCTATCATCCTTTCCTCCTCATTCATTGCCACCAAGAAAAGCTCTGCGTCTCGCTCCAGCTTTTTACGCAATCCCTCACGTGTATCCGAGCAAGAAAGCTGTAATCCTGCTCGTTGCCATAGCTGAATGACGTCCTCGTATTGTTGCAAAGAGAATGATTCAATTCTCATGTTTGATCACCACTATCTTGTGTATTTTTATTCATTTAATTTTATTTTTATACGATTATTGTAATACAAAAAGGGCTATCTAACAGCCCCTTCCTTCACACAGCCAGCCACGACATGATCACCGGTAGCAAGGTAAACGCCCACACTACGGTAATCATCGCTCCGGCGATCACAGCCAAAGTCGCGCTGCTTCCTTCTGTTTCCCCACGCTCAAACGCTTTTACCATCCCCAACGCATGTGCACCCATTCCGTACATCAAACCGATGGAAACAGGATGTCGGAGCCTCATTCTCTTGATGATTGTGGGAGCCAAAAAAACACCTGCGAAGCTGGTCAGCATGCCGAATACTGCCGTCATCGTCTGCATTCCGCCAATCGCCTCGGTTACGCTCATCGCAATCGGCAGGGTAATCGAGCGAGGAATGACGCTAATCGCCGCTTCTTTTCCCAATCCAACGAGCATCGTCGTGGAAACACCTGCAATGATGGCAATGAAGGAACCCGTAGCAAGACTCGTCAAAATCATCCGGCGATGCGCCATTAACACCGACCAATTTCGGTACAGCGGAATCGCAAACGCTACTGTGACTACGCTCATCATCTCACTAAAGAGCGAGGTCGCTTCACTGTACACCTGATAAGGAATGCCTGCGAAAAGCAAAAACAAAATCAAGCCAATCGGCGCCAAAATGGCCGGAGAAAATAGCAGAGACGGTCTTTTCTTGTTGAACCGTTTAGCTGCATAGAAGAAAACGAGTGTCAGGAGCACACTAGATGTTTTCCACAGGATCATGCTGTTTCACCTCTCCACGATTGAACATGCGCTCAGCAACAACACCTGTCGAAATCATCACAAGCGCACACCCGCTCACGACGACCACAAGCACCAGCAATCCTTTTATCCCTAATAACCACGGATACTGCATCATCCCGACCAACGATGGTACGAAAAACAGGATCATCTGCGAGAATAACAGAGTCGCTCCTGCTTCCACCCACTGTAGACGAATCAAGCCGGTATACAGACAAATGAACAATAGCGCGAGTCCGATCAGACTGCCGGGAACAGGAAGGTGAAAAAACGAGGTCACCCATTTCCCCAGCCAGGTGAAGCCGAACAAAAGCAAAACTTGTGCGATGATGGAGAACCATCTTTTCATCGAGACCACCCCAGTTGCTCTACAAAGGTTGTTCAAAAAGTCACTGTTTGAACGAGTTACCCTCATTCTAAGCCGTCTCGATTCCATTCGTACAATACATAAACATCATCATTTCTATTCCATTTGGTTATGGCTGTACATTTTCTCTACAAACGATATGAAAGCCTTTGTCGCATGCGATAAATACCCTTCTTTTCGATAAATCAAGGCATACTGCCAGTCAATCACCGGGTAGGAAATGTTGACGGTGTGTAATTGTCCGTTATTCAAGCGTCTCACGATGGAGCGTGGAATGAGTGATATCCCCAGTTGAGTAGCCACCATCTCTCCGACAAAATCCCATAAAGAGCTCATGTAAGCGACATTCGGTTCAAAGCCGGACAGCTTGCACGCATGGCGCACCACATCATGCATCGCGTACTCTTCGGTAAACAAAATGAAAGCTTCGTCCTTGAGCTGTTCCAAGCTCACCTCATCGACTCCCGCGAGCCAATGCTCCCGATGAACGATCGCAACGAGGTCCTCTGCGAGCAAGGGAACCGCCTCAAATTTCTCCTGATCCGTTGGCAGAACGGTTAAGGCCACATCGATGCTTCCTTGCTCCATTTGGATTTCAAGCAGCTTGGCGCTATATTCCTTCATCTCGATATCGATGCCTGGATATTGCTTTTTAAACAAGGCAATCACATTCGGCAAGAGAAAAGAACCCACCGTTGGCATCATGCCCAGCTTGACCCGACCACGCTCGACGTCTCGCAATTCTGCTATCGACGACGCCATGCCCTCCATCAGCTGCAACACTTTGGTCGCATAGCTGTAGACCATTTCCCCTGCGTCTGTCAGATCCATTTTCCGCTCCGTCCGATCCAGCAGAACTACCTCTAGCTCTTCTTCCAATGCCTTGATCATTTTGCTGATAGAAGGCTGAGAGACGTGGAGGGATTGCGCGGCCTTCGTAAAGTTTTTATGTTTGACTACTTCCACAAAGTATTGCAGCTGTCGAATATCCATGATGTCCCCCGTCTTCGTGCAATCAAAAGCGTTAGCTACAGATTACCACAGGCCGGAGTATGCGAAAAAGCCAGGTACGCAGTCGCGCCCTGGCTTTTCCTCCAGCGTGAGTTACTTCACGGTTACCTGTATTTTTACGACTTTTCCATTATACGTTGCGGCAATCGTTGCACGACCTGCTTTTACAGCCGTGATCTTGCCATCCACTACAGTCACAACGGAGCTGTTCGTGGAGATCCAGTCTGCATCGGTAGTGACATCTACCTTGGTTTTGTCGGTATAGATAACAGATACCTTCAAGTCTTTTGATTCGCCAACTTTGAGATCGGCCTTTTTCATGTCAAATTCCATCTTGGAGATGACAGCAGACTCTACAGGGATCGAGATCGTCTTTCCACCGTAAGTTGCTTTAATTCTCGTTTTGCCAGAGCCTACAGTTGTCACGACTCCGTTTTCAACTGTGGCAACTTTTGCATCGTCGGATGTCCACTTGGCTTTGCTTGTTACATCTACTTTTTCTTTCGTAGACAGGGTAGCCAACAGCGTAACCGACTGGGTAGTGTCTGGGCGCAGATACAGCTTTTTCTTATCACTGTCCAGCTTGGAGACGACATCCACCTCTACTGGAATGGAGACGCTTTTTCCACCGTACTTCACTTTGACCTTCGCTGTGCCCGAGCCTACTGCCGTAACCAATCCATTCGTTACCGTTACGATTGCCTTATCATCGCTTTCCCACTCTGCCTGAGCCGTTACATCACCAGTAGACTTATCAGAGAAAGTTGCTGTTGCGTTTACTTGTTTCGTGCCACCTACGCTGAGAGCCAGTTTCTTCTGGTCAGCAGTAAGCTTGGAAATCACATCGATCTCAACAGGGATATTCACACTTTTGCCCTCGAAGCTTGCTTTCACTCTCGTTTTACCGGAACTAACTGCTGTGACCAAGCCCTTGTCAACGCTCGCGATGTCACTGTCAGAGGAAGTCCACTCCGCTTGTTGTGTGACGTCTTCCGTTGTTTTATCCGTGTATTGCACGCGGACAGTCAACTGCTGTGTCCCCGCTTTTTTCAATTTTACTGTCTTTGTATCAACTACAAGCTTGGAAATCTTCTTCTGCGTACTTGTCGTCGCAGAATTCGCCAATGCCGGTACTTGGCCGACGCTGGAAAAGATCAGCCCAACGGTAACAGCCGTAGCGAGCATTCCTTTTTGCCAGTTTCTCATGCTCACATCCCTCTCCTCTCTATTTTTCCACCATTTTCTATATCGGCTAAACAACTGTACTTCTTGAATACTAAATGGCAAAAACCATCCGAATCACCTCGGATGGCTGCTACGTTGCTATCGCTTGTCGTTGTTCAAATCATACGGTGTCTCTTGGTAAACGTAATAGTTTAACCAGTTAGAAAACATCAGATTGGCATGTGCGCGCCAGGTGACGATGGGCTCGCGGCTTGGATCGTCCTTTGGATAGTAATTACGCGGAACAGCTATATCCAGGCCTTTGTTCACATCCCTCTGGTACTCGTCTTGCAGGGTCGTCGGATCGTACTCGGAATGTCCTGTCACGAAAATTTGTCTGCCATCCCTGGTCGCTACGATGTAAACCCCTGCTTCATCAGACTCGGACAAAATCTCCAGTTCAGGCACTTGCTCGATGTCTTCCCTGCGATTTTCGGTATGCCTGGAATGCGGAATGTGGAAGTAGTTATCAAATCCGCGGAACAGCTTCACATTTTGCTTATTAAGCGTGTGAGGGAAGATTCCGAACATTTTTCCTGGCAAAGGATGCTTCGGAACGCCAAAGTGGTGGTAAAGACCCGCTTGTGCTCCCCAACAAATATGCATGGTCGAGGTGACGTTCTCCATTTTCCAGTCGAGGATTTCTGTCAGCTCCTGCCAATACGTGACGTCTGTGAACTCGAGCTGTTCGACTGGCGCTCCGGTGATGATCATGCCATCAAATCGCTGGTCACGGATCTCCTCAAACGTTTTATAAAACAACGATAAATGCTCTTCTGACGTATTTTTGGACGTATGACTGGACATGTGCAAAAGCACGATTTCCACCTGTAGCGGCGTATTCCCCAGGAGGCGGAGCAACTGTGTTTCCGTTGTTTCCTTCACCGGCATGAGGTTGAGAATGACGATCCTGAGCGGTCGTATGTCCTGTGTGAAGGCACGGCTATCCTTCATCACAAAAATATTTTCCTGGGCGAGTATTTCCGTTGCAGGCAATTCGTCTGGCAATTTGATTGGCATAAAAATCCCCCTTTCCATCCTTTGAACACAGGTAGAAAAACAATAATCCGACAAATTCGACAAAAATACTCGCCTTCCTGCTAATCCCTCAAAGGAAAACGAAAAAATCCCCTTGCAAGCAAGTTGCAAGAGGTTTCTTCCCTTAAATCCAGCCGCGTGCTTCCATCGCCTCCGTAATTCGCAAAAGCGAGATCATATAGGCTCCTGTGCGCAAGTCCACCTTGTATTGATCAGAGAGTTCTTTTACGGCGCGATAGGCGTTAATCATGGTCGTTTGCAGCTTTTCGTTTACCTCAACCTCGGACCAGTAGTAATTCATCAGGTTTTGCACCCATTCAAAATAAGAAACGGTTACACCACCTGCATTGGCGAGAATGTCCGGGATCACGGTAATCCCTTTTTCCCGCAAAATGGCGTCAGCATCGGGTGTAGTAGGTCCGTTTGCTGCCTCTGCAATCCACTTGGCTTGAATGCTGTCGGCATTGGCTGCTGTGATGACATTTTCCAACGCGGCCGGGATCAGAATGTCCACCTCGAGCTCCAACAGCTGTTCATTGGAGATGACCGTACCACCTACATAGTCCAAAATGGTGGCGTTGTCTTTTAACTGTCCTACCTTTTCGATATCCAAGCCAGCAGCATCATAAATACCTCCGCGGGAGTCACTGACTGCCACGATTTTGAAGCCTAGCTCTGTTAACAGCCTCGCTGCTATTCTTCCCGCATTGCCAAAGCCTTGGATCGCGACAGTTGTTTGTTCTGGCTTGCGTCCAGAATCTTTTAATGCTTCAAGTATGGTAAAGACACATCCGCGAGCAGTCGCTTCGTTTCTTCCTTTGGAGCCGCCGACTGAGAGTGGTTTTCCAGTGATCACTCCCGGAGAATAGGTGCCTTTTAATCGACTGTACGTATCCATCATCCACCCCATAATTTGTGGGGTCGTATACACATCGGGTGCAGGTATGTCTGTCTCAGGTCCGACAATATCAGCGATGGCTTCCATGAAGCCGCGGCTGACTCGTTCCAGCTCATTTTTGCTGAATTCGTGGGGATCACATATGACGCCACCTTTTCCGCCGCCATAAGGAAGACCAACCACGCCACATTTAAATGACATCCACATGGAGAGCGCCTTGACTTCATCCATCGTCACATCCGGATGAAAGCGAATCCCTCCCTTGGTCGGTCCTACTGCATCATTATGCTGAGATCGGTAGCCTTCAAAGACACGCACGCTGCCATCATCCATCTTGACAGGAAAGCTGACGGCCAATACTCGTTTGGGTCGCTTTAAAATTTCGACAGCATCGCTCCGCAATCCCAACAATGCCGCTGCAGCGTCAATCTGTTTCTGCACAATCTCGTATGGATTCAGGTTTTCTTTCTCTACAGTATTTAGCATCTCTCTTCCTCCCCAATACTTTTCACATCACCTTGGCGCAGAACTAAAGGATGAATGGAGTAATTATATACGATGAAAGTAAATTCAGACAATTTATTTTCTTTGTTTTCACATTATTGTGTTATTTTTGGTAAACAAATAAAAAACGCCTGATGCATCCTCGCGACACATCAGACGTTTTCTCTTATTTTTTCAAATATGCCTTCATCAGCTTTGTTTTCGTTTCCCACATCTCTTCGCTGATGTGCAGACGGTAATGCTCCGGATTCAACATGCGCAAGTATTCAGGCCAGAACAGCTTGAGTTGCTCACGATGGTAGTTGCGAATCTCTTGGAGGGTCGGCAGTTCATAAATCAGTTCCCCATCAACAAATACCGGAACGAGCAACGACTCTGCCTGGTAGTTCTCCAAATGCTTGCTCAAATACGTATGGCTCGGATGGAACAAATGGAGCGGGGCTCCCTTTTCGACTGTTGTTTCATGCGGGAAGCACATGTAGTCAGCAATCGCTTTGCCTGTTTCCGGATCAATCAATCGGTACATATCTTTAATGCCCGGCGTCGTGACTTTTTCCGGATTCCCGGAGATTTTGATGGTCGGCTGATATTCTCCGTCCACGCCTTCGCGTGCCACCAGCTTGTATACGCCTCCGAGCGTCGGCTGATCCGCTGCCGTGATGAGCTGCGTTCCAACTCCCCAGCTATTTACGCGTGCTCCCTGTACTTTCAGGTTCATAATCGTGTGCTCATCGAGATCGTTGGAAGCGACAATTTGCACATCAGTCATGCCTGCTTTATCCAGCATTTCACGCGTCTTGCAGGACAAATACGTCAAGTCGCCACTGTCCAAGCGCACTGCTGTCAGCTTTTTGCCTTGTTTCTCCAGGCGTTTTCCGACCTTAATTGCATTCGGGACGCCGCTTTTGAGTGTATCGTAAGTATCGACCAGCAAGGTTACCTGTCCTGGTAGAGCTGCTGCGAAGCGCTCAAATGCTTCTTCCTCACTCTCAAAGCTCTGTACCCATGAGTGAGCGTGTGTTCCTTTTGTCGGAATGCCAAACATTTTCCCTGCCAACATGTTCGATGTCGCGTCAAAGCCAGCCAAATAAGCTGCCCGCGTCCCCCACAGCGCAGCATCTGCCTCCTGCGCCCTTCTCGTTCCGAACTCCATAAGAACATCATTGCCCGCCACGTTTTTAATCCGCGAAGCTTTGGTTGCAATCAGCGTCTGGTAGTTCATATAGTTCAACAGGGCCGTCTCAACCAGCTGTGCCTCCATGACACGCCCCTCTACGCGAATGAGCGGCTCGTTCGGGAAAACCACGGTTCCTTCTTTGACAGAGTAGAGCGAGCCCTTAAAACGAAGCTGGCGCAGCTCTTCCAAAAACTTCGGATCGTAGTTCTCCTCCTGCTCACTCAAATACTTGAGATCGCTTTCTTCAAAACGCAAATTTTTTATATAGGAAACGATTCTTTCCAATCCGGCAGATACAGCGTATCCGTTTCCAAAAGGCAGCTTGCGGAAAAATGCTTCGAAAACGACCTTCTGATTGTGTGTTCCGTTTACCCAATGGGCGTACATCATGTTGATCTGATATTTATCTGTGTGTAGTGCCACACCAAATGATTGCATGTCACTGAGGCCTCCTGTGTATTCCTTTCTATCATCATACCAGAAGCGTTCGCTGATGCCCATCCGCTGTGGAGGATATTAGGGAATGTGGTATAGTATGGGGATAAAAAGAGAAGCAATCGTACAGGCTGGGAGTGAGCATAAGTTGACCAGAAAAATCGTTACTATTAGTAAAGGTTTGCCTAAAAATAATATGTACAACGGCAAGGAATATCTCTCCGGCATTTGGAAGGAAGAAGCAAACGAGCTTGTTGTCCGTTCCGAGAAAATTGATGACGACGATATCGCAAATCCAGAGTATCACGGTGGCCCAGACCGCGTCGTCTGTGCGTATCCTTTTGAACATTATGCCCATTGGGAGAAGTTATTCGGCCAACCTCTGACCAATGCGGCATTCGGAGAAAATCTCACACTCGCTGGCATGACCGAAGAGCAGGTTTGCATCGGGGATGTGTATCAATTTGGTGATACGATCCTGCAAGTGACCCAAGGCAGATTTCCTTGCGCGACGATTAACAAGCGCAACAACAATAACCAACTGCTCAAAGCCGTGGTGGAAATGGGCTATACGGGCTATTTCTTCCGCGTTTTGCAGGAAGGGACGATCAAGCCAGACTCAGAGATTGCCCTAATCTCTGCTCATCCAAAGCAAGTCAGTGTGGCTTCCATCCACCACTTGTACTTCCATGACAAGGCACCATCCCAAGGGACGATACAGCGTATGCTCGAGGTGGAGGAATTGGCCCTGCCTTGGCGGAATAAATTACTTGAAAAACTGGAAAAGCAGCAGTAATAGCGAAAGGAATGTCTCATGCGAATTAATAAGTTCATCAGTGAAACCGGCATTTGCTCACGAAGAGAAGCCGATAAATTAATCGAGTCCAAGCGCGTGACGATCAATGGCCAACTCGCGGAACTGGGAAGTACGGTTGCGTCAGGAGATGACGTTCGCATCGATGGACAGCCCCTCGGTGTCAAAAAGAAAGATGTCTACATCGCCTTGAACAAGCCTGTTGGAATTACGTGTACAACTGAACTGCACGTCAAAGGCAACATCATCGATTTCGTGAATCACCCGGAGCGGATTTTTCCTATCGGGCGTCTGGATAAAGATTCGCAAGGCCTCATCCTGTTAACCAATGACGGGGATATCGTAAACAAAATTTTGCGTGCTGAGAACAATCATGACAAAGAGTACATCGTCACCGTAGACAAGCCCATCACGGCGAATTTCTTGCATGGAATGGCAAACGGCGTACGCATTCTCGGAACGACTACCAAGCCTTGCAAAGTAACCAAAGTCAGCGACCGCGTCTTCAATATCGTGCTAACGCAAGGGCTCAATCGGCAAATCAGACGGATGTGTCAGGCTTTTGGTTATCAGGTAAGAAAGCTTGAGCGAGTACGCATCATGAACATTGGGCTGGGGAATTTGAAATTGGGGCAATGGCGAAATCTGACGGCCAAGGAATTGACTGATCTGAATAAAAACTTGTGAAATCTGAACGGGTTGGAGTTAGTATAGTGGCTCATTTATATTTTCTTTCATCAAATATACGCGAATGATTTGCTATCCTTTCAATATCCTGTTATGCTAGTAGAGAATTATTTTTGTTCGAAGCAACGGATAGCGTAGATAGCAAAATTTCGTCTAGATGATCCTGAGAGCAAGGATAGTAATATATGTGTGTTACACACTAGGAGGCAATAACAATGGAACAAGGTACAGTAAAATGGTTTAACGCAGAAAAAGGTTTTGGTTTTATCGAGCGCGAAGGTAAAGAAGACGTATTCGTACACTTCTCTGCTATCCAAGGCGACGGTTTCAAATCCCTTGACGAAGGTCAAAAAGTTACTTTTGACGTAGAACAAGGCCAACGCGGACCACAAGCTACTAACGTTCAAAAAGTTTAATTTAACCAAACACAAAAAACAGACTCCTGTAAGGGTGTCTGTTTTTTTGTTGTCTGAGACACAAATAAAAAACCCTACTCACGTAAATGGAGTAGGGAATGCTACAGAACAGTAAATGGTAGACTCAGTATAACACAGTACATCGCACTTCTTAAAATTTTTATATTTTCAAATACGGATTATTCAACCCAGCCCTTCCTTTTCCTACATGTTCAACTGACGAACCGTACTGACGAGCCTTTGCAAACCGTTGCGCAGCTGGTGTTCATTCAAATAGGAATAACTGATGCGTATCCAAGAGCTAAACTCCCGCAGCGGATCACAGATCGCACCGGGCACAAACGTAATCGATTGTTCTATGCATTTCGCCAAAAGACTATCCATCGGGACAGAATCAGGCAGCTTCACCCATAAATTAAAGCCTCCTGGTGGACTGGACCACTCCCAGTCGGTCACAGACAGCTCTTCCTCCATAATATCCCGGCGAATGGCCAATGCAATCCGCAGCTTCGCCAAATGCTGCTGCATCCGTTCGGAGAAGAAATAATGCAAAAAAATCTTTTGATTCAGCAGGGGCGCCCCACTGTCGGACAGTGATTTCGCCTGAATCAAATAATTCATAATAGATGGACGGCATGCCACAGTCGCAATACTTAACCCCGGCGCAATGTACTTACTAAAGCTGCGCAGATAGATGACATAGCCCGCCGTGTCGTAAGAAAAAAACGGCAGTGGAGGCTCGTCACCGAAGTAAATATCGCGGCACGGATCATCCTCTACGATCAGACACTGATACTTCGCAGCCAGCTCCACCAGTCTTTTCCGTTGTTCAGCGGGAACCGTATAGCCTGTCGGATTATGAAAGGTCGGATTTAGATAAAACAAGCGTGGTTTTTCTTTTTGCATCAACAGTTCAACCTGCTCCAAATCATAGCCATCCGGCGAAATCTCGATGGAAATCATGTTGGCGCCCTGTCTTCCGAATACATCGATAGCCGGACTGTACGTAGGTCTCTCAATCAACACGACATCACGCGGCTTTACAAGGACTCTGGCAACCAAATCAATCGCTTCCTGCGAACCAGATGTAATCATCAGCTCATCGGGGGACAGGTGAAAATGATTACGGCTGACATAATAGCTGCACAGTGCTTCCCGCAGCTCCTGATCTCCCTGTGTGGTTGAGTAGGTACCCAGCACTTTTGGATACAGATCAAACACTTTCTTCACGTACTCGGAAAAGTAATGATTCGGCAATAAATTAGGTTCGATCAATGCTTTGGAAAATTGATAGGTCGCCTGCACCTGATGAATTTCCGAAAGATAACTCTTGTGCACATAGGCAGAAACGATTGGATCATTCAGCGACTCCACTGGCAACAGGCTGCTCGGTTGTACATAATACCCCGACTTATCCTTCACGTACACATGGCGGTTTTGCTTTAATAATTGAAATGCTTTAAAAACGGTCAGGCGATGCACATTCAATTCCAACGCCAACGTTCGAACAGAAGGGAGCTTTTCATGTGCCCTCCACTCATCGCGTCTGATTCGTTCCAGAAGATAGTCATACACTTGTTCGAACAGCTTATCAGAATGACTGTTTGAAAGAGCCTTCCTTTTCATGCCGCTCCCCCCTTCCCCCATGATAATGGATGGATCTCTGTATCTGTTCTATTCTATTTCATCTGTTCTATTCCCTTCCCCTTATGATGAGGAAAAGGGAGGAATCATAATGGTACTGCTTAATTATGTGGTCATGTGCTTGATATTCGGAACGACTTTTCTGGCAATCAAAGTCGGGATCGATGCTGGAGCTCCGCCGTTTTTCTCAGGAGGACTTCGGTTCTTTCTGGCAGGTGTCATTTTGTTTTCATTTATGCTCTGGAAAAAACAGGCGCGTCTCTCGCTGCTGTTTCATAAAGAAATGCTCCTTACCGGTATCGGTTTGACGTTCGGGACATTTGCCCCCTTGTATTGGGCAGAGCAGCATGTAAGTTCAGGAATTGCAGCGATATTATCTGCAACAGGCCCTCTCATGGTGATGCTGCTTCAGACCGGTATTACTCGGCAAAAGCCCTCCGGTATTGCTTGGATGGGTTGCTTGGTTGCCTTTGTCGGTGTCTTTTTGCTGATTTTACCCGGTGTGACCGTCTCATTCAGTCTCCTTTGGCTTACAGGGTGCATCGCAGTCATATTCGGGGAACTCTTTTATTCTGCTGGTGCAGTATACTCCCGGAGCGTCATCCAACGGTTTCAAGATACCTCACCCATCGCTTTGAATGCGGCACAGATGATGTATGGAGGAGCCATGCTGCTTGTCTTATCGTTATTTACGGAGCAAGTGCATATCGAATCGATGCTCACGGCTAATGCCATCCTCTCGCTCCTGTACTTGGTCTTCGTTGGTTCCATGATGGGGCACACCATTTTCTATTGGCTTGTTGCCAAAACCAACCCTGTGTTTCCCTCCACGTGGCTCTATATCTCTCCGTTGATTGCCTTAAGCTTGGGCGTCATCCTGTACAATGAGCCGCTTTATCTCCTGTCTTTAGCAGGGGGAATCACGATTATTGTCGGGATTATCCTGATTAATATGGATGGCTTGAAGCAGTTGATGGGCAAAAAGGCAAACAAGCTACGTGATGTAAGCAATTAGCGAAAGAAAAGGAGTACCACAAGCCAAACTGTGCTTTGTGGTACTCCTCTTTTAGGAATATGGTTATTTCGTATCGTTGATCTGCTCGGTGTTTTGATCAACTCGTCTTTGGATGCCACTTTCTCTGAGAGAATTTCTCATTATTTCGCTTGATTGATTTGTTCCGCCATTTTCAGCAGCTCTTCTTTCGTGCTTACACTCATCTTGGCTCTCAGGTTATAGTTCACCTTTGTACCATTTTTCACCCAATCCAAAGAGTGTACGGTGTCCCCATTTTCAGGTGCGAAAGTGGAGTACACGGCTTCATTGTCGCCAATCATGACTTTCTCCAAATTCTCCGCAAGTGTACCTCCACTTTTATTGTTGTCACCCAGGATGGAAACTTCTAAGAAAGCACTTCCTTTTTGGCCCTTGTACTCAATCTCTGCATCACGAAGCTTGTCTGATAATGGAATTGGTTGTACCACGTATTCTTTTTTCGTTCTTTCTTGTTCCTCTTTCATCGCTTTCTCATCATACTTGTCACTTGGAAGATAGATCGCTTCACCTGCTACAAACTTGAAATCCGTCCCCATCTCTGCCGGTACCTTGAACAGATGGCCAACCTTTTGTTCCATGTCCTTCCACGTTGTATAGGTAAAAGGCTTGGATCGTACATCTACGAACGGAGTACTGTTTGGATTTGATTCCAACTGAAGTTTTGTCAGCGGCCAATAAATGGCAACCGCTTCGCCAGGTTTTAATCCATTGACGATTTGTTCCCCCGTATCCAACTGTTTAAAAATCTCTGCATTTCGATTCTTGATCTGATCCTGTATGTCAGGGGGGAGCTGTTGCATCTTTTGTTGCTGTTCTTGCATACTCATTTGTTTAAGCTTTAGCACTACTTCGCCCTTCTCATTTTTCAATTGGATCATTTCCACTCCTGCCCATACGGAAGACGCTCCAACGAGCATACCTACAGTGACTAGCAAACCGATTTTCTTTTTCACGACTTTTTCCTCCTTGTTTTCTTTGGCACGAATTGCTGCCATGACTTTATGTTTGACATCGACTTTCGGGACTGGCTTCGCTACCAGCATGTCTCTCATGTGCTTAAACGGATTTTTGTCCATCATTCAGCACCCCTCCCATCGTTGGCAAATAACGTTTGCACTTTTTCAAAACGCGTTCAAATTGTTTGCGCAAGGCTGCTGGCTTTTTGTCCATCAGCTCCGCGATTTCCTCGTACTCTCTTTCCTCTAGCACACGCAGGAAAATAAGTGTGCGTTCTTCGGCGGACAGCCGTTTCCAGATGCGTTCGATTGGCTCCCCCAAATAATTGCTGTCGATGCTCTCCTCCACATAGTTGCGTCCATCCTGATCACGGTTGTACAAAAAGGGCAACACGCGGCTTAATTTCCTGCGCTTTAGCACATTCGCACAATGGTTGTAAGCGATCCGATACAGCCATGCCGAAAATGACAGCGAGTACGTATACTGATCAAGATGCTCGTAGGCACGAAACAGGACTTCCTGGACAGCGTCTTCTGCATCTTGACGGTGACCGAGCATGTGATAGCAGTATGTAAAGATCGGTTGTTGATAGTAATCGATAATGAGTTCGTATTGCTCAAGAGAACCGCCTTTTATTTCGATCAGCAGGCGCTCTATCTCTGTTTTTTCCACGGTTTGCCCTCCTCTCACTATGAATAACAACTGGCATCTTTTGTTTGTGACACCTATTTTAGAAATTTTTGGTTCTGCGAATAAAATGAAAAGGTGCTCCACCCGTCTCGTACGAAAAACCTCGTACTACAGGAAGGAACACCCTTATTCCATGCTTGTATTCATTTAGTTGTCTGTACGCTTGTCGAATGTCTTGATTCTTTCCCGGGAAATCGACAGCACCTGTCGGCTTCTCTTAGAAATGCTCTCCGTTGGCATAATAGCTTTCTTTTTGATAAGCGACAAATGCCATTTCCACTTCTGGGATGCCAAGAGATAGGACATGCTTGGTTACAATCTGGGCAAACTGGTCACGAACCTCTTGCCCCCGCTCAAACCATGCTACTTCAATAAAAGGAAACGACTCCACGATCTTCCCGCCAAAAACGCCTGTTGTATGCAAGCATTCGATTGTGAAATTGTCTGTACCGCATTGGCAGAGTGCAGCAAGCTCCACTGCAAGCGGTTCGCTAATCGTAGCCATTTGTTCAGCTTGAATGCCTCGAACGATAAGGTGTGGCATGATGATCCCCCCTGAAAAGTCCATACTTCTATGCTCTATCTTACCGTTCAAGAGGCAAAAAGAGTAGAAAAAACTAGGTCAGGGCTGCGGCGCTCCCATGCTTACCTACTGCCTCTTGCACCCGCACTTCTTTGTTCCCTTGCTGCAATTGATACATCTGATGGTACCTGCCTTGTTTCTCCATCAAGTCTTCATGCTTTCCTCGCTCTACAATTCTGCCTCGATCCAGTACGAGAATTTGATCTGCATTTTTGATCGTAGACAGGCGATGAGCAATAATGAAGGTCGTTCTCCCTTTTTTCAACACCTCAAGCGCATTCTGAATAATGCCCTCTGTTTCCGTGTCGATGCTGGCGGTCGCTTCATCCAGAATGAGGATAGCCGGGTCAAACGCGAGAGCACGAGCAAACGAAATTAACTGACGCTGTCCGAGCGAAAGCGTGCTTCCCTTCTCGATAACGGGTTCATCGAATCCTTTCGGAAGACTGCGGAACAGTTGGTCTGCCCCTACATCACACAATGCCTTCTCCACTTTTTCCGGCGAAATTGACGGATCATCCAGACTCACATTGGAACGAATCGTTCCTGTAAACAAAAACGGGTCCTGCAAAACAATAGCCATATGCTGACGAAGCTGCTGTTTGGAAAACGACTGCACATTGCGCCCATCAATCATAATCGCTCCTCTGTTTACATCATAGAAACGGAGTAACAGATTAATAATCGAGCTTTTTCCCGAACCCGTGTGACCAACTAGTGCCACTGTCTCTCCAGGCCAAGCTTCGAACGAAATGTTTTTCAGTACGTATTGGTCGTCTTTGTAGGCAAAGGAAACATCGTCGAAGCGAACATTCCCCTGATAGCACGGAACCTTTGCTGGATCAACGTCGACACCCTCTTCATCCAGCAGTTCAAACACACGCGACGCCGCAACGAGGGATTGCTCCAGGTTCGCCAATTGGTTGACGATCTGTGTCATCGGCTGGAACAAGCGATTCAAATAATCGACGAATGCGTAGAGGACACCAAGTGAGAGCAGTGTACCTATCCCGAGGGACGCTCCTCCGAAATACCAGATGAACAAAACAAACGCGATATTGCGGATGAACTGAACCAGGTTAAACGAAGCGGTCGCATTGAGCCGCAGCATTTTATTTTGGTAGGTGAACAACTCTTCGTTCAGCTCGCCGAATTCCCGCATCGTTTCCTTTTCCCTGCGAAACGCCTGAATGATCGGCATCCCTTGGATCGACTCGTTAATCATTCCGTTGATGTCACTGATGCGTGCCCGAATGACATGGTTGAATCCAGAGGCGTACTTGCGGTACAAGTAAATCCACACCACCATGATTGGCAAAATGACCAGACAAACGAGCGCGAGTCGTATATCAAGCAAGAACAGCGCTGCGAAAATACCGATTAAATAAATCCCGCTCGTAATAAAGTTGCCGAGCACATTCGTAAACAGCTCACGGATCGCCTCCGTATCGTTTGTGACACGAGCAACCACCTTCCCAGCAGGGAGATGATCGAAATAGTGAATGGGCAATCGTTGGATATGCGCGAACACGTCAATACGCAGTCTCTCGATGACCTGATTCGCTGATTTTTGCCATAAAAATTTTTGCCCATAGTGGAAAAGTGAGGCAACTACCAATAATCCGAAATAGAGAGCTGCCAATGTGAGCAAGCCGCTTGTCTCTGGCCGGAAAAATTCAAATATCTCCTGATTGCTTAAGAGAGTGGCCTGGTACTCCGCTCGATCCGCACCTTTGACAATGACGAGCTTCCCATCCTCAACGGAGCGCTGCCCATCATACGAAATCGCCTGATTCAAAAAATAATAGTCGCGCCCCACCTGCAGAACACGAACTTCCCCACCTGTGCTCTCACTAGCTACCAAGTGATCCTGTCTGGTGTAATACTTCCCTTTGTAGAACACGGAATTCTCACGCTGTGCCGTCTCATACCAAGGGAATTCAATGCCCATGATGTGCGTATCGATCATTTTTTTCGCCAAAAACGGTCCCGTCAGTTCTGCCCCAACTGAGATAGACAGCATCAATACCGCTAAGAGGATCGTCTTTTTAAAAATGGATGCATAATGGACTAGCCTTTTCCCTGTCGTCATTCATTCACCCGCTTTCTGTCAGCGTCGCTTCAATCTGCTGTTTCTCGAATTGTTCTTTATACCAACCACCCAGCTCCAATAGCTGTGCATGTGTACCTTCCTCGACGATTCGTCCTTCGTCTATGACGAGAATCCAATCTGCATGCTGGACCGCCGATAAGCGATGTGTGGTGATCAGTGTTGTTTTGCCTGCACGCTCCCGGCGAATATTCGTGATCATCTCCGCTTCGGTTTTGCCATCCACCGCCGACATGGCATCGTCGAGAATCAAAATTTCCGGATTGACCAACAGAGCCCGAGCAATCGAAACCCGCTGTTTTTGCCCACCTGAAAGGGCTACACCTTTTTCACCAACAAGCGTTTGCAAGCCTTCAGGCAATAGCTGCACATCCCGAGCAAATGCGGCCTGCTTCAACACTTCCTGTAATTGTTCTTCTGTTGCCTCGTTGTTCCCGAACAGGATGTTTTCGCGGACTGACTTCGAGAACAGAATCTGCTCCTGCGGTACATAGCCGATCCAGCTCTTGATGTTATCCAGACTAATCTGTTCTAGCGCCTCTCCCGAAACACTAATGGCTCCCCGTCCTACCGGATATTCGCGAAGCAGTTGTCGAACCAACGTGGATTTCCCGCTTCCCGTACGCCCGACGATTCCTAGCGTCTGACCCCGCCCCAGAGTAAAGGAGACATCCACTAATTGGTCAACCTGCGCAGATGGATAGCGGAATGTCACGGAATCGAACCGAATGACTTCTGGTACTGCCACACGAACTGGTTTGTCGTGATCCGTCACATCGGCTTCGTACGCCAAGGTTTCATTGACCCGATCCAGCGAGGCACTTCCTCTTTGCATCACATTAATCAATTCGCCAATCGCAAACATCGGCCAAATGAGCATCCCGAGATAGACGTTGAACGAGACCAGCTCTCCCAAGGTCAGTTCTCTTTGGAACACGAGGTAGCCACCGTAGATCAAGCCGATCATATAACTGATCCCAACCAATATTTTGACAGTCGGCTCAATCAGCGAATCGATTCTCGCCACATCGATATTTTTTTGATACACTTCATGTGTTTTTTGGCGAAAGCGCTCCTGATCCGCCATCTCCTGTACGTAAGCTCGAATCACGCGAACCCCAGAGACGGATTCCAGCACGCGGTCGTTCAGCTCACCGAACGAGGTTTGTGCGGTAGAAAATCGCTCGTGAATTTTTTTCCCATACTGCTTAATGATATAGGCCATGAACGGCAATGGAAGAATCGCCGCTAAGGTCAGCTTCCAACTGATCAAAAAACCCATCGTCAGCACAATTGCCCCTGTAAAGGATAACGAATCCACCATCGTTAAAATTCCAAAGCCTGTCGTCATCGAGACAGCCTTTAGGTCATTTGTCGCTCGTGCCATCAGATCACCGGTACGATTGCGCTGATAAAACGTTGGCGTCATCCGCAAAAAATGTGTCATGAGCTTCGACCGTAACGTCCGCTCCGCCAGAAACGCTCCCCCAAACAACTGGCGAATCCAGATAAAATTGACCCAATAAATCGCGACAGACAATACACCGAAAAACAGCAAGATGGATACTAGCCGCTCGCCAGTCAGCGTCCCCAGGTGAATCTCATCAATAGCCACCCCGATGATTTTTGGAGGGATAATCTCCAATAAGCCGCCCAGAATCAATAGCAGAATAGCGACCGTATACCGTTTCCAATGCTCCTTGAAAAACCAATCAAGCTTTGCCAAAACCGAGAACATCCGTATTTCTCCCCTCTCTTTACCCGGCTGGGTGACCTTTTAAAGAGGCCAAAAAAAGACATATCGCCCATGAGCAACATGCCTTTTCCTCAACAAAAATAGAAAAGGCGCAAGTTACGAAAAATGTAACCTACGCCATGTTAACGAGATCAAAAAAACGATACTACGCTCGTATCAATGGTGGGGTTACGTCATGTATGCCCTTGTTTGAATGACCCATGCGTACAATTCTTTTCATGACTAGCCCACCTTTCCATTAATATTTTGAATTTCCAATAAATACATTCTGAACTTTACCATTATTACAGATACATTGTCAACCGCGAAAAATACCGCAGGCAGAATTCTGTCAGCATTGGTTCGGCTCATGAACAATGGGTAAACGTATCTTTTGTATTTTTGCTTGCGAACTTTTTTTGGTATGATTATCCTCATGAAGCTTATTCAGGAGGCCATTTATTTTGTTATCATCCAATCAAAAGCGTCGATTGACATCTGTTCAAATCATCGTGTTCGCCTACGTTGGGCTCATCCTGATCTCAGCGTTTCTTCTGTCATTGCCGTTTTTTCACTTGCCGGGAGTCTCGCTTTCTTTTATTGACTCTTTGTTTACTGCGGCGAGTGCCATCAGCGTTACCGGGCTGACTGTCATTACGATTCATGAGGTTTTCAACCAGTGGGGGATTTTGTTTCTTACGTTGCTCTTCCAGGTTGGCGGGGTCGGAATCATGACACTCGGCACGTTCATTTGGATCCTCATGGGTCAAAAAATCGGCCTGGAACAGCGTATCTGGATCGCGACAGACCACAACCGCTCCACGCTGTCCGGTCTGGTCGATCTGATGCGCAATATTCTCGTGATTGCGCTCATGATCGAGCTGGTGGGAACCATCCTGTTAGGTAGTCATTTTATTTACGCCGGCTATTACGACGATTGGTACACCGCTTTTTACCACGGTTACTTTGCATCTGTCAGTGCTTTTACGAATGCCGGGTTTGACCTGCACGGAAACTCCATGCTCGACTTTACCCACGATTACGTGTTTCAGACTATCGTGATGATCTTGATTATTTGTGGAGCGATCGGTTTTCCCGTTCTCGTGGAGCTGAGAACGTACTTTTCCTATCGCCGCGCAAAAGTGCGTTTCACCTTTTCCCTCTTCACCAAGATCACGACACTGACGTTCTTTTCCTTGATCGCCATTGGCGCCCTGCTCATTTTCGTTTTTGAACGAAATCACTTTTTGGTCGATAAGTCTTGGCATGAAATGCTGTTCTATTCATTGTTTCACTCCGTCTCCTCACGAAGCGGCGGCTTGGCTACGATGGATATCAGCCTCTTGTCGACCACAACACTCATCATGCTCTCCGGGATGATGTTCATTGGCGCCTCGCCGAGCAGCGTGGGCGGGGGAATACGGACCACGACGTTCTTCGTCCTGATTGCCTCTGTTTTTGCCAACATGCGTGGCTACAAGGATGTAAAGGTGTTCGGAAGAGAGCTGGTTGATGAGGACATTCAACGCTCCTTTAGTGTCTTTTTCATCGCAATCATCCTGGTGTTCACAGCGGTCATGCTGCTCGTCTGGCTGGAGGACTTACCTTTCCAGTACGTCTTGTTCGAGGTCTGCTCTGCTTTCGGTACGACCGGATTATCTACCGGGATTACGGCTCAGATGGGCATAGGCGGCAAGCTCATCCTGATTATTACGATGATGATCGGACGTATCGGGATTATCAATTTGCTCCTCTTCTTGAAGCGCAATGACCGAATCGTACGCTACCATTATCCGAAAGAACGCATCATCATTGGTCAATAAGAGGAAAGGAAATCCCCCAAAGCTTTGTAGCTGTTGGGGGATTTTTTTCTAGAAAGCTGGCAGAGGCCAGGCCTTCCTTGTCATCGCATGTAGAATTAATACGGGCCCCAGTTCATCAATACTCCGATCACGATAAACACGATGGAGAGAACTGTCCATACCGCTGTGAGCGGAAGCATGAACTTCAGCCACTTGCCGTAGGAAATGCCACTCATCGCCAAAATACTCATCAGAACACCTGAGGTTGGGTTAATGCAATTGACGACACCTTCTCCGAGCATTAGAGCCTCTACTGCGACCTGACGCGTAATGCCCATCAGATCAGCCAATGGTGCCAGCAGCGGCATCAGCATAACGGCTTCACCCGAACCGGACGAAATCAAGAAGTGCAGCCCGGCGCTTCCGAGGAACATCCCAATCGCCCCTGCCATCGGAGAGAGCGGCTCCAGGATGGTAGCAAGCCCGTACACGATGGTATCGAGGAACTTTCCATCCTCCAAAATGACCGTGACAGAACGTGCCATACCGACGATCAATGCCCCGTAAATCAATCCCTGACAGCCTTTTAAGAACGTTTTGGCAATATCGTTGCCGCTCATCTTGTTGAGCAAGCCTACTCCGATCGCAATAAAAATAAAGATTCCAGACATCTCGTTTACGTCCCATTTGAACAAGATCGTGCAGACGATAAAACCAATCAGAACGATCCCCGTAAACGCCAGGATCAATTTGTGACGGGTAGTAAAATCAACATTATTCGTGTCTACTTCCATCGTGGTTGCACCACTATCAGAAGGAAAGAGCTCACCCTCCAAGATACTCTTGTTTTGACGAACCTTACGCGCGTAACGTCCGATGTACAGGATGGTTACGATCACAAATGTAACATAAATGATGGTGCGGTAGCCGATACCTGAAAACAGCGGCAGCTCCGCAATTTGTTGGGACAAGCCCAGCGTTCCTGGAAAAGCAATTGTCGTATTGAATCCGGCATACACACCCAGATAAATCAGAGCCACACCAAAGATCGCATCCATTTTCATCGCTCTCGCAATCATGATGCCGAGCGGAACGAAAGCAATGACGGAGTTGACGATGACACCCAACGTACCCAAAATGGAAAAGACGGAAGTAATCAAAATAACCAGCAGCCACTCTCTATTTCCCAGTTTTCGGACCATGGTCAGAATCGCTGCGTTAAGTGCACCTGTCTTATCCAAAACTGCTAAAGCACCGCCTGTGAACAAAACGAGGAAGATGATCGGTGCGCCTTTGACCATCCCTGTCTGGATCGCGGTAAAAAACTCGATAAAGCCCGTAGGATTCGGCTCGACCGCATGATAGCTACCCGGTACAACCGTCGTCACATTGCCGTTTTTTACACGGTCAAATTCTCCTGTCGGGACCACATAGGTAGCCAATGCACATAGAAGTAAGATGCAAAACAAAAGGACATAGGCGTCTAGCCGAAATAAGCTTTTCTTTTTTAGTTGCTTGCTCTCTGTCATAAGGTAACCCCCTGCGTGTGTAGCGGTTCTCTAAGAATGTTGGGCTGCTTCATAAATCGCAGCTGTCATGATTTTTGCCCCATAAATCAAGGCATCTGTCTGAAAAGTCATCTGTGGATGATGCAGAACAGGTGTGAGACCACACCCCAAACCAATCATCGTGGTAGCAAGCTCAGGGCGGTGAATCGCGTAAAAATGGAAGTCCTCTCCACCTGGTGTCACACATATATCGGCAATTTTGTCCTCACCCAGCACTTGCCCAATTGCCTTTTTGGCTACTTGGATCATATTCGCATTGGCGACCGCAGCCGGTGTGACTCCCGACCATTCCCACTCCACATCCATGCCCATCAAAGCCCCTGTCTGAGCCATGGCATGCTCGGTTTTTCTCCGCAATTCCGCCATGCCTTCATTGGACTGTGCACGTACATCGAGGCTAAAGGTCGCTCGATCAGGGATGACGTTCACCGTTTCTCCCCCTGCTTGCAATTGGGTCATCTTCACGGAAAAAGAGCACCCGTCTTCCAGACGAATGTTTTGCAACGCCTGAACCAAAAACGAAGCGGCTTCGATGACATTTTTTCCGAGCGCCGGACGTGCTCCGTGTGCTTGCAGACCTGTAATCGTCCCTCTGAGAGAGCTAGACGATCCATGCAAAATCGCCGGAGCAGCGCTGCCATACGGGACTTCCATTTCCGGGCGCAGATGGACACCGATCAGCTTTGTCACGCCTTCCAGGGCGCCATCCTTCATCAGCTGCAAGGCTCCGCCCATCTTCTCTTCAGCAGGCTGGAAAAGAAAGCGCATCGTTTTTGGCGGTACCACTCCGCTTGCTTGAATAGCCAGGGCGCTGTAGAGAGCCAGTGTCGAGTGAGCATCGTGTCCGCATGAATGATTCGGTCTTACTACGCCATCTACTTCCTGAACGAGTGCATCCATATCCGCGCGCAAAGCAACGATTTCAGCACTCTCTCCAGGAATCTCCGCATAGAAGCCGTGGTGCCCCTCGAAGCGTGTGACGGCAATACCAGCCGCCTCCAAGCGTTCCCGCAAATATCTCGCCGTTTTCTCCTCTTGCCAGCTCGGCTCCGCCAATTGATGCAAATCTTTGTATGTTCGCACTATTTCGTCGCGATGCTCGTCCAAGTATAAGAACGGATTCATCCGATACATCCTCCTCCTTAATGTCTTTTCTAGTATCTCGTTTAGCTCTACCGGATGTATAGCAAGATTTGTGCCAAAAGCATATTGTTATAAAAGTTAAGCATTTCTGAACAATCCTGGTTTTTTAGGTTATAATATAGGTTGTTTTTAATAGATATCCGCTCCAATATTTTCACCCAAATCTAAAAGCTATTCGGCAAATATAAAGGAGTCGCATCATGATAAAACAGAACCCATGCATCTTGTTGATGACCCGGCTGGAGACGATCAGCTTGGTGTTTGCAAACACGCTCACGTCTTTTTTCGGCAACCGCTTGAACATCATTCGAAACCATATGCAAGAACGGCTTCACCCGAGTGTGTACGATGCAGTTGACCTCATTCTCGTTTCGGACACCAGTCTCTTGCATGATCAGCCAGCTCTTCCGTCAGACATCCCCGTGCTGCTAGCAAGGCGCACGATTGACATTAACAAGTTGGATCAACTCATGGATTTACCTCCAGGAACGCGCTGTCTGTTTGTTTCCAACTCCATCGAAATGGTAGACGGCGCGATTGAGCTATTGTTTCATCTCGGATTCTCCCATCTGACTTTTATACCGTACGTACCCGATACCGAGACCCCGCTTCCTGAAAAAGATCAAATAGATGTCGCTGTCTGTCATGGACTCAGGGAGCTGATTCCAGCTCATTTTGAAAACGTCATTGAATTGGGGCACCGCCCTTTGGACTTGACGACGATCTTTGATATTTCGCGCCTGCTTGATCTGTCTCCAGATAAGGCAAACCTGTATACGGCTGACTTCATCAGTGATTTCGTCCATATCGGGCGCAAGCTGACCAATTCGGTACATAATGAGCGGAAGCTGAATGAAAAGCTGAGCTCCATTTTAAATGCCGTTCATGAAGGCATTATTGGCACAGATGCCACAGGGAATATTACTGTGCTAAACAAAGAAGCGGAGAAAATTTTACATATGACTGAAGCAACTTGCATCGGACGAAATATAGCGGAGGTCATTCCCGAATTTCATATTCTGGAGGTAGTCGAGTCACACACAGAAGTAACGAAGCAGGTATTGGAGTTCCGCGATTTGTACCTCTTGGTTACCAAGATTCCCACGTTCTTGGATGATCAGTTTCTTGGGGCAGTCATTACCTTTCAGGACGTGACGAAGGTACAGCAGATCGAACAGGAAATACGGACGAAGAGTGCCAATCTCGGACTGATGACCAAGTATACGTTTGACAATATCATCGGCAAAAGCACGTCCATTCAGGCTAACAAGCGTGTGGCGACCAAACTGGCCGAAAGCGACTTTACAATTCTCATTACAGGAGAAAACGGAACGGGGAAGGAAGTTTTTGCCCAAGCCATCCATCACCACTCGACGCGTCGTGACGGTCCGTTCGTCCCCGTCAACTTCGCAGGGCTGACCGAGAGCTTGGTAGAGAGCGAGTTGTTCGGGTACGAGGAAGGTTCTTTTACAGGGGCACGAAAAGGCGGAAAGATGGGGCTATTCGAGCTGGCTCACAACGGGACCATTTTTCTGGACGAGATTGGGGATGCCCCACTCAGCATCCAAGCGGCACTGCTTCGCGTTCTCCAAGAAAAGCAGGTCATGCGTGTAGGGGGCTATCGCGTCATTCCAGTCAATGTCCGCGTCATCGCTGCTACCAATTGCAACTTGATGGAAATGGTCAAAAAAGGGACGTTTCGCGAGGATTTGTACTACAGACTGAACGTCCTGCCGTTGCACATCCAGCCCTTGCGTGATCGTCCAGACGATATTTTGGTGCTGATCGATTATTTCTTGCAGAAAAAAAAGCAACGTCTGTCCTTCTCCCGTGAAGTGACGGAACAACTACTCCGTTACGATTGGCCAGGCAATATTCGCGAGCTGGAAAATTTCATTCACTATGCAGTCGTTATCGCAGAGGGGAATCAGGTGGAGCTCGCTCATTTGCCAGAGCGTTTTTTTGCGGGGCATGTCTCTACTCCACCACTTCTCTCTCACCGGGATGATACGTTGGAGGATACAATCCGGTATTTGTCCAGGCAAGGCTCCTTGGTAGATTACACAGCAATCCTGCAAGTGCTGTCCGATTGCTACAAGCGTCAGGAGCGTACTGGACGCAGTGCCCTGCTCGCGAGAATGAACGGTGGCCCCTCCATGACTGAAGCCCAAATCAGGCACAAGCTGACCATGCTGGACCGCGCTGGGTGTGTCTCGATCGGGGTCAAGAAGCAAGGGACGCAGATTACCGCGTTTGGGCAGCAGGTGTTGGAAGCTTTGCTGATTGCTACGAAGGGGTAATTATTGTTGTCTTCTTACCATTGTGGAGACCGAAGCCCTGCCACATGTTTTCCAGTCGCCTATATCCTCACTCCGTTCGGGCGGTCTCCTTCCAAACATGTGGTAGGACTTCTTTACAGCTATGTTATTATTCATTCTTTAAGCCGTTTTGAAAGTCAGTGCAAAGTAGCTTACTTACTACAACTTCTTGAATCTCACTTTCAAGGTCGAAAGCCGCATAGGAAGAAGTGCATTTCCAGTCCAAGCGCCTCTGGAGCCCTACCCAGCTTCGGCATAAATGGCGGGGAATTTCAGCTTCACTTATGGAATCCTTCATCGAAACTTCTACGTTTGAAGCGCTCCCGCCATTTATGCCGAAGCGTACAGTCAATCCCCCATGCGGGGCGTAGGTCGAAGCGCAGACTGGAAATGCACTTCTTCCCTCCACTACAGCATCGATACAGCATATGAAAAACAAAAAAGCGGCAAGTTTTTAACTCCTCCGCTTTTTTCATGAATCCACCTACGTAGTCACGATGGACGACTCTATTTTTTCTGGTTGAATCATAGGCAAAATAGGCAGCTCCATCAAATTCCGATGCTTGCCCGGCCCGTAGTAATCCTTCTCAGCATGAGCCAGACGGAAGCCATAGGCAGACAGCGCGCGAATAGAGGATGCGTTCGTTTCACTCACCGTAACCTGCACAGTGCGAAGTGTTGGAAACTGGCGCAGGGCTTGCAGTCTGGCTTCGATTAGCCGCTTGCCGATGCCTTGACCTTGAAACTCCTTGCTCACATTGCTGAACAGAAGCCAACCAGTCGTCTGGTACATATCAATGCCGGCGCAGCTAAAACCGATGAGCTGGCCGTTGTAGGTCGCCTTGAAAATCAGCTCAGGAAACATCTCCATATACTTTTTCAGCTCATGCAAGTTCATTCGATCGGGTAATGTCATATCTGCCAACGTAATCATTTCAGCAAAATCATCTCTTACGACGCGCTCAATCTGCACTTCCACCCTACCCGCCTCCTGTACATTCGCTCTTACATTTACACTGTAGCAAACGGGTATAAAGCTGGAATGGATGGCGTGTGAAAGTACTGTAAAATTCATTGCGTTCGGCTGAACAAACACCTATAGAATCGGGATGTAAATAGATACTCTCATCGCCTCAGGAAAGCGTGAACCCCTCACATCTGTCACTTCAAAATCCGGTCCTTCGCCTCTCTCATAATTCGATTGAGGTAACCATGTTCCATAAATGTAGCGACGTGTGTTTTGCACAAGGTCGGCATCACCCGTCACTTTGAATTCCGCGTATTTTCCGCCAGGCAAGACGAGCGAAATAAAGCCTTCGGACAGTTCATCAGGAACATGATGCACAGCCTCCCCGATCACAAAGGAAAAGCCCCCGTCATCTTCAAATTCGCAGGCGATTCCGTACGACATATCCTCCGCCGCTTTATTCGGAATCCGCAAATAGTCTTGATTACGTCCAAATTCATAATAGAAGCCCGGAATGTCTTTGAAATGCTGCTCATCCTGTAAGCTCGTCCGGAACCTCCGCCCAATGATACGAATGTCATCCAATGTCGTGATGGTTGGTTTGTTCATCATAATCTCCCCTTTGATCGTTTGGCGAAAGGCCAAAAAGTCCATCTTGGCTAGATAAGGCAGCGAATGATTTTCTTTTCGATATCTTCCAGGTGTAATGCCGAACTGCTTCTCGAAAGCGCGAGTCAATGCTTCCTGCGACTGGTATTGATAGGTCACGGCAATTTCGAGCACATTGTCACTTGTCTGTTTTAGTGCCAGTGCAGCTTCCGACAGTCTGCGCTTGCGAATGTACTCCTGTACACTGAAGCCTGAGATTGCCTGAAACAGACGTTGAAAATGAAACGCAGAGAAATGCGCCCTAGAAGCAATATCTGTGATGTTCATTTCTTCCTGAAGATGCTCTTCGACATAATCAATCGCGTCCTGAATCCGCTTGTACGTGTCCATCTTTGACTTCCTTCACCTATTTTTTCTTTAGTATGCGGGAGATGCCGAGCGTTTTTTTGATCAACTGTGCTATCTTTCAAGCTCACGTGGTCAATCGCTCTACCAATTCTGGCGACAGTTCCTTCTCTTCCTTTTTCCCATCCAGCTGCTGTGTCCAAATCCGCTCATACAGCATCTCAAAAGCGTATTTTCCCATCAACGTACTGGAGCTGGATACAGTGGTGATCTCTAGTAATTCTCCGATTGGCTGATCATCGCAACCGACTACGGCTAAGTCTTCTGGTACGCGAATCCCCAATCTACTCGCCTCTTTGATGATCCCTGCCGCTATATGATTGCAAGATACGATCATTGCTGTCGGCCGCTCTTCTAAATGCAGCAACTTCCCCACAACATCCTTGCCATCCTGGATCGTTAAACATTCTTCAAATGACCACTCAGGGGAAGGTGTCACGTCAATCGAATGCAGCTTTTCGTAATAGGCACGCTTACGATACTGACTGTTAAAGCTGTTTTTTCTGCCGATGCAATACCCGATTCGGCGATGCCCCTTCTTCATCAGATATTCCATCCCGATCAGAAACGTTTGATAGTGGTCGATATGAACACTCGAAACAGATGTGGTATCATTTGCTTCACACGTGATGATAGGTCCGTATCCTGCGTATTCATTGAGCGTTTCGCAAGAGCTGGACCTGGAGCACATGATAAGCCCGTCGATTTTTTTATTTTTGAGCAAGTGTAAAACGCTGCGTTCTTGCTCGGGGTTGTTATTCGTTTGGCACACCATCAGCTTGTAATGATGCTGGGCTGCTTCTGCTGCTATCCCTTCGATAATGGAGCTGTAGTATTGGTTGTTGACGAGAGGCAATGTCACACCGATGACCATCGTTTTTCCGGTAGAGAGGTGGACCGCATTACTGTTTTGAACATAATTTTGTTCTTCAATAATCTTGAGAATCTCCGCGCGTTTTTTCTCGTTCACGTACGGATGGTTGTTAAGTACACGGGAAACGGTTGAAACGGATACACCTGCCAATTTCGCGATTTCTCTTATGTTAGCCACTCAGATTACTCCTCGACGTCGGATCAGTACTTATTACATACATCAAAACACATTCCGCTTGCTCTGAAAAGCGTTCCACATCTTATGCTCTCCTTATGTAGAATGAAAGGAGTCGTGCTTTGTGATTCGCTTAAAATTTGAACATCTCTTGTTTATCGTAGGCTTATTGATTTTGGCGCTCGGGATCAACATGATGACGACCATTACATCCTTTGGTCTTAGCCCGTATGATTCTCTGTTTATTGCCCTGCATCAAAACTTCGGGATATCGATTGGCTTTTGGATGTTTGCCATTAACCTGACCTTTGTCATCATCGTCCTTTTCATGGATCGCAGTTATATTTCTGTCGGCGCCATTTTGGTCATGGTGCTGATCTCCGTCTTTGTCGATTTGATCGGGTCCATCGATGGGCTCATGGCTGGTATCCGTTCATTGCCGCCGCTTCTGACCATGGCACTCGGAAACATTTGCATCGGCAGCGGTATCGGGTTGTATGTGTGTACGCAAGTGTGCACAGCTCCCCAAGAGGCATTTGTACTGGTTATGTCGAAAAGATTAAAGTGGACATTCAGACGGACAGAAATATTGCTGGCGTGCATGTTTCTTAGCGCAAGCTTCCTGTTAGATGGCCCGATTTATTACGGAACAGTCGTGCTGTCGTTTACGACTGGCTACATTATTCAAGCTGCAATCAACGTCGGGAATAAAATGCTTCGTCTCGCCAATCAAAGGAAGGGGGCGGAGGCATAATAGGAGGAAAGCCTTGAGAATTTTTCGACCAAAAGTTGTGTGTTCGCTTGCAGTGAGCCTGTTTCTATTGCTTGGTGGTTGTTCCTCTTCCACTGGTCTCGTAAAAGCTGGAGGAGATGTTTTTGCCCAGAGCGAAATTCACAGACTGACCCAAGATCCTGAAAACGTGACGCATTACCAGCCGATGAGTATTCAGGAATTGACACCGCTATTGCCTTCGTCTTTCCAAAGCCGTATCAGGTCAATGGATAAAACGAAGCTGCCTTTTCCTGTCGAAAAAGAGATGGCCTATCTCGTCTCATTCTCCTCAGGCTCCGAAAAAGAAACACGATACCAGCTACAGCTGACATACACGCAGAATAACGAAGTCCCTATTACGGAAAACTTCTTCATCTTACGCATGACAGAGACAGATGAAAACCCCTTGGCCCATGTGAAACCATCTGCTTCTGGACTGGATTCGTTTGGGAACGTCATGCGCGTTGAGCCATTGACCGACGAAATCACTTTCTATCATCATATCATCACGACAAACAGCTCTTATGTGTATAACTTTTACAAATATGATGATAAAAATCACGCAGTCAATCTGATCGTTACAAACGCCCATGAGATGGAATTCTATGATCAAGGAATCTTTTATCATCTCGCGTACCACACCGGAAGCAATCAACTGGACCCTACCCTTCATGATCAGATGGTAGCGCTGGCGAAAGACTTAATTTCTGTCCGTTCCTAAATGAAAAAGAAGGATTCCCCTGTCGCTCATAAGACTGCGAGGCGGAATCCTTTTTTCTATCTCTTGACCTTCACGTGGCGTGAGGCTTTACCATATTTCCCAGTACGATCAAGTAACTGGAGGATGAACGATGCCAAACCACGAACAAATTTATAAAACGCAAGCGGAACAGTACGATTTGATGATTTCCAGACAACCAAGTCTGCTTGCTGTCATCGAAGAAATCACCCCTATCAAAGGACAGGACGTGATCGATCTGGGAGCTGGCTCAGGAAGACTCACCTCTGTGCTTGCCCCTCATGCCAAGTCCATTCTTGCTCTGGATGCTTCCGCCGCTATGCTAGAAGTGAATGCACAACAGCTGACGCATGCCGGTCTTTCCAATTGGAAAACCAGCGTAGCGGATCATCGAAATATTCCCGCGGACGATAACAGTGCGGATGTCATCGTAGCAGGGTGGACGGTTTGCTACCTCACCAGTTCTGAAGTTCCCAACAACGAGCTCAATCTGGAACAGATCATTCTGGAGATGAAACGCGTACTCCGTCCTGGTGGAATGATCGTCATCATGGAGACAATGGGGACCGGATACGAAGCACCTCATCCACCCGAATTTCTTACACAGTATTATTCCTTGTTAGAAAACAAATACGGCTTCTCTCACAAATGGATTCGCTTGGACTACCAATTTGCAGACTTGGAAGAAGCAGAACGGCAAGCAAGGTTTTTCTTTGGTAATGAACTTGCGGACAGAGTCGTTGCGGAAAAGCTGGTGACTTTGCCGGAATGCGCGGGAGTTTGGTGGTTGGAGGTATGATTGCAAAAAAGCCATCCGAGAAGGATGGCTTCTTTTATTCCCTGAAAACTGGATCTGCATGATCAA
>NZ_JABSUV010000038.1:0-60309 GCF_013284275.1 Brevibacillus sp. HB2.2
GGAGATTGCTGATAAGCATCATAAATCCATTGCACAAGTCATCCTGCGTTGGGACTTGCAAAATGGTGTCGTAACGATTCCAAAATCCACAAAAGAACATCGAATCGTTGAAAATGCATCGGTGTTTGATTTTGAGTTGACCAAGGAAGAGATGGATCTGATCGATGGCTTGGATCAGAATCATCGCGTCGGTCCAGACCCGGACAATTTTGATTTTTAATAGATGTAAACAAATAACCCATGGACAAGCTTATTCGATAAAATAGTCGGTGGCTGTTCATTCCATAAAAAAGAAGGATAAAAATCATAACGATTTTCATCCTTCTTTTTGCTATTTTAATGATTTTTAACGACTTCCTGCCCACGTACATTCCACGTAAGGGCAAAAACAAGAGCAGCCAATGCGCACGAAGCTGTCAGCAACATAAATCCTGCATCCCAGCCGGAGGCATCAACGATAACCCCCATCAATGCGTTCGCTGTGACTGTACCGCCTAGGTAACCAAACAGACCGGTAAGTCCTGCAGCGGTTCCGGCAGCTTTTTTCGGAACAAAATCAAGGGCTTGCAAACCAATCAGCATGACTGGACCGTAAATCAGGAAACCAATAGCGATCAGGCAAATCATATCGACTACGGAATTTCCAGGTGGGTTGAACCAGTAGACCAGAACAGCGATCAATACGCCGAGCATAAAGACAAACCCTGCGGGTCCACGGCGGCCCTTGAACAATTTATCAGACAGCCAGCCGCACAGGAGCGTTCCCGGGATACCTGCCCATTCGTACAGGAAGTAAGCAACGCTCGACTTACTCATATCAAAGCCTTTTTCTTCACTCAAATAGGTCGGCGCCCAGTCCAGAACGCCGTAACGGACGAAGTAGACGAAGATGTTGGCAATCGCGATTGCCCAAACCCATTTGTTGTTCAACACGTATTTGAAAAGGATTTCTTTTGTGGAGAATTCTGTTTCATACGTTTTCTTCTCTTTGTTTGGATAGTCATTGCGATATTCTTCAATAGGCGGCAGGCCGACTGACTGCGGAGTATCGCGAATTAAGAAATACGTAATGAATCCAAAGACAATGGCAACCAGAGCAGGAAGAATAAACACACCTTCAAACCCGGAAGAGGTATTACCCGAAAACCAGGTGAACATCGAAACACCTGCTACAGCGAGGGGAGCCATCAAGCCTCCGCCAACGTTATGGGCAACATTCCAGATGGCTGTTTTGTTTCCTCTTTCACTTACACTAAACCAGTGTACGAGGACACGCCCGGATGGAGGCCAGCCCATTCCCTGGAACCAACCGCTCAGGAACAGCATCACAAACATGATCGTGACGGATGAGGTGAAGTAAGGAACAACCCCCATCAATAAACTGATAAGTGCAGAAAGAATCAAACCGGCAGGCAAGAACATTCGCGGGTTGCTTCGGTCTGAAAAAATGGCCATTACAAACTTACTGATCCCGTAGGAAATCGAAATGGCGGATAACGCAAAACCGAGATCTGTTCTTGTAAATCCTTCTTTAATCAAATAAGGCATGGCGAGCGAGAAGTTTTTGCGGATGAGATAGTACGCTGCATAACCGATGAAGATTCCGAGAAACACTTGAAGTCTGAGCTTTTTATACTCAGAATCGATTTGTTCGTCAGGCAATCTGTCAATAGGCGGTGCAGGCTTAAACAGTTTGAGCATCTTATTCCTCCCCCTAGATGATTTCTAACAAAGACGGAGATGCACGTAAAAAAACCCATACTTTAATGGCGCTTTCAAAAATGAAAGTGCCAAAAAGTATGAGTCTCCCAATCTCCATCATAGTTAACTTGTCGTAAGTGTATTCTATTATTCTGTGAAAACGTTGTCAACGATGTTATTCTGGAGCATTAGAAAATTTTCCGCAAAAACGTAGTCGCCCTCTGTGAAAAGCCTCGATAGAGATTTTCTTATGTATATGTTATTCAAAAAAATACATTTTTTTCAAATATAAGTATATCTTTATATTAGCTCATTTGTATGAGGCATCTTTTTTGCACAAGTAAATAATGAAGGAGGCTTTGTTTGATGTATTTTTTGATGAGAAAAGCAGGAGTTTTGGTAGTACTATCGCTTCTCTTAATTTTTTCGCTATTCCCGCAGTCTTCTCACGCCATGACACCGTGGACTCCCAACACCGTATACAAGGTAGGAGACATGGTTACGTATCAAGGGCAAGATTACAAATGTACATTTGCTCATACATCGCTTGTCGGGTGGGAACCGCCTAACGTACCGACACTGTGGCAACTGCAAGGTCCCTCTGCTCCCGATACCATTCCACCTACGTCCCCCACAAATCTTAGTGAAGTAGGGAAAACGAGTAGTTCAGTTAGCTTGTCTTGGTCAGCTTCTACGGATGATAGAGCTGTTAAGGAGTATCTCGTCTACAACGGAGATACACTCGCTGGTATATCGAGTACACCATCCTATACCGTGACAGGGCTTCTAGCAAATACGACATATTC
The DNA here is from genome assembly GCF_013284275.1 of Brevibacillus sp. HB2.2. Classification (NCBI taxonomy): domain Bacteria; kingdom Bacillati; phylum Bacillota; class Bacilli; order Caryophanales; family Paenibacillaceae; genus Brevibacillus; species Brevibacillus sp. HB2.2. The sequence goes on from NZ_JABSUV010000038.1 coordinate 2,508, forward strand.
ATTCACGATCCAGGCAAAAGATGCCGCAGGTAATGTATCCCCACCCAGCGCCTCGATAACGGTAACCACTTTATCTACATCCCCTAATGAACCGGTGTCCAAACGAGTTTTGATCGGCTACTGGCATAATTTTGACAATGGTTCAATAGTACTCAAGCTAAGAGATGTCTCAGATAAATACGATGTAATCAATGTTGCGTTCGCTGAACCAGTCGGTGGCGATCATGCGACAATGGGATTCGTGCCGTTCAATGCATCCGTTGAGGAATTTAAGTCGGATATCGCCTTGTTACAGTCAAAGGGGAAGAAGGTCCTCATCTCGATTGGCGGAGCGAATGGTACAGTCGAGCTGACGACGGAAGCTGCCAAACAAAGTTTTATTACCTCGATGACCTCGATTATTCAAACGTACGGGTTTGATGGTATGGATATTGATCTGGAAGGAAGCTCCTTGTCGCTAAATGCGGGGGACACTGATTTTAGAAATCCGACAACGCCCAAAATTATAAACTTGATCGCAGCGACTCAAACGATCACGAATACATTTGGCCCATCTTTCATTTTGACAATGGCGCCAGAAACGGCTTATGTCCAAGGAGGTTACGCTGCCTATGGTGGGCCGTGGGGCGCGTATCTGCCTGTGATTCATGCCCTTCGTGACCGGATGAATTATATCCACGTTCAGCACTATAATTCTGGAGCGCTGGAAGCATTGGATGGTCGTACGTATCAACAAGGAACGGCTGATTTCCAAGTAGCGATGGCAGAAATGCTGTTGAAAGGATTCCCTATTGGGCGGAATCCAAACAACATGTTTCCAGCCTTGAGGGAAAACCAAGTCGCGATCGGGCTGCCCTCTGCTCCAAGTGCTGCCGGGGGAGGCTATACGTCTCCTGCCGATATCCAGAAAGCCCTTCACTATTTGGTAAAGGGTACGTCTTTTGGGGGAACCTACAAACTCCAAAATCCAGCTGGTTATCCGCAGTTCCAAGGAGTTATGACCTGGTCTATCAACTGGGATGCTAGAAATAACTATTCGTTTGCCAATCATGTTCGTACTTCGCTTGATTCGTTGAGCCAGTAATGACGGAATCTTTGAAAAAACCCACCCGCTCTCATGGGTGGGTGTCATTTCAGGGTTGTTGACATATCGACAATTCCCGATATAATAATACGTATGGATCCAATTGAAATTTTTAAAGCGCTGTCCAACGAGTCTAGACTCCAAATTCTACATTGGTTAAAAGAGCCTGAAAAACATTTTATACCCCATGAAGGAGTGGATATGAGAAAGATCGGGGTATGCGTCAGTCAAATCACTGAGAAATTGAATATGACTCAGTCAACTGCGTCCCAATATTTGTCCATTCTCCAACGCGCTGGGCTAATCAAGACGGAGCGTATTGGGAAATATACGTACTATACCAGGGACGAAGAAAAAATACGTGAAATAGGTGCTTTTTTTAGCAGTCAAATATGATCGAATGAAACTGAATGCTTCATGGAGTATTCAGTTTTATTCCGAGTTTTATATCGACATATCTTAATATGTCTAAATTTCGAGGGGTGCAATTCATGTCGAATACGTGGAAGGTTTACTTTTTGTCATTGGTCAGTTTTTTAGTGGGTACTTCAGAGTATGTAATCTCCGGCATTCTGGATAAGATCTCGGATACGATGGGTATCTCCATTACAGCGGCAGGGCAGCTGGTTACTATTTTTTCATTTGTTTATGCCATTTTAACTCCTGTGATGATGGCCATAACGGCGAAAATGGATAGGCGGAGGCTTCTTGTTAGTGCACTAGGAATTTTCGTAGTTGCCAATATACTGTCGTTCGCTCTTCAGGGGTTTGAATTCTTTATTATGGCCCGTGTGATCATGGCTATAGGTGCTGGAATGGTGGTTGTGACTGCGTTAGATATCGCGGCCAAGATCTCTCCTGAAGGCAAGCAGGCAAGTTCGATCGCAACTGTCATTATGGGATTTACAGCATCTTTAATTATCGGTGTTCCCCTTGGACGAGTAGCGGCAGCCGCATTTGAATGGCAATCTGTATTCGGGTTTATTGCAATTGCAGGTCTTTTGGCGATGGTTGTCCTGTCCCGCACGATCCCACAAGTAAAAGGAGATGTACCCGTACCTCTTTCGAAGCAATTAGCACTGTTGAAAAACCCGAAAGTCGGGCTTGGTTTATCGGTTACGTTCTTTTGGCTGGGTGGGTATTCCATTGCCTATACTTATATATCTCCTTATCTTCTCGAAGCCGCTGATATAAGTGAAAATTTGTTGAGTAGCGCTTTATTGGTGTTCGGTTTAGCTAGTCTGATTGGTTCCAAATTCGGTGGTTACAGTACGGACAAATGGGGAGTATCTCCTACATTACTTGGTGGAATGCTTCTGCATGTTGCAGCTCTCATTTTGCTCTCCATTACCGTATCTATCTCACATGAACCGTTTACGGTGATCGCGATCTTGGTATTATGGTCCTTCGCCGCTTGGTCTTCGGGACCAACGCAACAGTTTAATTTAGTTCGGATTGCACCAAATAATTCAGGGGTAATGCTTGGTCTAAACCAATCTATGATGCAGCTCGCGATGGCGGCAGGGGCTGGAATTGGAGGCATCGCTGTTGATCAAGTATCCTTATCGTCAATTACGTGGCTAGGTATGAGTGGCGTGGCGATCGCTATCGTTGCTGCACTGATTTTACAAGTGATGTTAAAAGAAAAAGTTAGACATAAACCAGGTGCATACGAAACACGCTCCAGCAATCACTGATCGCCAGTCACAGGGACACAGGCTCGAAGGAACAATTCCGAGGGTGACGCGATGTTAGCAGAAGGCCATCCTTTGAGGGTGGCCTTTGTGCCATTTTAAACAATCGTTTAATAGTCGCTTGGATAGCCATTCGCCCGGGTTTCCCGGTATTTTCCTCTGAAAACAAACTGAAAAAACCTCCAGAGCTATCAATGTGTAGCAGCAGGAGGTTCCTCGCTTATAAGTTATGCAATCCAATCGATGGTAGATCCAGACACTTGTTGGCTTTCCATTCGCTTTTGCAGATAAGGGTTTTTCTTTTGCTCATCTGTTTGTTTGTCGTTAGAAGAATGCTCTGCCTGATTAGCATCTTGAGAGTTCTCAAGCCTTTTGTCGATCTCGTCAGCCATCTTCAGCAGTTTGCCGTCTAAGCCTTCTGCCTTCCGCTTCAGTTCTTCTGACTTCGTAAAATCTCCGTCCTTTGACGCGGGTTCCCACGCCTTCGCCTCTAATTCCAAGGTAATCTGAGCCCGTTTTACACTGTGCATATTCTTGAGATGGTGGGTTGCCGTTAAAACAGCATGGAGGGTAGAGGAGGATTGTAGGGATTCATCTTGTTTGGGGGCGATATCGGAAGCTTTCTGTTCCTTGCTCTGCTCTTCATCCGTGCCTCTCGCCTTGCGTTGTTCTTCCAACTGAATTAGTTTCATCTGCGTATCGATTTCCTCGATCTGTTTGTCCATCTCATCCAGTCGTTCTTTCATGACTTTTGGGTCTGTCAGTTTTTCAACCGCATCCGCATAGTAGTTGTTCCGTCTCTCTAGCATCGCTTGCTTTTGTTCCATAAGGCTTTGCAGCATCTTATTCTTATTGGGAGAGTTGTTCCCACTGCTTAGCTGTAGGCCTTGCTGGCTAATCGTTAGATGATCCTGCTTTTTGTTACTGTCGTGCTCCGGTGCTTTCATCTGTGGGTGAATTCCCGGGCTTCTATACTGGGCGGACGAGCTTATGGCGTATCTAGGTGTAACAAAGAACATGAATGATGATACCTCCTTTCATGAATCGAGTTGTTGGCCAAAACGGCAGCCAATCCAGAATGCGGATTACTGATTTTTGGTTATTATTTGTATCGGAAAGAAGTTTTCCAAATTTTACTTGTTTGATGCCCTGAAGTTTCAAATAGGTACTAACAGGGAAAATATACTTTGCAGAAATGTTCATGTAGAAAAGATGGGCATAGGTATGAATCTGGCCTGATAGGAACGCGCCTTCTAACGACCGGTGAGGCGTTGTTTGAGTTGCAACTCGTTATTCTACTTCACTAGAGAGGAGTCATCATAGATGATAAAGAAAATGATTACTGGTTATAAAGCATCGCTATCTAAGCAGATCCTGTTTTTGCTCGTCTTGCTTATTGTTGTTCCCTCTGTCGTTCTGAGCCTGACCTTGACACAACTGGCGCGCAACCAGTTAGAGCACGAATTGTTGTCCCAAGTCGAATCGGTTACCACGATGATTACACAAGTGCTCAATAATTCGTACGAGGATTATTCTGCTACGATCGATAGCTTTGCGGATGTTCAAGTTCCGCCGGGGCAAAGTGCGGATACGTATATCTATGATCGCATTCGCAACATAGAGAAAGACATCGATAATGTTTTGGCTGCGTTCATGTACTACGACAATCGATATTACAATTCGGCGAAAAAGGAAATTGATCCGACTACCCGTGAATGGTACAAGGAAGCGATGCAGCATAAAGGGCAGGTAGTTGTGACGCCACCTTATATCGACGCGATAAGCGGAGGTTACGTGATTACGTTTGCCAAGACGCTCTCCGATGGTAAAGGGGTAGCGGGAATCGACGTTTCTATTGATCACTTAAACGAGCTGGTAAAGACGTACAAGATCGGAGAAAAGGGATATGTCAGCTTATTCGATCAGAACAATGTGACAATGTCGCATCCACGATTCCCGCAGGGCAAGCCGCTTGAAGACAATCGCTTCCAAGTGATGCGTGATGGAGCGGAGGGTTCTTTCGAAGTGGATGATGACGAGCTTCGTGAATATTATCATTTCAACAAGCAAAATTCACTCGGATTGAACGTCGTTTCCGTGATAGATTGGAATGAAATCAATCAAAAAACGGGGCCACTGTTGCGGACCTCATTTTTGTTCATCGTACTGTTGCTTGCTCTCATTGCCCTGTTCGTTTGGATATTCATGAAAAGCACGGTGCGACCCATTCTGCAATTGAAGCAACTGACCGACTTAATCGCGCAGGGGGATTTGACGGTCCGGTCTATCGAGAGTGGAAGAACGGATGAGATTGGGCAGCTGCAATCCAACTTCAATACGATGTCGCAATCGTTGTCCGATGTCCTGCGTCAAATTACCGATCATTCCGAGCAAATCTCTGCTTCCTCCCACCATCTGTCTGCGAATTCGGAGGAGAACGTGCAAACGATTGAACAAGTCGCTACCTCCATGCAAGAAATAGCGTCCATGTCTTCCGATATGAATCAGAGTATAGATACCGTGAAGCAATCGGCAACGCAAGCCCAACAGGAGCTGGATGATGCCATCCGCATCCTGCGTGAGAGCACGGAAATGTCGCAGCTCATTACAGGTCTGGCTAATACCGGAGAGGAGTCCCTTGGAGCGGCAAGACAACAGGTGAATATGATCGTGGAACATTCTGCCCGTTCTAAGCAGGAGATGGAGGAATTAAAACAGGTTGCTGAAGAAATTAGTGGGGTGACGAATTTCATCCAGGATATCGCCTCTCAGACGAATTTGCTTGCGTTGAATGCTGCTATTGAAGCGGCGCGCGCCGGGCAAGAAGGTCGCGGGTTCGCTGTCGTCGCTGATGAGGTACGCAAGCTGGCTGATCAGACAGGCTCTGCTGCTGAAAGGATCGACAGTTTGATCGGAGAGGTTCAGAATCGCGTCCTTCACATGGTTAGACGAACGGAGGAAGGCGTGGATTCTGCTACAGCGGGAAGTGATTTGACACAATCGGTTGAGCAGCGTTTTACGGAGATGTATGAGGCCATTAACCGCATTGACGCGCATCTCGCGCAAGTAGCCCGCGTCAGCGAACGGTTAATGCAATCAAATACGGCGATGCTTGTAGCCTTTGGTGAATCGAGCGCCATGAGCCAAGCCACTGCACAAGAGGTCGACCAAGTCGCAGCAGCCAGTGAAGAACAGAATGCTTCGATGGAGGAAGTGGCAGCATCGGCAGTGCATCTTGCCAACATTGCGGAAGAGTTGCAGTTATTGGTGCAGCGTTTTAAATTGGAGCGTACACAGTAGTTGTAGTGATAGATTGAAAGACCAAAGACCAACAGATGTTGGTCTTTTTTTTGTCCAAGCTGGTCCTAATGCTTACTTAAGTAACGTAAGCGTAACCTCTATTGAATTATCAACAAATGATCGATTTGGACGAGATTTCAAAATTACGGTCAGTCCAATTAACGATACGATAAGCGCTTGGGCGGTAGCTTTTGCGTCTATACTCGAATCGAGTTCACCTGATTGGATACCTCGCTCAATCGTTTCTTGAAAAATGACAGAGAGGTACATTTGGTGTTCCCTTGTCAAAATCTCAAATTTCTCATCATGAGGGGCTAGCTCGACCATGGTATTAATGCAAAAGCATCCTCGGCTGAGACCTTCCGTATATTCCTCGTCGGCCACCTCTTTAAAAAAATGGCGAAATGCCTCTTTTACGGATGGCGTGTTTTGAAGCTTCGTTCGTATCTCCAAAGCTCGAGACATCGTGTATCTGCGTAGTGCGGCTTCGAACAATTCTTTTTTGTCTCCAAAGGTTGAGTAAATACTGGGGCGCTGGATACCCATTCGGGAAGTTAAATCACTTAATGAGGTAGCTTCATACCCCTTCTCCCAAAAAAGCTGCATAGCCGCATCAAGTACTTTTTCTTCGTCAAATTCGCGTGTTCTTGCCATAAAGAGTTCCTTTCATACTTATGTATTGGAATCTATGTAACGGTCAACAAACCTTTTTGTACTGAATGGTATTTTATATTTTATTGATTTTTATATGCTTTGTCAATTTAAGGTTGGTTTATTCGAACTTAAAAAGAATGGTGTTGACAGAAAAAGAAATGTTGGGATATATTTACTGGGCACAATAACGTACCGATCGGTATGTTATTGTGGATTAAACCAAAAATGAAAGGAGGTAAGGTGAAGTCAGATGGAGGAAGTTATTGAAAAGGTAACGGCTAATTCTCCCATGCCGCGCTATGTAACACTGTTGTTTGCGGTTGCTTGCGGGATGTCAGTTGCGAATATCTACTTCGCGCAGCCACTACTTGATCATTTGTCGAGTGATTTCAGAATTGACTATTCCATCATTGGGATTCTGATCACCCTTACTCAAATCTTTTATGCGGTAGGACTGTTGTTACTTGTGCCACTCGGCGATTTATTGAACCAGCGTCGCTTGATTATCGGTCAGATGTTTTTATCTGTGGTAGCACTGGTTATCGTAGGGACTGCTTCCACCAGCACGGTACTATTCGCAGGTATAGCAGCGGTCGGATTGCTTGCTGTTGTGACGCAGACGATTGTTGCATTTGCGGCGACCATGGCTGCTCCTGCTGAGCGAGGGCGAGTGGTTGGAGTAGTTACAAGTGGAATCGTCATTGGCATTCTTCTAGCACGAACCATTGCGGGAGTTTTAACAGATCTAGCGGGGTGGCGTTCCGTATATCTGGTCTCTGCTGCATTTCTATTGTTACTGGTTTGCGTGTTATTGCGGGTATTGCCAAATAGGGAACGGGAGGTAAAATCGCTATCCTATCTCCAGTTGCTTGGATCGGTACTGATGTTGTTCGCCCAAGAACGGCTCTTACGTATTCGCTCTGTTCTAGCGATGCTGATTTTTGCTGCGTTTAGCATTTTGTGGACGCCAGTGGTATTGCCGCTTAGTGCACCGCCATTATCTCTGTCGCATACGGCGATTGGGGCGTTTGGTCTCGCAGGGGTTGCTGGAGCGTTAGCCGCAGCGAGGGCAGGGAAGCTTGCAGATAGAGGCTACGGACAGAGAACGACGGGTTTTGCCTTGAGTCTATTGCTACTATCGTGGTTGCTAATCAGCTATACAGAACAGTCGCTATTTGCCTTGGCGATCGGCATTGTTTTGCTTGATTTGGCGGTACAGGCGGTGCATGTTACGAATCAAAGTATGATCTTCACTTTGGGCGCAGAGGCGCGGAGTCGGCTTACGGCGGGGTATATGGTTTTCTATTCGATCGGCTCTTCTGCTGGCTCCATTGCCTCGACCTATATATATGCGCATTTTGGTTGGGAGGGAGTATGCACGCTCGGAGCCTCTGTTAGTGCGTTGGCTCTGATGTATTGGGCAGTGACCAGACGCGTTTCGGCTATCCCAGGGAAATAGAGCTACTGAAATATTTCAAAATGAAGATATACAAAATGGAACTATTCTGCTTCCAGAGCTGTTGATTATAAAGGTTTGCAAAAGGAGAGATGGTCTGTGGAGATTGGTATTACTTCGTTTGTGGAAACGACACCGGATGTTCAGACAGGTGAAGTGATGAGCCATGCACAGCGATTGCGTGAAGTTGTCGAGGAAATCGTCCTCGCTGATCGGGTTGGGCTTGATGTATTTGGCATAGGTGAACACCATCGCAAGGATTATGCTGCTTCTTCTCCAGCCATGGTGCTGGCTGCGGCTGCGCCACTGACAAAAAGGATTCGGCTGACCAGTGCAGTGACAGTGCTTTCTTCGGCTGATCCAGTGCGTGTTTTTCAAGATTTTGCTACGCTCGATGGCATTTCGAATGGACGGGCAGAGATTATGGCGGGACGCGGTTCCTTTATCGAATCTTTTCCCCTGTTCGGCTATGACTTGAATGACTATGATGAGCTGTTTGAAGAACATTTGGAATTGCTCCTGAAAATACAGGCGTCCGAAAAGGTAACCTGGAGGGGCGGTCATCGGCCAGCTATTCAGAATTTGGGCGTGTATCCACGGCCCGTTCAGAATCCTTTACCCATATGGATTGGTAGCGGAGGCAATCAGGAATCTGTTGTTCGTGCGGGTCTGCTGGGATTGCCACTGATGCTGGCGATCATTGGTGGAAGTCCGCGACAGTTTGCACCACTTGTGCAGCTTTATAAGAAGGTGGCTATGCACGCTGGCCATGATGTATCGCGATTAACGGTTGGGTCCCATTCACTCGGATTTGTTGCAGAGGAAACGGAACTGGCGGCAGATACATTCTTTCCTTCTACCCAAGCAGGAATGAATAAAATCGGAAGGGAGCGGGGCTGGGCCCATTATAACCGTGCTAGCTTCGATGCCGCACGCAGCTTGGAGGGGGCATTGTATGTAGGTGATCCGGAGACAGTAGCTCAAAAGATCATCCACCTTCGCAAACAGGTAGGCATGACGCGCTTTATGATGTATGTGCCGATATCCACGATGCCCCATGATCAGGTAATGAGAGCCATTGAGCTGCTAGGAACAGAGGTAGCGCCTCGGGTGCGAGAGGAAATAACCAAGTGGGAAGCAGAGACAGAGCAAGAATCAACATTTGCTTAATGGAGGGATTCACGTGGATTTTCATCGTCGAGTACTGCCGGAATTAAGGCAAACATTAGCACAATTCCCTGGTTTTCAACTGGAAGAAAATTTGGAGTCGAGCAGGGCCATGCTGAAAAATCCGCCTATTGTGAAGTCGGAGCATGTACGTACTACAAGTCGAATGATTCCAGGCGCAGCAGGAGAGATGCTGGCGAAAATATACGAGCCCGTCCAGCGAACAGGTAGTAAGCTTCCGGCTATGCTGTGGATTCACGGAGGTGGCTATGTGATGGGGCACCCCGATATGGATGACGCTCTATGCGAACGCTTTGTACAAGCGGCTAATTGTGTCGTCGTATCAGTTGATTATCGTCTGGCCCCCGAGCACCCTTATCCTGCTGCTATCTATGACTGTTACGCTGGTTTAACGTGGATGACAGACGAAGCTGAGTCACTCGGGATCGATTTGAATCGGGTTGCGATTGCTGGTGCAAGCGGGGGAGGAGGGCTGACCGCAGCACTTGCTTTAATGGCTCGCGACAAAGGGGGACCAGCCCTTATCTTCCAGATGCCGTTGTATCCAATGATCGATAACCGTAATCATACAGCGTCGAGCTATGAAATCGAGGCTGAGAATGCAACCTGGAACCGTCCGAATAATTTGGCTGCGTGGCGCATGTACCTGGGCGAAGGTGCCGACGACAGTCAAGTATCCGCATATGCGGTGCCGTCGAGAGCAGAAAGCTTGGTGGGGCTACCGCCGACGTATACGTGCGTAGGACAGCTTGATCTGTTCCGAGATGAGACGATCGAATATGTGACGCGCCTTGCACAAGCGGGCGTAGACGTAGAATTTCATCTGTATCCCGGATGCTATCACTGCTTTGAAGTATTTGTCCCCGAAGCGGAAGTGAGCCAGAGAGCCAGCCAAAGCTATATAGATGCGATGGCAAGAGCACTTCATCCTAAATAATCGAGGAGGCAAAAAGCACAACAATCGTTCGAGGGAGATCTCGGCGATTGTTGTGCTTTTGTATGCTTTTATAAACGCAGTGGTACAGGAATTTTCGTTCATCTTCTCATTGAATCGTTCCCTGTTTTTCCTCCATCACATCATTGATTAATATGACGCCATGCGAAAGGGTAGTTCCACCGCCGAATGCTCCGGCTACTGCTACTGTTTCAGCAATTTCTTTTTGGGAAACTCCGTCGTTGAGAGCTGCTTCCAAATGATAGACAATACAGTGCTCATTTCCGGAGTAAAGGGAGATAGCCAGTGCCTGCAAGTGCTTATGCTTAGATGACAATTCACCGGACGAAAAGCATTGGCTGGTGAATTCATTATATGTTCGCAAGGCCTCTGGCATCAGCTGTCCAAAAGCTTGCAGCCCTTCTCGATACTGTTCGGCCAAATAGTGCTCCATGGTTCCATTTCCTCCTATTTTGAAATCGCTGATAGTATTTCTTTGCTGGGGAATTTTCATACTGCTTCCTTATATAAGTAGAATCACATTCAGAATTAATTGATTTGTCACGTATTTTTCTCCTGGTTGAATGCAATTATATTTGATTATCAAGTATTTTCCTTGTAAATATAATTGTAGATATTATAAAAACATATTAAAATATATGAAGTAATCTACCAATATAGTGTAAGGCAAGAGAGGTGAATAATCTTACTAACTAGTAGGAATGCTTGATAAGAAGTGAAGAGATATGTAAGGGGCCGTTTTTCAATCAATAAAACGAGAATGACTAGAAGCTATCCGAAATACCGCCAACAGCAGAGAGGAAGAGGAAGCTTACGTGGGAAACAAGGAACTGAAGAGAGGCTTGGAAGCCCGTCATATTCAGATGATTGCTTTGGGCGGTACGATTGGTGTTGGGCTATTTATGGGGTCTGCCAGCACGATCAAATGGACAGGACCATCCGTCATGCTAGCTTATGCAATTGTAGGAATTTTTATTTTTTTCATCATGCGTGCAATGGGTGAAATGCTGTATTTGGAACCAAGTACTGGTTCATTCGCAACCTTTGGGCATAAGTATATTCATCCGATAGCAGGTTATATAACGGCTTGGAGTAACTGGTTCCAGTGGGTCGTTGTCGGGATGGCAGAGATCATTGCTGTCGGGACGTATATGAAGTACTGGTTCCCAGATTTGCCGGCTTGGGTACCTGGTATTATTGCCATGGTGATACTCGGTGTAGCGAACCTGGTTTCTGTGAAGTCATTTGGTGAATTTGAGTTTTGGTTCGCCATGATCAAGATTGTAACGATCGTTTTGATGATTTTTGCAGGGATTGGTTTGATTTTCTTTGGTATTGGAAATGGTGGAAACGCAATCGGCTTATCGAATCTGTGGGAAAATGGCGGGTTCTTTACGGGCGGTTGGACAGGCTTTTTCTTTGCCCTCTCCTTGGTGATTGGGGCGTATCAAGGTGTCGAGCTCATCGGGATTACAGCAGGGGAAGCAAAAGACCCGAAAAAAACATTAAGAAGTGCGATTCAAAATATCATTTGGCGCATTTTGATTTTCTATATTGGTGCGATTTTTGTTATTGTAACCGTTTACCCTTGGGATCAATTGCAGGCAATCGGTAGTCCGTTCGTTGCTACCTTTGCGAAAATTGGTATTACCGCAGCGGCAGGTCTCATTAACTTTGTCGTGATCACTGCTGCCATGTCTGGCTGTAATAGCGGGATTTATAGTGCAGGGCGTATGCTTTATACCTTAGGTGTAAATGGCCAAGCGCCGAAAGTTTTTACCAAACTATCTTCGAATGGTGTGCCGCTGTTAGGTACGATTGGTGTTCTGATCGGCCTCGGTATTGGGGTTATCTTAAGCTATATTGCCCCAGAAAATCTCTTCGTGTACGTGTACAGTGCGAGTGTGCTACCTGGTATGGTTCCGTGGTTTGTCATTTTGATCAGTCAAATCAGATTCCGAAAAGCAAAGGGTGCTGAAATGGACAACCATCCATTCAAAATGCCTTTTGCCCCAGTGTCCAACTATTTGACCATTGCTTTTCTCATCATGGTACTCATCGGGATGTGGATCAATGATGAGACACGCGTCTCCCTGATTGCCGGGATTGTCTTCTTGGCGATTGTGGTCATTAGCTTCTTTACACTCGGAATAAACAAGGCAGTACCGCTGGACGAGCAATCAAACAAGAAATAACGAAAGGGGGCCAACATTTGTTGGTCCTCTTTTTTGTTCATCAAATCGCCTTTGTACGGCATACCTACTTCGTTTATCATTAGGATGACTGGACTGGTTAACCGTTTGCGGCAGCCAATGTCCGGGCTCGTCAATGGGTAGACTAAAGCGGGATACTCATTCATGATCTGAGAAAAAAGGAGCATAAGAATGAAACAACGCAACTATACACCGATTATCGTTATTCTCACCATAGCGATTAACACGCTTGTCGCCATCTTGTACTTCATGCCGAAAAACAATGATTTCAGCCATCTCGACTTGACGTTTCTGCCGTTTTTTAATGCGGTCATGAACAGTTTTACCTTTATATTTTTGATTGCCGCGCTTGTTTCCATCGTGAAGTTCAAAAACATAAAGATGCACCGGGGATATATTTTTGCAGCCTTCTCTACAACAGCTCTCTTCTTGGTTTCGTATGTGATCTACCACGGAATGGCACCTAGTACTTCCTACGGGGGAGAGGGAATTCTGCGTCCGATTTATTACTTCATCTTGATTACACATATTCTGTTGTCGGTAATCATCGTTCCATTTGCGCTGATTACGACTGCACGTGGACTCAACATGAAGGTGGAAAAGCATAAAAAAATCGCCCGCTGGACGATGCCGATGTGGCTGTATGTCAGTGCGACGGGTGTCATTGTTTACCTCATGATTTCTCCTTACTATTAAGCAAAAAAAGAGCATTAGCTGCTGAAGCTAACGCTCTTTTTTATGGTCGAAGCCTTGTTACGGTTCCACTTACCAATCCCAGTGGCTTTGTTTGATTCCGAGATTTACGGCGAGTACGGAAGCAATCGGTTGCTTGATGGGGGCAAGTGAATTTGCCGTGCAGCTGGATTCTGGCTGATAATTCAATTCCTGCGCTTTTCGAATATCGGCTTCGGCTAGATTGTTCGTTTTGTTGGCTTGCTCATAACAGGGCGGTGAAATATACCTCTTGTTCGTGTGCTCCAATATGACCCGTGTATCAGGTGAAGGTTCTGCCTCAACAGGAATGGAAAGCACGCCTGCAACTACGACTACAGCACCAATGCCAATAAGAAGTCCGCGTTTCATCCTATTCACTCCATCTATTTAGTAAAGGATTGTCCAAATGAGCCGATTCATTGTAACACCTTACTTCCAAGTGGGAAATGGCTCCATGTAGCTATTTACATAAAAAACCACCGCCTCCAATATGGGACGGTGGTTGGTTCATCTAGGAAGTGATCTCTATGCCGTTTTCGTCGACACCCAGAGCTTGTCGTGCCATGATCTTGAACTCTTCCAGCCCTGATTTCAATGCGAAGGTGGCAAGAGTGACGGGATACGCAGACGTCATTTCGACGATATGCTCATGCATACGTGACCATACACGGCCTCCTGCTTTCTCATACCGTTGGATGAAATCGGCCAAGCCAGTATCTCCGAACAACAGGTAAACGACCGTGAAATCAATAGCAGGGTCAGAGACTTCTGCCTCCGTCCAATCCAGGAACCCTGTTACCTTGCCGTTTTCAGCAACCAGGATATGCCCCGGATGGAGGTCACCATGCACAAGTGCAGAGTGAGCAGGCCAGAATGTCTCATCTGCAAGCCATTTTTGCCATCGATCCCATAGCGCCCCAGAAACGCCAAAGACGCGTTTGATTTCATTCATCTTTTCTCGAAGGCTTGCTCGTGCTTGGCTAGACTGCTTGACGCGGATACCAGCATCTCGAGCGAGATCATGATGAATACCGTGTAATTCCACCAATGCTTCCGCCCACGTTTGGATGCACAGTTCAGGTAGGGATTCGGGATTCAAATACCAGTCATAATTTTTGGTTTCCATATTGATCGTCGCCATCGGTGTGCCACCGAGAATCGGATAAGCGATGAATTCAGAGGTGTGAACCTGCCAATCCGGTACTTCGACACGCAGATGTTTTGCAACGAGATCTAGCACCCTTTTCTCATAACGGGCTGTCTCCACAACATCGTCCCGGCGCGGTTGGCGCAATACCCATGGAACACCATCTATCGTACTCGCAAAAATCGCAAGAAAATCCAAGCCGGATTCATTTACTTTCACGGTAGTGGGGTCTACTAGGATTCCGTTATTTTTCGCGAGTGCAAGCATGTGCTCTACATTGTTTTTTGACATAACAAAAACACCTCATTCATGAATAGTTAAAATCAATCAAACAAAAATAAACCCATACCATTCCGTTTTTCAAAATGGTTGAGCCTACATAGGGTATTGTCGATTTTAACGAAGTCTCATGAATGCGATGCCCATTGCAATGTCCATCATCGGAACCTCCTATAATTGAAAACAAAGATAGTGTACCATGGAATCTAACGAATAGCGACGAGGAGATTAGCGATGATGAAATTGATTTCTTGGAATGTAAATGGACTTCGCGCATGCGTGAACAAGGGTTTTTACGAGTACTTTTAGGAAGCGAATGCCGATATATTTTGCTTGCAGGAAACGAAGCTGCAAGAAGGTCAAATCGAGATGGAGATCGGCGAGGCGTATCATCAATATTGGAACTACGCAGAGAAAAAGGGTTATTCCGGAACGGCTGTTTTTACAAAAATGGAACCATTATCTGTACGTTACGGCTTGGAAGAAGATCATGAGCCTGAGGGACGAGTCATTACGTTGGAGTTCCAAGATTTCTACTTGGTCACCGTATATACCCCGAATGCGAAGCGTGATTTGTCGAGATTGGATTATCGGCTGGAATGGGAGGATCGGTTTCGGAACTACTTATTGCAGCTGGATGGGAAGAAGCCCGTGGTGGTTTGTGGGGATCTGAATGTCGCGCATCAAGAGATTGATTTGAAAAATGCGAAGTCCAATCGCGGTAATTCCGGGTTTACTCTTGAAGAGCGTGAGAAGATGACAAGCTTGCTGGCAGCTGGGTTTGTGGATACCTATCGATATTTTTATCCGGATCAAACAGATGCCTATACGTGGTGGTCTTTCATGCCGAAAGTAAGAGAGCGGAATATCGGGTGGCGTATTGATTATTTTCTCGCGTCTGAGAGATTGGCTCCGTCGTTGCTCAGGGCGGGAATTGACTCACAGGTGATGGGAAGCGATCATTGTCCGGTCGTGTTGGAGCTGGGGACGATCGAGTGAGTATGTTATACCAGTAGTTAGTAATTGTGAGGGTGAGAGACCTGAAATAGCAAAACTGCCTATAACCAAACAATGAAGACGAAATCGGATATAAGCGAATGTTGATGTGAAAGGAAGGAGTTTCGTACAATGAAAACCTAAGACTTCTAATGAAGAGGGGATAGGCTATTGCTAACCATGAATTTGTTACTAATTGCTTTTCTGATTTTTGCTACTGCTTTTTTTGTGGCAACTGAATTCGCAATTGTAAAGCTTCGCCCAAGCCGTGTAGACCAACTGGTCATGGAAGGGAGAAAGAATGCTCTTGCTGTTCAGAAAGTAGTTAGTAACCTGGATGGATATTTGTCAGCGTGTCAGTTGGGAATCACGTTGACAGCCATTGGCTTGGGGGTTTTGGGGAAACCGACGATTGAGAGTATCATTAGCCCATTTCTTACGCCGTATTTACCCGAACAAGTCGTTGCAGTTCTGTCGTTTGTGATTGCTTACTCGCTCGTTACGTTTCTCCATGTGGTTGTCGGGGAACTGGCACCGAAAACAGTGGCGATCCAAAAGGCAGAAGCGGTTAGCTTACTTTGTGCGAAACCCATTATTTGGTTCTATAAATTGATGTACCCTGCGATCTGGGTGCTGAATGGCTCGGCTGCTCTACTTGTGCGTTCATTTGGTATGAAACCGACCAAGGGGCACGAAGAAAGTCACTCAGAAGAAGAGCTGCGAATCATTCTGACGGAAAGCTATGAGAGCGGAAAAATTAATCAGTCTGAGTATGGATACGTGAGCAATATCTTTGCTTTTGACGAGATGCTGGCTCGGGAGATTATGGTCCCGCGAACAGATATGAGCTGCTTGCACAAGGAATATACCCTTGAGCAAAACCTGCGAATCATGAAAGAAGAGCAATATACCCGTTTCCCGGTTATATCGCAAAACAAAGATCATATTATCGGGATGATTAACACGAAAGAGTTCTTTCTGAATTATGCCGATGATCCAAACTTGGATTTTTCCAAGCTCATCCGACCGTTTTTAATGGTTTCAGAGGCGACTCCTGTAAAAGACCTTTTGAAAAAAATGCAAAAACAAAGAACACATATCGCTATCCTGATTGACGAGTATGGCGGTACCTCCGGAATGGTGACGATCGAAGATATTTTGGAGGAAATTGTAGGGGAGATCCGTGATGAGTTCGACGCGGAGGAAAAAGCCGAGATCGAAATCGTGGAAAAGAATAGCCATGTGATCGTGGACGGAAAGGTACTTCTCTCCGAGGTTAACGACTTGCTTAACGCGAATATTAATGAAGAAGAACTCGATACCATCGGGGGCTGGCTATACAGTCAAAATCCGACGCTCAAAGAAGGTATCCAATGGCAATACGATGATCTCGTCTTTACAATCAGAAAGAAAGACAAGCATCGCATACGGAAAATTGAAATTCAAAAAGCAGCAGAAGTTCCAGCTCGAGAGCTGCAGGATGTAACGTAATGAAAAGATGGGGAATTCCATGAAGGGGAATTCTCCATCTTTTTTCTTTTGTCTGGAGTGGTAAGAGATACGACATACAACGAATGAGCATAACATGAATAGTTTATAAAATCGCAAACTAGGCGATTACAAATGGATAAGGTGCAAACAACATGGTCTGAAAAAGGATGATGATCCTTACGATAAAAATTTTTCGGAAGGAGAGAGCGAAAATTAACGATAAGCGGGCTAACGCATTCAATAAGAAGATATTGCCACTGATATTCCCTCCCCACGGTTGTCCGGCATTTTCCCAGGACCGACGTTAGACCCACCTGATCCGCCTGACCCGCCTGATCCTCCAGGAGTGACGGGAGCCACAGGTGCGACAGGATCAACGGGTGCGACTGGGGCGACTGGGGCCACAGGGCCAACGGGAGTGACAGGGGCAACTGGAGCAGCTGGCGGAGACACTGGGGCTACAGGAGCTACTGGAGCGACGGGCCAAACAGGGGTAGCTGGAGCTACAGGAGCGACGGGTCAAACAGGTGAACCGGGTGTAGGTGTAGCTGGAGCTACAGGAGCGACGGGTCAAACAGGTGAAACGGGTGTAGCTGGAGCTACAGGAGCGACGGGTCAAACAGGCGAAACAGGGCTAGCTGGAACTACAGGAGCGACGGGTCAAACCGGGGAAACGGGGCTAGCTGGAGCTACGGGAGCGACGGGTCAAACAGGCGAAACGGGTGTAACTGGAGCTACAGGAGCGACCGGTCAAACCGGGGAAACAGGAGTAACTGGAGTTACAGGAGCTACGGGTCAAACAGGTGAAACGGGGCTAGCTGGAGCTACAGGAGCGACGGGTCAAACAGGCGAAACGGGGCTAGCTGGAACTACAGGAGCTACGGGTCAAACAGGCGAAACGGGGCTAGCTGGAGCCACAGGAGCCACCGGCCCAACGGAAGCTACCGGAACAGCAGGTACAGCCGGAGTCACTGGCGCAACGGGAGCTACCGGAACAGCAGGAACAGCAGGAGCCACCGGCCCAACGGGAGCTACTGGAACAGCAGGAACAGCGGGAGCCACCGGCCCAACAGGTTCTCTCCAACAATTCCATGTATCCCAGAACACTCCAAATACTGTAGGAAGTTCGGCCATCCCGTTGACTACTGTTGCAACAACGCTTAAAACGATCACAATGACAGGAGTAGCAGCTGGCAACACGGTTTGGTTAACGGGGGTCGTCGGCTGGGAATCTACCGCGGGGACTACGAGCGTCCAACTGCAAATTTTACGTGGAGCTACTATAATCTTTAGCATTAATCATCATTCAGCTGGAAATAACACATTTGAAGCAACGAGTATAAACCACGTTGATTTAACGCCTGGAACGGGGAACGTCACGTATTCATTAGTCGCACTAACGAATGACGGGACTGCCAATGCTATCGGTGCTATCACTTTAACGGGAGCTTTGCTAGCTACCACATAGCACTGATAACGGAGGTACCGAAGAATATTAGCTTGTTAATTTCAAAAAAGAAACGGGGCCGATTGATGTGGTCCCGTTTCTCTTATTCATTTTGCGAAATTATAGATAAACAATGTTGTAAGTAGGCTTCGTAACACCGTTCGCGTACTGTTTCATGTCCACCAACTCGAGTTTGAGACGTGGCTTCGCACTTCCAAATAGCTGGACACCTTCACCGACCATCACCGGATTCACTTTCAGCACTAATTGATCAATCAGTTGATGTGCCAGTAACGCTCCTGCCAATACACCGCCCCCACACAGCCATAGCTTGCCGTTTTCTTGCTGTTTGAGATTCTTGATAAATTCGATGGCATCGCCTTTGACCAGCTCAACTTCTACATTGGATTCAAACTGCATGGAGTTTGAGAAAATATAATGCTTGATTCCCTTATAGCCTGGCTCACCCGGCTTGGCACCAAATTTGAACCCAAACTCGTAGGTTTTGGCGCCCATCAGCACAGCATCATATTCCTGAATTTCAGATAAAAAGTCGGGTACATGTTCTCCCTCAAATAAAAAGAGTGTGCTGTCGATATTTCCGTCCATCATGGCTTGATCGGCAATGAAATTGTCTAACGATACGGCAACATGATAAATTAATGAGGCCATTTGGAAATCCCTCCTTTTTTCTCCACTTCATTTTATGTGAAACGATTTAGGGCTTGCACGCATTTTATTTGAGCACTTATTTGATACAGTCTGATTCATTAGATAAAGAGGAGGATCGACATGAAGCAATTGACGCCGAAAGAACAAGGGCTTCTTGAGGAACTGTATAGATCGGACGAAAGAAAAGTAGAAATTCTCCACTCCTTGGGCAAGATGGGCAGCATGATCACTCTGACCTTTCTATTACCATTTGCCTTGGAAAAAGGAGAAGAAGTACGAAAAGCAGCGCTTGCGGCTGTCCATCAAATAGCCTCACGCCTGCGTAAACAAGATTTCATTGGCTTGGATCAATACATACGGAGATTGACCCCTTATTCAAATAGTAACCAGTTGGCAGCGTGGCATGAATTGTTGCCGGAGGATATCCGGAACTTTTCGATAAACGATGAGGCAGACCTTAGCTTCATCGGAATTTGCAGCTTTCATCGAAATGGATATGTAAGGGAAGCAGCCATTGAAGTGTTGTTAAAACAGGTTACGGGTGCGGAGGTTCCCTTTTTGTTAATCCGCTTGAATGATTGGCAGCCCAAAATGCGTTATCTGGCGTTTAAGGCGTGCAAGGTGAAATTCCGTCCCAATTATGTGAAACACTTTCTCGAATCGATTTTCTTGTTGAAGCATTTGTCCGCCTACTATAGCCGTGAAAAGTTCTCCGATTTCCTAGAGGAGATCGACGCAATGTTTCGTCATCCAGATAACCGGGACGTGTTACGCAGTGGTTTTCGCTCAAAAGACCCGGTTGTCCGGCGATTTTGCTTTGATTTGGCACTCAACCTACATGATGTCGATCCAGATGAGGTCATTGCAGCGGCTTTGAATCAGAAGGATGCCATGATCAGGCTCCAGACGGTTAGGCATATGTGCAAACAGGACGACAATGAGCGTCTGCGAAAATGGCTGGATCGAATTCGACGTGACGTTTTTCCTTCGATTCGCCAACTAGCCCTACAAGCTTATGTGGATCGCTTTCCTGAGGAATCGACCGACGCGTTGCTTGCGGCTCTGCTTGATGGACATAAATCCATCCGTGAAATGGCCCGATTTTATTTGAGGGACAAGAAGATCGATCTCGTTGCCTTCTATCGGGGAAAATTGATAGATGCCGAGGAGCAGGTGATACCAATAGCGATTGTGGGAGTAGGGGAAACGGGTGTGAAAGAAGATGATCAATCAATTCTCCCGTTTTTGCACCATGAAAATGAACGAATACAAAGAGCAGCCGTGAAGGCACTCGCTATGCTGAATCCGGATGATCACATTGAAGCTTTTATCCGCGCGCTACAAACCAATAAACGAAGCGCATCCCGTGAAGCAAGACAAATACTAGCGGATCGAGTAGAGCTTCGTCATACGGATATTCTCTGGGAGATGCTTGAAAAAGATGTGGGCCTTCATGTGAAGAAAAACATTCTCTTCTTATTTTCGAAGATGAACAAGGCGGACAGTATTTCATTATTATTACGGGCATGTGCTGTGCAGGAAAAACAAATACGCGATGATGCAATCCTGTATGTCGAGCATTGGCTGAATGGATATAATAGAAGGTTCTATTTGCGATTAAAGGATGAACAGTGTGAAAAGATTAGCCATACTCTTGAAGCAGTTCGAAAGTTTCTGCCGGAGGATATAGCTGAATCCGTCGAGTCACTCCTGGCAAAATGATAAGGAAGGGGCACCATTAGAGGTGTCCCTCTACTTCGTATTTTCAGTTCGTTCGCAACAGTTCTTTTAACGTGTTATCAATAAAAGCGGTATCGGCAGGGTTAAGCCCAAACCCAGCCAAGTGTCCCCAGATTGATTCAATTGGCTTAAAGGTAGCGTTAGGGATGTGCTTCGTCTCATATTCACTGTCTTCTGGCGTGAAATACAAATCAGTCCGTACAGGCATCACAACCGTTCGTGCCTGGATGCTTCGTAACGCTGTCTCAAAGTCTCCCTTGTACCTATCATTTTGGCTAATGTCGGCATGCTGCCACGTCCACATCATCGCCAGCAAGTCATTTGCATCCGAAGGAACAAAGCTCTCCTCCCAAAAACCCGAGATAAATTCGGAAAGTGTCTCATAGCCCAAAGCTTTATAGCATTCCTCTCGGTAAAATGGCTGTGAAAACCCCCAACTCGCATAAACGCGACCCAAGGTACGTAAGCCCACCTCGGGAGGCGCAGTATACTGCCCGTTATTCCAAGCTACATCGGCTTGCAATGCTGCTCGGATGCCTTCGATCAAGACGATGTTATGTGGCCATGTTTTTGCGGTTCCGGCAAAAGGAGCCAATCTTTCGACCATATCTGGGTAGAGCGCCGCCCAATGAAAAGCCTGGATGGCCCCCATCGACCAGCCAGTAGCCAGCGCAATTTTTTTGATGCCAAATCTCTCCGTAATGAGTCGATGCTGAAGTGCGACATTATCGTAGATCGTAACATGTGGAAAATGGGACTGATCATACGGGCTTGCCGTGTTGCTCGGGGAGGACGATAGCCCGTTGCCGAGCATGTTGGGAATGATGATAAAATATTGATTCGGGTTCAAAGCCTTATCTTCCCCGATAAGCCATTCGTTTTGGTAATGCTGGTCTCCAAACGATGTAGGAAATATAATGACGTTATCCTTGGCTGCGTTGAGCGTGCCGTACGTTTTGTAAGCAATAAATGCATGGGGTAGTGTCACTCCTGACTGCAAGCAAACATCCCCCAAGTGAAAAATGTCGTAATCCATTTCGCATTGCTCCTTTTCTAAGCATGATTTTTTTTAAACTATAAACGTTCCTGTACAGGGGAAAGTCAAGGGGACGATAGAGTGGGGTTTTTCCATGTTTAAGATCAGTGAATTCTCCCGATTGAGCAGAGTGTCCCTAAAAACGCTTCGTTTTTATGACCAAATTGGCATTTTAAAGCCAGCGGATATCGATAAAGAGACTGGCTATCGGTTTTATGCAGCAGAGCAATTGGTTACGCTCAATCGAATCCTCATGTACAAGGACTTGGGATTTACGCTGCAACAAATTCAGCAATTATTGCATGAAGAGATGTCCATAGACCAACTACAGGGCATATTCAGGCAAAAAGAAAGGGAGATGGAACGGCTTCTTGAGGAGGAGCAAGCACGATTGAATCGAATCAAGGAGCGTTTGCTATCGATTGAGCAAAAGGGTTACGTAGAACAAGAGGTTGTCTTTAAACAAGTCGAAGCCCAAAAAGTTGTTTCGTTCCGTTCAGAAGGGACGGTGGAAGAGATTCCGATGCTTTTTGATCGGCTGGCTCATTATGCAGGCAAGCAGCGGAGAAGGATGCTTTCCTCCATCGTTTTATGGAAGGAGTCGGAGAGAGACGAGACGGCATTCGAATTAGAGATCGGCTATGTACTCAAACAGGACATTGCCTTGCCATCCGACATGCTGGAAATACGTATGCTGCCAGAGGAACCGATGATGGCCACCCTGGTCCAACGTGTAGAGCCATTCGTTCCTTCTACGGCCTGTATTGACTTGGCAAAATGGATAGAGCGCAATCAATACCGGATCAAAAAAAATCAGCCCGGCAGAGAAAACTATCTGCAATCCCCGCATGGGGGCGATACGTATGTAGAAGTACAAATTCCCATTGAATCCCCATGAAGAAGGCCAGTACCTGTATAGACGATGGGTACTGGCCTTTTGCTATGTTCATTTGACGCTGATGGAAAGCAGGTAGTACAGTAAGGTTGATTGAAAATACAGAAAACTCAAAGGGAGAAAGAAGGGAATCCTGCTATGAATAGAAAAGCACGTCGGTTCATTGATCTGAGTGTGCCTCTTGATCGTCTGGCAAAAGAACCGTTCCCACCTGAGATTCAATACCATAGTCATGAAGAAGGGGCTGTCCAAGCCGCCCAGTATTTCGGATTGCAGCCAACGGATTTTCCCGAGCAGAAGGCTTGGGCGAGTGAAACAGTGACACTCACGACACATACAGGAACACATGTCGATGCACCATGGCATTACTGGCCTACTTCAGAGGGAGAGCCAGCGAAAACGATTGATCAATTGCCGTTGGAGTGGTTCTACGGAGATGGTGTCCTGCTTGACTTTAGTGAAAAGCCGTCTGGCTATGAAATTACGATGAAGGATGTAAAACAGAAGCTCGCCCAAATTGAATACGAACTGAAACCGTTCGATATTGTTCTGATCAGGACGGACGCGGATAAACGATACTATGAAGCGCACTATTTTCAATCACATGCGGGAGTATCCGCCGAAGCGACACATTGGTTGATCGATCAAGGAATCAAGGTCATGGGAACCGATGGGTGGGGATGGGATATCCCGTTTTCCGTTCAAGCCGCTGAATATAAACAAAATCCGCGCGATGGCGTTTTATGGGCGGCTCACTATGTGGGAAAAGAGAAGGAGTATTGCCAAATTGAAAAGCTGGCGAACTTGGAGCAATTGCCGAGGCCCTACGGGTTTACCGTTTCTGTGTTCCCTGTAAAAGTGAAGGGAGCAAGTGCGGGATGGGCGCGTCCTGTTGCTATTTTTGAAGAAGAGGAGTAGTTGCATGGGCATGAACAAGCGAGCGAAAGTTCTATTCCTCCTATTCTTCTTGGGTTTTTGTTTCATCATGATCGCGAATGTTTCTCTGATCGGGTATCCTGCATTACCATTCGACTCCAAGTCCAAAAGAGAAGTGACGGAGCTGTTGGGCGAAAACACGGGAACCATCGTCAAATTGACAACGGAGGAAAACGTCGATTGGTATGGGTATGGGCCGCAAGCAAATCAAGCTACAGCGGCAGAAGCGATGAAACGAGCGGTGACAGAAAAAGGCTGGACGTTTATCCAACAAGATGGGGCCGGATACTTTTTTGAACGGGGGAAAGAGAAGCTGATCATTACCTCACAAATGTGGACGGGCAACTATGTACTCTTTCGAATCCCCAAAGGTGTTCTATAGAGAGACCAGGAGGCTGGCAAATGAGCCGGATTGATAAAAGAAATCGTTTAGACGAAAATCCCTTTCACTATCGAGTAGCAAAAGATCAGACGGTATTCATCGACTATCAAGGGAAGCTGGTAAAAACGTTAAAGGGGAAGGAAGCGGAAAGATTTCTGGATAAAATAAAGGCAGCGGAAGATGACAAAACTGTACAATTACACCTCGCGAAAATCACAGGGAATTTCAAGCGAGGAAATGAACGAAATGACAAGACTCTTTAAATCTACGCTCGCAGCGCTTTCCACAACAAATATTTCTCCCGTAAACAAACAGCGCAAGGTCGATACCCCGCAGCAATAGCAGTGGCTTCATCTGCAAAAAAAACGCGATGACGGACATAACCGCCTCGCGTAATAGCTCTGATGGCAGAGGGGCAATCCAGTCGGCCGTATATTTTGCGTGGTCGATAGCCCCCCAATGTACCCGGAGTATCACTTTGATAAAAGGAACGATCAGCTCCGAGCAGGGTGTATGTTTTGGCAGAGTCAGCATCTTGAGGTGCTGGCTTTTTCGGTGTAGGCATATGGCTCCCCCTCTATTGGTCATGTGTCGTTTTCACTCCAAAAGGAGGAAGCCACGGTCAGCCTACATGTAGTGTTCTTACCTTACGAGTATTTCGGAATCGCGAAGTAGGCAGTCAAGCGGTGGTTGATCTGCTCTTCGGTGAGCTCTGGGAACAGTCTCGCTTCCTTCACCATATCGTACAGACGCTCCATCGGCTCACGACCATCTGCTTTCTTTGCCTTCGCGTCGTTTTTGAGCAGCTCCCAAATCCCAACTACATACTCGCGTCTGGTGACATCTTGTTTGCGGAAAAAGAAATCGAGGCGCTCCACATGATCCATGAATTCGTTGCCAAAGCGCTTGTCCACTTCCCCGCGTAGGAGGGCGATTTCTGCCTCGTACATCGGACGCTCGTTGCCTTTTTCCTTGCTGATCCAAGGTGTCTCCAGTACAAGCGGCAGGCGGCGGATTTTCTCGTGGTTCACGATGTAATTCATCGCATCAAAGCCAATGAGTCCCGCACCGATTGGCGCATGGCGGTCTTTGCCTGCCCCGCGGAAGTTTTTACTGTCATTCAAGTGAACAACGGCGAGACGGTCCAAGCCGATTGTCCGGTCAAACTGTTCCAAGACGCCATCGAAGTCGTTGACGATATCATAGCCAGCGTCGTGAATGTGGCAAGTATCCATGCAGACGGTCAGTCTGCTATTGTCGTCTACTTTCTCAATGATGGCCGCGATTTCCTCAAAGCTGCGACCGATTTCCGTCCCTTTGCCCGCCATAGTCTCCAACGCGATTTTTACGTCGGTGTCTTTAATGCCTGTCAAAACCTCATTCAAGCCTTCCGCGATCCGGGCGATGCCGTACTCCGCATCTTTGTCGGTGTAAGCACCAGGGTGCAGCACGATATTTTTGACACCAATGTAGTCGGTCCGGCGAATCTCTTCTTGCAGGAAGCGGACAGCGAGCTCATAGGTATCGTCCTTGTAAGAGCCCAGGTTAATAATGTACGGGGCATGTACCACAATTTCATCCACACCCTGCTTCGCCATTACCTCTTTGCCTTCCGAAATGTACTGGTCCTCGATCGGCTTGCGGCGGGTGTTTTGCGGCGCACCCGTGTAGATCATAAAGGTACTCGAGCCGTAGGTGGCTGCTTCTTGGGCGGCATTCAGCAGACCTTTACCGGAGAATGATACGTGCGAACCTATTTTTAGCATAGGATAGAACCTCCTTAGATTAATAAAGAAAACGCCATAAATAAAAAGTAGCGTACGACTCCCAATTCGTCCAAGTCTTGGACAGCTCTCGTATTTCTGCTTTTGTCGGCTTTTTTTCTTTGCCTAGTAAAAATTTGATCGCATTGTGCAGGCCGACATCATCAATGGGAAAAGCAGAGGGCATTCGCAGACAGCGCATGAGCACATAATTGGCCGTCCACGGTCCAATCCCGCGGATACTGGTCAATCGTTTCTCCGCGGTTTGATAATCTCCTCCGTCCCATAATAGCTCTTTCGATAGTTTCCCTTCAACGATGAGTTGTGCGACGTCAATTAAATACTCGCATTTCTTGGTCGTCATGCGCAATCCATCCAGATCAGTGACGGATAATCCGGCGATTTTTTCTGCTGTGGGAAAAAGCCAATACGTCTCTCCTTCGAATTCTACCCGTCTTCCGAATGCCTCTACCAACCGTCGTTTAAGCGTGTACGCGTAGGTCAGGTTAATTTGTTGTCCAATGATTCCCCAACTGAGCGCTTCAAACAGGTCGGGAATGCCCATGGTCCGCAGCCCATAAAACTTTTCAACGGCCTGCTGTAGAAGAGCATCCCCTGCGGCAAGCTCATAAAACGGAACGAGATCCCTATCCAGATCGAACCAGTCTCGCACATAACGTGCTACTTCTGTTCGTACTTTTTCATTGGGGAGTGAAGGGCTGAGAAAACGCACAGTCAATCCTTGATCATTCTCTGCGTGAATTTCGACCACTTGTGGATCTTGTTCCATCGGGATAGCTTTGTAGAGGCGCCCATTTTGAATGTGAAACATGCATTCGTTGGATGCTCTGGACAAGTAGTGAAGATTTTGCGAAAAACTGAATTCCGTAGGTACGGACAAAATGATTTCATCTCTATTATCGACCCAAGCCGAGTGTGATAGACCGCTTGTCATGCGAAAACCTCCTGTCTGACTTCCTCCTAGTTTTATACCAAGATAAGCGGGGCTGTCATTTCGTTATCTTGCTATTTTAATCTTTTAGCAGTACGGATGATGTAGCGTGGGGGTATACTGTCGGTAAGAGCAAGCGATTCGATGACAGCTATGGCAAAGGAGATGACATGTGTTGGAGGAACGGGTAACCGATGAGCGATGGCAGGCTATTATTCATAACGATGGGTCTTACGATGATCAATTTTTTTATGCGGTAAAAACGACGAAGATCTTTTGTAGACCGTCATGCAAGTCGAAGCCACCGAAGAGGGAGAACGTGCGGGTTTTCCAAAATGCAAGCCAAGCCCTGCGGGAAGAATTTCGACCATGTAAACGTTGCAAGCCCACGGGAGAGAGGTTGCCAGATCGTGAGTGGGTGGCACAAATTACACAGTTTATTGATTCTCATTATAACGAAAAGCTGACGTTGGAGCATTTGGCTGATGTGTGCCATGGTAGTCCATTTCATTTGCAGCGAACGTTTAAACGACTCATGGATATGACGCCCGTGGAGTACATCCAGAAAAAACGGATAGAAAGGGCGCGAGAGCTGCTGGCTTATTCGAACAACCAGATCGCGGCTGTTGCGCAATTGGTAGGAATGCCGAATACGCCGTATTTTATCACGTTGTTTAAAAAAATGACGGGTAAGACCCCGAGTGAATATCGCCAACTGTACGTCAAACAACAAACGACATGAGCTGCTTGTGAAATGTGATATCTTTAGAAGTAAGTAGCAACAGCATCTGAGAATAACGACCACTTGACGGTGGTTTCGGAACGTCAGCTTACACAGATCCGCAGGAAGAAATGATTGGCATTCTCCTGACGCAGCGTCTGATGGATTCACCACAACCACCTGGTGCTTTCCTTGATTTCTGGACCACTGCCTATCAAGCGATTGAAGATTAGAAAAAGGAGCCCTGCCAAGATGAACGATACGAAAACCTTGCGAGAAGTATTTAAAAAGACCACTTATCAAATCGCCGGGCACAGCAAGAGAGACCTCCATCAATTGCAGCAGGTCCTGTCCAGGGTGGATGGGAATGTGGAGGGCGATATGTACGGAACAGGCGAACTCATCGAGAATTTTCAGCGTAAGATGGCCGAATATTTGGGCAAAGAGTCTGCCGTGTTCTTTCCGAGCGGTACGATGGCCCAACAAATCGCGTTACGTATCTGGTGCGATGAGAAGGGAATCAAAAAGGTCGCCTATCATCCGCTCTGCCACTTGGAGATCCACGAGGAGAATGGGCTCAAGGAGCTACATCAAATCGAGGCTGTCTTGCTGGCGGATAAAAACAGCGTGATTGAACTGGACGATGTTCTCGGCATGGACGATGATATCGCGTGCCTGTTGCTGGAATTGCCACAGCGTGAGATTGGCGGACAGCTGCCCGCGTATGAGGATTTGGAGGAGATCTCCCGTTATTGTCGGGAAAAAGGAATTCGCCTGCATCTGGATGGTGCCCGGCTTTTGGAAATTCTGCCGTATTACCAGAAGACAGCCGATGAGGTATGCGCTTTGTTCAATAGCGTGTACGTTTCCTTTTACAAAGGGATAGGCGGAATTGCCGGGGCGATCCTGGCTGGCGATGAAGACTTCACAAAGCAATCGAAGGTATGGAAAAGACGCCATGGCGGGGACCTGATTAGTTTGTACCCGTATATTGTCACGGCAGAATACCATTTTGAACAAAGAAAACATAAATTCAGTCAATATTACGAGCATGCAAAAGAACTGGCGGCACTCTACAATCAATGCCAGGGGATATCCACGAGACCGACCGTGCCTGTGTCCAACATGTTTCATGTTCACGCAAATTTGCCGAAGGAAGAGCTCGAGCGTATCATGGTCTCACTTAGTGAAGAGACAGAAATTGGCTTCACGCATTATGTCAGACAGGATGACGAATCTTCTAGCTCCTATGAGGTAAGTATTGGCGATCGGTATGCGATGATCCCGAAGGAAGAGCTGGCATTGGCGTTCGAAAAGCTGCATCAGAAAATAGGGGAGCAGAAATCAAAAGCCGTGTAAATGAATCAATTTCGGGGCGGTGGTAGTCTGGTGCTTACAGATCATACCAGGCTGCCGCTAATTTCTCCGTAAGAAGAGAAAGGAAGCAAGATGTTCATTATCAGACCGTACGAAAAAAGCGACTACCCTTCGATCGTGGCTTACGATTTGCCGCAAGAACAAGCGATCTACACATCTATGCCAGTCGATGTGATCGAAGCAACTCAAAACAATTCTGGTTATATGCCCTATGTGGTTTTCGACCAAGGCCATCTAATCGGCTTTTTTGCCTTATTCACACCACACACAGGCAATCCCTACACACCAAATGGCGAGGCGGTTATTTTCAAATCATTTTCGATCGATTCCCGCTATCAAAAGAAGGGCTACGCCTTGCGTGTATTCCATGAGTTGGCTGACATTGCACGAGTGCATTACCCGGAGCGAGATGAAATCGTGTTAACGGTGCACCATACGAATACGCCAGCGATCCAACTGTATAAAAAAGCGGGGCTAGTCGATCAAGGACGGAGGTTTGCGGGCGAGTATGGCGAAGAGCTGATTTTTCATCTCGATTTGACAGCATCTACATAAAGGGTTGAAAGTAGTAGCTTTTATTTGCTCTCGACTACTGTATAGACGCTCGGTATAGTAGCGAAAAGCCTCTTTCTGGCAGCGTGCTGTAAGAAGGGAGCTTTTCATTTTGGCTGGGGCAGGAAGCATCACTGACCGTATTTGTCAGGGAAGCAGGTCTATGATAGAGCTATCGACGAACCAAAGAGGGGGCTTTATCATGACACACTATGCCAAAAACATGTACGACTTTCACGCTTGGGCGAATCAAACGTTAATCAATCGCTTGAAGGAACTTCCGGAAGGTGTTTATGAGCAGGAGGTCCAAAGCGTTTACCCGACAGTGGCAAAAGTGATGGAGCATATTTATATGGTGGACCAAAGCTGGCTTCTCATATTGCAGGGGATGGATATGCAAGCTGCCATGGATGAGACATGGCGGCAAGAGAAGAAAATTACGGGAAAAAGCTTGGAGGAAGTAGAGCAGTTGTATGCCGAGCTGGTCGAGCAATTCAGAGCTTTTCTCAGCCAAGAAGAAGATTTGGAGCGGCGCATTGTCCTTGATAATCCGTACACGAGAGTACGCGATACGAGCTTGGCAGAAATCATCATGCAAGTGGTCAATCACGGAACGTATCATCGTGGAAACATAACGGCGATGCTGCGCCAAATGGGGTATCCGTCTGTCATGACCGAGTATGCTCTTTACTGGTACGCCAACTGACAAGAGCCTTGGGCTGGAAGAGATTTCATTCTTCTGGCCTTAGGCTGTTGACAAGGGACAATTCTCGTCCTATAATTATCTTAAATTCAAGATATTTAATTTTCGTAACATCGTCATCCTACTTCCCCAAGCAGGAACATTTTTAAATCCATTATCTCTAATTTGAGATATTAAAAAATGAATGAGATAGAAAAAATCGAGGAGGAAGTCCCATGAGTGAATTCACTACCCTTGTAAAAAACAGAAGATCCGCAAACAAGTTTCTAACGGACGTAACGATAACACCTGCTGAGATCGATGAAATCATGTCCCTGGTCAAATTCGCACCATCAGCATTCAATTTGCAGCATGCCCATTATGTAGTTGTCATCGATCCAGAAGCCAAAGAGCGTGTATATGAAGCGGCATATAGACAATATAAGGTAAAGACCGCTTCGGCAGTAGTGCTTGTATTTGGTGACAAGGAAGCGTACCAAAGCGTAGAGCGCATTAATGAAGGTCTTCTTCATTTAGGAGTCATGGATCAACGCGAGTACGACCACAACAATTCTTCTGTCAGAGCAATGCACGAGGCTGGAGGAGAGCAGTTCAAGCGTGATGAAGCGATCCGCAATGCCAATTTGTCCGCAATGCTGTTCATGCTCGCTGCAAAGGATAAAGGCTGGGATACGTGCCCGATGATCGGATTCGACCCGGCAGCGGTGCAAGAGATAGCGAAGGTTCCGGACAGCTTTGTGCCAGCTTTGATGATCACGATTGGAAAAGAAGATACATCCAGCCAGCGAGTCAGAGGGTACCGCAAGCCCGTTGGAGAGTTCGTAAGCTACAACACATTCCAAGCAAGTAAATAATAAATTTGAGGAGGCAATTCAAAATGACACAGCAAACAGCAGGAATTCACCATATCACAGCTTTTGTAACAAGCGCCCAAAATAACGTTGATTTTTATGCAGGGTTTCTCGGATTGCGCTTGGTGAAAAAAACGATCAACTTCGATGCACCAGATGTATATCATCTGTACTTCGGGAATGAGGTCGGTAGTCCAGGAACTGCGATCACCTTTTTCCCGTGGGAGACTGGTCGCCGTGGACGCGTTGGCGGTGGGCAGGTTGGCTATACGACTTTCTTGATTCCAGTGGGGGCGTTTTCCTTCTGGGAGGATCGACTGAAAAAATTCGGAATCGAGTACAGCCGCGTGGAGCGTTTTAATGAAACATATCTGCAATTTACAGACAGAGACGGCTTACAGCTGGAGATCGTGGAACGTGAAGGCGGTCCAGCGAGCAAATGGTCCTTTGGCGGAGTGCCAGCTGACAAGGCGATTAAAGGCTTCGGCGGAGCGATCCTGTACAGCATGGCTCCCGCCCACACCATGGATGTTCTCGAGAGACTGATGGGACTGACCAGAGTCGGCGAAGAAAACGGCCTTGTCCGTTTCAAGGCTCACGGCGATTTGGGCAATGTCATTGACGTGAATGCCGAGCCGATACCAAGAGGAGCAGGCGGTGCAGGTACGATCCACCATATCGCATGGCGTGCCGTAGACGATCAGGATCACCAGCTATGGCAACAGCGTGCGACTCAATCCGGTCTCCATCCGACGGATATTATCGACCGTCAATATTTCAACGCCATCTACTTCCGCGAGCCGGGCGAGATTTTGTTTGAGATTGCAACAGATCCCCCAGGCTTTGAACGAGATGAGCCATTTGAGGCATTGGGTGAAAAACTGATGCTCCCTGAGTGGTATGAGCCACGTCGTGCCCAGATTGAGCAAGGCTTGACGCCGATTACAGTCAGAGTGTTGGAGGAAGATAAATAATGAATTTGAAGCACATTTTTCGAAAAGGAACCGATTCAGAAGCACCAACTCTGTTGTTGCTTCATGGTACGGGCGGAGATGAGAACAACCTCTTGCCACTGGCCGATCGTATTTATCCTGGCGCTTCTGTTCTGAGCGTCCGTGGGAATGTTCTCGAAAACGGCATGCCGCGATTTTTTAAACGCTTGGCAGAGGGTGTTTTTGACGAAGAGGATTTGGTCTACCGCACGCAGGAGCTGCATGAGTTTTTGGATCAAGCGGCGGATACGTATCAGATCGACCGAGACAATATCGTGGCAGTCGGCTATTCGAACGGGGCGAATATTGCAGGTAGTCTCCTGTTCCATTACCCGAATCCGCTAAAAGGAGCGATTCTTTACCACCCAATGGTTCCACGTCGTGGGATCGCTCTCCCTAATATGTCAGCCATCCCGGTGTTCATCGGAGCGGGCACGAATGATCCGATCTGTACTGCACAAGAGACGGAGGAGCTGAACCAACTACTGACAGAAGCAGGTGCTGACGTGACTGTGCATTGGGATTCGTATGGTCATCAGCTGACGGTGAAGGAAGTAGAGGCTTCGGCCGCGTGGTTTACGGAGAAGTTTCGCAAGTAATGGATGAGTAACAAGAGCGGCGGACCTCAGTGTCTGCTGCTTTTTTGTGTGCGAAAAAAGTTGTTTTTCCGGGAAAAGGGCATGTTTCCCGCAGATTTAATCAAATGTGTAAAAGTCTTCAAGAGCCAACAGTGTTCGTTCATCTCTTGTTCATATCGCTTCTTTACGATTGATCCGACTAGATAGGCACAAGCCAGTGACGATTTGCAGGAGGATCGACAAGTGAGTATCATTCAAAATAATGATAAAGCAAGAGAACTAGAGCGCGGAGTAGCAAGGGGGCCAGCTTGATGAAACTGACGATACTGATTGCAGATGACGATCCACATGTACGTGAGCTATTGCGATTTTACTTAGCAAAAGAAGGGTACAACGTCTTGGCTTGTGTGGATGGAAAAGAGGCTTCACAACTGTTGGAACAGGAATCTGTCCAGCTCGCCATCGTGGATGTGATGATGCCAGGCAAAAACGGTTGGGAGCTGTGCCGGGAGATCAGAGAATTTTACGACCTTCCTGTCATCCTACTAACGGCAAAAGGAGAGGTGAGGGATAAGGAAAAAGGTTTTTTGGCGGGGACGGATGATTATTTGACCAAGCCATTTGAGCCTACCGAATTGCTGTACCGCATCAAGGCCTTGCTGCGTCGCTATCAGATGGTCAGCAAACAAATCATCGTCTTAAACGATACCGTCATCGATCGGATCAGCCATGTCGTGAAGGTGAAAGATGAGTTGATTCATTTACCGTTAAAGGAATTTGAACTGCTTGCCCAGCTTGCCAGTTTTCCTGATCGGATTTTTACCCGGGATCAACTGTTGGAGTTGGTGTGGGGCGGCGATACCGAGAGCGATAGTCGTACCATCGATGTGCATATTAAGCGGCTGCGAGAAAAGTTTACGGAGAAAACAAATGACTTTGTCATTTCTACCGTTCGCGGCTTAGGCTATAAGCTGGAGGTACGAGGCTCGTGAAATCTCTTTACGTTCGGGTAGTTCTTACCTTCGTCGCCATTGTACTGATCAGCGGCACACTGGGATTTTTGCTGGCAAATGAGTATTATCAACGAAATCTACGCGCTTATAATGAACAAAAAATCATGAGCATCGGACAGCAAATGATTGATTTGTATGAGCATAAATCGTCGCTCGACCTGCCTGCCTTTATGACTCATGTCGCCAATTTGAATTTTCAGCTGTATCTCGTGGATGAGAATGGTGCTGCAAGCCAGTTCGGAGCACCTTTTCGCGATCAGCAGATAGAGCCTGCCATTATTCAAAAAGTGTTGGCGGGTGAGACCTACAGAGGGATTACAGAAGAACAGCACGGCTTGTTTGTGACCGGATTTTTTGAAAACACGTTGACAAACAGCATTGGCTTGCCGCTTACAGCAGAAGGGAAAAAATACGCCCTGTTTGTACGGCCAAATATTGAGCAGCAGTTTGGCGAGGTGCACATTATGTTTGCTTTGCTGCTGGCAGCGATGTTTGTGCTGAGCTTGGTCCTGATCTTGATCTTTACCCGTTACTTGGTGAAACCGATCGAGAAGCTGAGCCATGCGACCAAAAAACTGGCAGAAGGCGAGTACGATATCCACTTGGACATCTCTCGCCGGGATGAAATCGGTGATTTGGCCATGCATTTTGCCAGGATGACAGAGTCTCTCAAGCAATTGGACGAGATGCGCCAAGAGTTTGTCTCCAATGTCTCTCATGAAATCCAGTCTCCATTGACATCGATCCAAGGCTTTTCTCAAGCCATCCGCAGCGGTGGTGTGACAAGCGAACAGCGGGAGACGTACTTGACTATCATCGAAGAGGAGAGCAGGCGGCTGTCTTCCTTGAGCAAGCAGCTGTTGACGCTCGCTTCCCTGGACAAGGAGACAGGTCTGTACGAACCGACACGTTTTCGTCTCGATGAGCAGATCAGGCAAGTCCTCTTAGTTTTGGAGCATCAGTGGCAACAAAAAAAGCTCACGATGGAGCTGACCTTACCGGAGACCTTTATCGTGGGTGACAAGCAGCTGCTCAATCAGGTATGGATGAACCTGATTGCCAATAGTATCAAATTCACCCCAAAGGCTGGCTCTATTTATATTATGATACAGAAGGATACGCGAATCGTCGTGACCATTCGGGATACGGGGATTGGCATGTCAGAAGAAGAGCTGGAGCATGTCTTTGACCGTTTTTACAAAGGAGACAAGTCACGCAATCGAGAAGCGACGGGAAGCGGTCTCGGTCTTTCTATCGTGCTAAAAATTTTGCAGGTTGCAAAAGGCGGCATTCACATTCAGAGCCGTATAGGCGAAGGGACAACGGTTACGGTCAGCCTCCCGACGGGTGAACATCCTACTGCGCGAACGACAAAGGAATCATAACGAAGCAAAGCAAAGGAGTGATTTCCATGAATATCGGCATGCGTATACTCGCCGCAGTCATATCCCCTTTTATTACCGGTCTGTATGCTGCGCTGATCATCTACCTTTATCGTGATCCTAGCGCGCCATACGGGTTCGGACAAGAGTATTTGCTGGGTGTACTTATAAGCATGGCAATGAACCTAATTGTCTTCGTATGGCTGTCGGTATTCGTGGAATGGCTAGTGA
Organism: Brevibacillus sp. HB2.2; assembly: GCF_013284275.1. NCBI lineage: Bacteria > Bacillati > Bacillota > Bacilli > Caryophanales > Paenibacillaceae > Brevibacillus > Brevibacillus sp. HB2.2. Next base: position 37,902 of record NZ_JABSUV010000038.1, read on the forward strand.
GTCGGTCACACTTGATCGGGTGGAAAAATTACGTTGTGCGTTTCGCAGGATATGCTGTCATCGGTTATGTACCTGTACTGTTTCAATGGCTAAAGAGTGTTGATCCGCATGCCGCATTGTTTTATCCGCAGGCAACAGTTTTTGTGTTCGCTTCGATCTGTTACTTTCTTATATTTGTAGGTATAGAGGCGACCAGGAAGCGGTTTACCCGGAAAAGCGAGGAAACCCGTTGCGGTTAATCAAATGTTTAAAATGCTGGCTAAGCGGTTGTGTACCATTGAATGACATAATAATGGTTTGCGTTACCCCCGAATAAAAGAAAATCATTCCACTTATCATAAATCAGCGTGTTAGTGGACGCAGCTGTCACAATGGAGCCAAAATCAAATTCAATACCGAGTGCATCTAGTTTGCTAAGCGTATTTTTCACGTCTATTTCCATGAATAACCCAAATCTTAGGAGGGGATCAATGACCCGACTAAGTATAAGCTGTCTTTTGCTATTTTTGACGTTCATCTCTTCCCAAGCCCATTCTTCCCCCCAATATTCGAGGCGCTCCATTAAAAGTAGAAAAGCATCCACCGGATGAGGAACTTCTGTTTTTTCGAGAGACAAGAGAAAGGCTGAAGCCTCCCAACGTGGTTGACGGTCTTCTTGAATATGAAAATAATCGACGAATTTTTGGGTATCGATACCCTGTAAACAGTGGACTACCGCATTCTTGTCTAACATGTTCTAACTCCTCTTGTCCATTTCTTAAAAAAAGTCATCTTCTCTTATAACAAAAAAGCCCGAGCAATCAGGTAGCTCGGACAATGGTTTTCTGTTCTTTGGCGTGTTCAATCCCCGCAGATATGAGATGGCGTACATGGTCATCATCCAACGAGTAAAAAACGAGCTTTCCTTCTTTGCGGTACTTGGCCAGTCCCATGTTGCGAAGAAGCCGCAAATGGTGGGAAGTGTTAGCGATCGAGCTTCCGATGATAGCAGCCACATCGCAGACACAGAGCTCGTCTTCCATCGAGAGGATGTGAATGATTTTGGCGCGGGTGTCATCAGCCAACGCCTTGAAGATTTTTGCTACCCCTTCTGATTCTGTGGCGAACGGCTTTAACCGATTTACTTTTTCCTCATCAAAACATTGGATTTCACAGATGTCATCCACTGTAACCATCACCTCATGCTCTACAATGTCCTACTATTATAGACATTCACAGGGAAAGTGAAAAGGAAAAACGACATTTTCATGGCAGTGTAGTGTCCCTCTCTGTTTTCGTGTAAGATGAACATGATCCAAGAAATGGGGAGAGAATACCATGAGTGCGCAACCAAAGTGCCCGAAGTGCCGTTCTGCGAAAATCGATTTGACAGAATCGATCAATAAGCCATTATACATAACCATTTATGCAGCGGTTTTGGCAGTGCTTGCTTTGATCGGTATTTCGGTGAAAGGGACGCCTGTCATCTTTTTGTTCCTCGGACTATCAGGGGCCTTTATCCTGTTTGCCGTTCGTCTTGCCTTAGAAAAGCGCAAAGTAATTAAGTGCAAATGTCTGGACTGTGGGGAGCGTTGGCAGACTACCCCAACACCTGTAGAAGCCCGTTCTAAGTAACAAGACTCCTAGTAAAATAGGGGTCTTTTTCTTTATTCCCAGTCTGTAAAAAAATGGGCGAAATATTCAAATCAATTCTTGAACGAACCAGAAGGATGCGATAATATAATAATTAAATATTTGTTTGAATGTTTGTGGATTGATTTCATTCGAAGCTGGGCAAAATAGATGCTTGGAAAAAGGTGAAAACAGATGGCAGAAGAACGAAAAAAAGATGAGTGTTGCAGTGGGCATCAATGCGGCAGTGAGCATAAGCATGCTGGTAAAATTCTCACGGTTCTCGAGCCTGCGGCTGCGGCAACTGAAAGCGCAGGCATTCTTTCTTCACAGGCTGTTGTCTATCGCGTTATAGGTATGGATTGCAGTTCGTGCGCCAAATCGCTGGAAAAGCATATGCATACGTTGCCTGCGGTAAAAGAGGTAAACGTGAACTTTTCCACGGGTAAAATGCAGCTCGTCGCGGATGGGCTAGGAGAAGACGCCGTGGTCAAGGAAGTCGCAAAGGCCGGATATAGTGCCATGCTACTTACGAGGCGCACGGCCAAAGCAGTTCCGAAAACGGATCGAGCAGGGACGACACTGACGGTGATTTCTGGTGTGTTGTTGGCTCTCGGTTTTCTAGGTTCCTTATCGACTGGCATACCTCCGCTGGTCGTTACTGTTCTCTATGCGTTGTCGATCATAAGCGGCGGCTACCGACCTGCACGCAGTGCTTTTTACGCGATAAAAAGCGGTTCACTGGATATGAACGTATTGATGTCTGTTGCGGCTGTTGGAGCCGCATTAATCGGGGAGTGGCTGGAGGGCGCAACTGTCGTCTGGCTCTTTTCCATCGGAAACTTGCTGCAGACCAAGTCGATTGAAAAAACGCGCGACTCCATACGCAATCTGATGGATTTGGCTCCGCCTGAAGCATGGGTCAAGGTGGGGGAGTCTCTTACCCGCAAACCAGTTGAGGACATCACTGTCGGTCAAGTCATCGTAGTGAAGCCGGGAGAGAAAATCCCGCTGGATGGTGTCATCGTACATGGGACATCGAGCGTCAATCAGGCTCCGATTACAGGTGAATCGATTCCCGTAGATAAGCTGGTCGGCGACAGTGTTTTTGCAGGAAGTGTCAACGAGAGTGGCGCGGTGGAGATCAAGGTAACAAAGCTGGTGGAAGATACAGCGATTGCCAGAATCATTCATCTCGTGGAGGAAGCGCAGGAGAAAAAAGCGCCTACTCAGGCGTTCGTCGACAAATTCGCTGCGATCTACACGCCAATCGTGCTCGTGCTTGCTTTGCTCGTGATTGTATTCCCGCCATTACTCGGAATCGGTACCTGGGGAGAATGGTTTTACAGAGGGCTTGAGCTGCTAGTCGTTGCTTGCCCGTGCGCACTGGTCATTTCTACGCCAGTTGCGATTGTGTCCGCGATTGGAAATGCCGCGAGAAACGGCGTCCTGATCAAGGGCGGTACGTTTTTGGAAAAGGCAGGAGCGATTACCGCAATTGCTTTCGATAAAACGGGCACATTGACGGAAGGAAAACCACAGGTTGCGGCGGTTATCGAGATGGAGGGAAGCGAGGACGACGTAGTATCGATCGCCAGAACGATTGAAGAGCGTTCTTCCCATCCGATTGCACTAGCGATTCTCACCTATGCGAAACAAAAGCAGATTGCTTCCCAGAGTGGGCAAGATTTCAAGGCGATCGTCGGAAAAGGGGCGAGCGCTGTCATCGGAACCGAAACATTTTATGCAGGAAAGCCCGCCCTGTTTCAAGAGCTGGGAGTCGATCTGTCGGCATGGCAAACGAAAGTCGAGTCGTTGCAGAGTGAGGGACATACCCTGGTGGTTATCGGTACCGCAACGAAATTGATCGGGATGATTGCCGTTGCCGATACCATTCGTGAGATTACGGTTAGTGCCATTGGCAAGCTCAAGGCCGCAGGAATCGAAGACATCGTGATGCTGACCGGTGACAATACGGGTACGGCGAAAAAAGTAGCGAGTCAGACAGGCGTCAATCGTTATTTTGCAGAGCTGCTGCCACAAGATAAGGTAGAAGCGGTCAAGCGACTACAGCAAGAAGGCAAGGTCGTCGCCATGGTGGGTGACGGGATCAATGATGCACCTGCTCTCGCATCAGCTGACTTGGGGATTGCGATGGGTGGAGCAGGTACTGATACGGCAATGGAAACCGCGGATATCGTACTGATGGCTGATAATCTCGAAAAGCTGCCGCACACGATGAAGATCAGCAGAAAAGCACTCACGATTATCAAGCAAAACATCTGGTTTTCGATCATCGTGAAGCTGGTTGCACTCGTGCTGATATTCCCAGGCTATCTCACCTTGTGGCTGGCGGTACTCAGTGACACGGGAGCCGCCTTGCTGGTCATCTTAAACAGCATGAGACTCTTGCGTATGAAAGGCTAAATAAAAAAGGGGAGATGAGCTGTCGAAGCTCTCTCCCTTTTTTTGTATATAGGTTTACACCAAGACGCCGCCACCGTATCTTTCGAATTCTTTCTGGGTGCAAGCGACAAAGTGACCGCGCTCCACTTCACGTAAGACGCGTTCTTCCCCTTGATCTCGCAAATATTCCTGATCATCGAAAACGATGCGCTTACGGTTGCGCTCATAATCCGGGTCTGGCAACGGAATTGCCGAGAGCAACGATTTGGTGTACGGATGAATGGGATTCTCGTACAGGCGATTACTTTCTGCCAGCTCCACGATACGTCCGCGGTACATAACACCAATGCGGTCACTGATGTATTTAACCATGGACAGGTCATGGGCGATGAACAGATAGGTTAGGCCTTTTTCTTTTTGCAGGCGTTTGAGCAGGTTGATGACCTGCGCCTGAATGGACACGTCGAGGGCAGAGATCGGTTCATCGGCAATGATGAATTCCGGATCAACAGCCAATGCCCGTGCAATCCCGATCCGTTGGCGCTGTCCGCCGCTGAACTCATGTGGGTAACGGTTTGCGTGCTCGCGGTTGAGGCCGACGGTTTCCAACAACTCGTGTACCTTGGCGATGCGTGCTTCCTTGTTCGCGAGACGATGAATGTCGAGACCTTCCGCAATAATATCAGATACAGTCAGACGTGGATTCAACGATGAGTACGGATCTTGGAAAATCATCTGGATTTTGCGGTTGAGCCATTTCTTTTCTTCGAGTGTTTTCTTCCCGTGTACACTTTGTCCATTGAACAAGACTTCTCCGCCAGTTGCATCGTACAGGCGAAGGATGGTGCGTCCTGTGGTCGATTTACCGCAACCGGATTCACCCACAAGGCCAAAGATTTCCCCTTTGTAGATGTCGAAGGTGATACCATCTACCGCTTTCAGCGTATGACCATTCCCGAGGTCAAAATGCTGTTTCAAATCCTTGACTTCAACCAGCTTCTCGCGATTCTCGTAGTTGAACGTTTTTTTGGTGCTTACAGGAGCCGCAGTCGCCTCATCAGAATTGACTTTTCGTCTCACAGCCGAAGCGGGCGGTTTGATGTCAGGTGCCATTTCATGCAGGAGCCATGTTGCTGCATAGTGCGTATCGGAGATTTTGAACATCGGCGGTTCATATTCCAGATCGACCTTCAACGCAAATGGGTTACGAGCCGCGAAAGCATCACCAACAGGTGGTTTAAACATGTCAGGCGGCGATCCAGGAATGGACATCAGCTCGTCATCGCTGGAATCGAGGCTAGGCATGGAACCTAATAGACCCCATGTATACGGGTGTTTAGGATCGTAGAAAATTTCATCGACTTTACCAATTTCCACAATTTTTCCTGCATACATAACCGCGACACGGTCTGCCATGTTCGCAACTACACCGAGGTCATGCGTAATAAAGATGATCGAGGTACCCATCTTCTTTTGCAGTTCCTTTAGCAACTCCAAAATCTGCGCTTGAATCGATACGTCCAAAGCAGTTGTCGGCTCATCAGCGATGATAATTTTTGGATTGCAGGCCAATGCGATGGCAATGACAATCCGTTGACGCATCCCACCAGAAAACTGATGCGGGTATTGATCGACACGCTCTTTGGCAAAGGGAATCCCTACCATTTCCAACAGTTCAATAGCACGGCTGCGGGCGTCTGCACGGTTCAGCTTTTGGTGCTTGATGAAGCTCTCCATGATTTGATTCCCGATAGTCATCGTCGGATTCAAGGAAGTCATCGGGTCTTGGAAGATCATCGAGATATCGCGACCGCGAACATCCTGCATTTCTTTTTCAGAAAGCGTAACCAAATCTCTTCCTTCAAAAAGAACTTGTCCTTTTGGAATGCGTCCAGGAGGAGAAGGAATGAGGCGCATAAGTGCTTGGGAAGTGACGGATTTACCGGAACCAGATTCACCAACAATCGCCAGCGTTTCTCCTTTTTCCAGATCGAAGGAGACGCCACGTACTGCCTTGACTTCACCTGCATACGTATCGAATGACACATGCAAATCTTTTACTTCTAAAACTTTTCCCATATAATCATCCCTTTCGAGCATGCTTTGTCGTGATTAACCCTCCATGTATATCCAACGCTCTCTCTAATAGAGGTAGTTCAAAAAGTCGACTTTTTGAATACGCACTAGTATAAATTTTTGCGAAAATGAAAATCATTATCACTATTATACTATATTCATTAACCGTTGTTAAAAAATTTTTTTCTGCGTTGCATACTCATGCAGAATCGGTTTTTTTAGCGTTACCAAATGATAGCCCAGTCATACTATGCATCAAAGCAGCAGAATACTGGCTTATAGGGAGGGTAACGCTTGTGAACAAGCTCAATGGGCCCAAGGAAATCGCACTCACTTTTGATGATGGACCGGATCAGTTGTGGACGCCTCGTGTGTTAGACATATTCGCTCACTATCAGGTAAAGGCCACTTTCTTCTGTGTGGGGCAAATGGTGAAGTACAACCCGAAAACACTGGAACGGATCGTAAAGGAAGGACACATGGTTGGAAACCATAGCTGGGATCACCCCGACTTTACGAAAATCCCTCTCTTGGCTGTTTATGAGCAGGTAGAACGTACCTCGGATCAGATCGAAAAGGTAGTAGGTGTGAGACCTCGGATAGTTCGGCCGCCATATGGAGCAGTGAATGAGGAGGTCATCCAGCTGCTTGCGGCGAGCGACTACGAAATGATTTTGTGGGATATAGATAGTTGGGATTGGATAGGTCTCACCGGCCCACAGGTCGCAAGAAACATCTTGGGACATGTCAACCCAGGCGCAGTCGTGCTTCAACATTCCGCTGGCGGTACGAAAGACACGTTAAAGGGGAGTATGGACGCCTTGCCCTATATTATTGAGGTGTTAAGTGAGCAGAAATATACCTTCTCAACCGTTTCCGCCATGTTTCAACTGGCAGCTTATCGAGAAAGAACCTGTCCAGTCGAGAAAAGGAGAAGGGGCAGATAGAGGAAATGGATAGAAATCTGTGGTAATTAGTAGAATCAGAAGATTTCTTTTAGGGGAGCGAATCAAAACATGTCCAAAGCCGATAATATGCTCTCCATTTTGTGGCTGTTGAAGACCGGCAAGCGAATGACAGCCAAGCAATTGGCAGAGATTCTCGAGATTAATATTCGCACCGTTTATCGCTATATCGACTCACTGTGTGCGAGCGGTGTACCCATCATTTCTGATGCCGGACACAACGGTGGCTACAGTTTACTTCAGCAATTTAATGAGGCTCCGTTATTTTTCGACCTCAACGAGCAAAAAGCCCTGATTCATGCAGCCGCTTTTGCCCAAGAGGCAGGTTATCCCTTCGGAGCAGATTTACACCGAGCCATTTCCAAGCTAAAACGTTACACAAATGAAGAGCAGCGTGACGCGATTGACCGACATAGTATCGGCTTCGAGGTGATCCAGCCTCCTGTTGATCCTTCTCTTGAATCTACCCTACAGGAACTGGAGCTGTCTGTTGCCAATGGGTACACTCTTTCGATCGAGTATCAGAAAGCCTACCAGACAACGAGACAGATGCGTCATATCGATCCATATGGGCTCGTTTATTGGAAGGGAAACTGGTATATCGTTGCCTATTGCCATCTCCGTACTACCATTCGCAGCTTTCGTGCAGATCGTGTTCATGAGATCCAACGTACAGAAGGCAGCTTCCAACGCCCTCCTGAATTTTCTGCGCGCCATTTTTTTCTCTCGAATTTACTGCCGGAAGCAGACAAGCAGGGCAACACCATTTTGATCAAAATCAAAGGAAGGCCACAGTCACTCGTTGATTTGTGTAGGCATTGGTATCTCGGACATACTGTGATGGAACGCAGCGAGGCACAGGTGATTTTTCAAGTAGATGAGCAAATGGCCCATTCGATCCTTCCTCATTATCTGTTGCCATACGGAAAATCCATTCAAGTTGAAGAGCCAGCCTTTGTAAAAGAGAGATTGGCTGCCATCGCTGCCGATTTATTTCTTTTTTATCAGTCGACTTGATATCACTGACCATTTTTGTCAGCAGAGTTGATTTATATTGAAAGCAAAGAAGAGATGGAAAAAGGGAATGGGGGCAGATTGAATATGAAGCATGAAGCATTGCGTTTGTACGAATACCATGTATGGGCAAACGAAAAGGTATTCAAGCGGTTGCAGGAGGTACCAGAGGGAGTAAGTGAGCAGGAGGTTCCCAGCGTGTTTCCGACCATCACCCAGACGTTGGCTCACATTCTCAAGACGGATTATGTTTGGTTGTTGGCCATGAAGGGGGAGAGGTACGAAGAGGTAGGACCGAAAGTTGGGGTTCTTTTGCAGGAATTAAAAGGGAAAAACGTACACGAGCTGCGAAAACTGTTTGCCGAATCAGCCCAGCAGTTCAGAGACTTCTTCGGGCAAATCTCGATGGAGGACACCGCGCCTTATACGCACCCGGCATTAGGCACGGTTCATGCTCGTTATGCAGACATCGTCCAGCACGTCGCCAACCACGGAACCTATCACCGAGGCAATATCTCCGCCATGCTTAGACAAATGGGTCACGCGGGAGCTTCCTCCGATTACATTTTTTATTTGTTCGAGACTTCGGCGGTAGAACAATAAACAGCGAAGATCTTAGGGACACCGACCGAGACGTAATGCAAAAAGCGAAACACGCCCTTAAGCGTCCACCTCTGAGATACTTCCAGATTGGACCACTTTGGACGCGGTTTCGCTTTTTGCATGGAGTCGGCCAGTCAATCCCCCAGTGGGTGGCCCTAGGAGCTGAGTCGTTTTCTCCTGTTCCCTCTCCTCCACTACAGCCACGCAAACCGCTTGTTTTTTAAGGATTCATCGTATGAGCAATCCGCACCTCGAGCCCATTCAAGAACTGACTAAGGTTCGGCTTTCGTTCTCCAATGATACTTTCACCAGGCTTGCCGGGTTCAAAGACCACGTCCTTGTTTTTAGCGACCTCGCTCAAGTAATCTTTGACGATCTGTCCTGTTTTCGTAGCCTCATATTTCTTGGCAAAGTTCTGATACTCTTCCGTGACGGCCGGGAGCAGTTTCATTGTTGCTTCATCAATGGCATCATAACGGTAATCAGACAAATATGTTTTGAGGTAGTCGATATAAAGCGTACGGAGCTTCACTGCACGTGGGCTACTGCGGTAGTTGACCAAATACTCTTCGACTTCAACCATTCTGGGTCCGAGCTCGGCCCGCGTGATTTGCAACCCGCCGTCACCCAAATACGGTTTGCCCGTTTCCGTTTCTTGAATGGACAAGTAGTCCTTCCCTTCCTCGCCGAGCGAAGCAGCATATTTTTGCAGTGCTTTGTAATCCACTTGCCAGTAAAAAGACATGTCGTTCGTTGCCTTTAAGACGAGCCCGCCCTCTGTTTGATTGAGGAGCCATTGTTTGAAACTGTCATCGCCTTCTAGCTTGTTGAAATCGTAAGGGTATTGCAAGGCATACAGCTTTTCCGCATTTCCAGGACGGGCGAGAAAAGCCTTGAAGTTATCGTTTATCGTGGGCAAATGTTTTTCATAGTACTGATCAAGTGCAAAAAATAATTGATCAGCGGTTTTCGTGTCCGTTTTCGCCAGATGCTGATCCAAAAAGGCAGTTAGCTCATTCGCTTCCTTGGCTTGTGTAGCTAGTACGGTGAACTGCTTGAGCAAATCAGCGGCAGGCTTTTCGCCTTTGGTCGCATCAGCAGGAGGTTGCCCAGTGTTTTCCGTTGCAGATGGGGTAGGATCTTTTACCGTCAATTGCTCAGAGGCAGAGGTGCACCCTGTTACAAAAGTAATCGCGATGAGGCTAGAGACAAAAGGTAGAACATATCGTTTCATATCTTCATTTTCACTCCGTATGTTGAATGGTTTCAGTTGATAAATCGTCGTAAATACTTGAGCACCTTGCGTCCAGCGCACTCCCTCCCGTCGTTCCCTTTCTATTGGTACGTACCATACCACGTTCAAGTTATCGGTTCAATTCCATTAAATATTCCTGATAGGAAGCAAGCGTCACTTTTGATATACTTTCTCTATCGATGATAATGAGAATTATTATCAACATTTACATAGAGGATCGGGCAGAGGTGAGAACATGAACGAAACACAAGCCTTGGTTCAACAATTCACAGAGAAGACCATGGCAGAAGCCATTTTTAAGCTGCGTGACATTACATGGCTCAAAGCAAAAGGATATGACCGACTACGCCAACAATTCACTCATTCGCATATTTTGTTGGTCGTAACCGGGGGACGAGGGCGCCTGCGTCTGGAGAACGAGGAGTACCAATTGCGGCAGGATGCGATTTACGTGTGTCCTCCTATGCTTACGTTTGGCATCGTCCCTGATTCGGCTGATCATTTGGAGATGTACATGCTTCGGTTTGATGTCTTTATGGAAACGAAAGACAGACATCGGCGCTTCCAAGCCCTTCGAGAAAAAGATCTGTTTCCTTTTCGGGGAGAGATCTCTGTCCAATCGGCAGGGCAGCTGCCTGTCTATTGTGATTTGATCCAGAATCTATGGAAGCAGGAGACGGCGCTCGAGCGTTTTCGAGGCCAACATACTTTTCAAGAGCTATGGTACCACATCGTCAAGCATGCTCACTTCTCGGCCACAGATTCTGGAATGGCGCTGGAGCAGGCACGCGCACATTTGGAAGAGCATTACTCGGAAAATGTGACGATTGAACAGCTGGCTCGCATCGCAGAGGTGAGTCCAAAATATTTCGTCGATCTGTTCAAAAAAACGTATGGCGTCTCAGCTATGGACTATTTGGCAGAGCTTCGCATTAGCCGGGCGAAGCAGATGATGGTGCAGTCGCATGCCAAGCTGCGGGATATCGCTCATCAAGTGGGCTACAACGACGAGTTTTACTTTAGTCGAAAATTCAAGAAAGCTGTCGGTGTTTCACCCACTCTCTATATGAAAAGCCGCCAACGAAAAATTGCGGCTTACGGCTCGACCATCATTGGGCATTTACTGGCTTTGAAAATGATTCCTTACGCGGCGCCACTGCACCCGAAATGGACGGCTTACTATCATCACAGCTATCGAAACGATATCCCGGTACATCTGAGCGCATTTCGAATTAATCAGAATTGGAAAGCCAACATTGAAATGCTTCGCGATGCCAAGCCGGACGTCATCATTGGCTTGGACGAGACGAGCTTGCAGGAACAGGAGCAACTCAACGAGATTGCGCCCACCTTGTATGTTCCCTTTGAAGCGCGGGGATGGAAAGAACAATTACAGCTCATGGCAGACTTTTTGGGTGAGTCCGTGGAAGCCAATCATTGGCTCTGCGAGTATGAGAAAAAGGCGAAGCGGGCCCGGACAAAGCTTCAACAGGTTCTGGGCGATGAAACGGTGCTCATCGTGCGGGTTTTGAAAAACCAGCTATATGTCCACTGCAATCGCAGTATGAATGAAGTGTTTTTTCAGGATCTGCAAGTCAAACCTGCTTTTGTCTCGAAACAGAAGGAGTACGACCAGCTTGTGACCGCACAGGAATTGGCTGCGCTCGCGCCAGATCGCTTGCTGCTGCTGGTTTGCCAAGAGGCTGAAACGTTGGCATGCTTCCAGGCCTTGAAAGCATCGGGACCATGGCAAGAGATCGAAGCAGTCCGCAACAATCGGGCGCATGTCATTACTTCCGACCCTTGGCGAGAATACTCGGCAACGGCTCATGAACGGATCGTGGAAGAGAGTGTGAAATTGTTTTCAGGAGATCGTCCATGTTGATTCTGGATTTCGTCCATGGTCGGGCAGGAGTGGATGCATTATAATCACGAATGATAATCGTTATCACTCGCGTAGGGTGAAACATTACATTTCTGAGAGGGGTCTTTCAAGAATGAAAAAGATATACCTTGGCTTGAGCATTGCAGCGCTGACATTGGCTCTGACAGCGTGCGGCGGAGGAAAAGAAGCAGCGAATAACACGACTGCACCTACTACAGCACCTGCGACAACAGCTACAGCAGAAAAGCCGGCGGATGAAGCTAATAAAGCAGAGACACGCACGATCAAATATTTGGATAAAGAATATACCGTTCCTAGCAAAACAGAGCGGATCGCCATTGTAGGCAGCATGGAGTCCATGGAAGATTCGCTGGTACTGAACGTGAAACCGGTAGGAGCGATTTCTGTAGGCGGTAAATTCCCTGAGATGTTTGCACCGATTACGGGCGAAGCCACATCCATCGGAGAAAAAATCCAACCGAACCTGGAAACCATCCTGTCCTTGAAGCCTGATGTCATTCTGGGAAGCAGTAAATTCCCGCCTGAAATGGCTGAGAAATTGAACAAAATTGCGCCTACCTTCCCTGTGTCCCACATTTCGACCAACTGGGAAGCGAACCTGCAATTGCTGGGTGAGTTGACTGGCAAACAAGCTGAGGCAGAAAAAGCGCTCAATGAATACAAATCAGGGATTGAAGCGGCGAAAGCAAAATTGGGCGACGGCATAAAGGATAAAAAAGTACTCGTAATCCGTCTGCGCCAAGGAAACATCAACATCTACCCAGAGAAAGTGTTCTTCAACCCAGCTCTGTACGCAGACCTTGGTTTGACTGCACCTGAAGAAGTAAAAGCAGCGAAGGCACAAGAAATCATCTCCATGGAGAAGTTCACCCAGATCAACCCGGACTACCTGTTCATCCAGTTCTCTCCAGATGAGAATAAAGACAAGCCAAACGCATTGGAAGATTTGCAGAACAACCCGATTTGGAAGAGCGTGAATGCAGTGAAAAACGGCAATGTTTACGTAAACGTGGTTGATCCTCTCGCACAAGGCGGTACTGCTTGGAGCAAAACACAATTCCTGAAGGCGGCTGTAGAAAAATTGTCTGCCAAGTAAAAGTGGGCGAGGGTAAGCTATGCAATCCAAAAAAGCAACTTCCATGATCATACTAGCTGTTTCGCCAGTGGTGATCCTGCTTACAATCTTGATCTCCATTCATTACGGGGCCAAGCCGATTGATGCGGGGACGATTTATCAAGCTTTCTTTGCCTTTGATGAAGGGAATGTCGATCATCAAATTGTCATGCACTCTCGCTTGCCGAGGGTCTTGGGCGCACTCATGATCGGCGCGTTCTTAGCGATATCAGGAGCGTTGATGCAGGGGATGACGAGGAATTACCTCGCGTCCCCCTCTATTATGGGCGTGTCTGATGGTTCGGTCTTTGCTGTTACCCTTTGCATGGTTTTCATTCCATCCGCTACGAGTGTCACGATGATTACCATGTCCTTGATCGGTTCAGCACTTGCGGTTGCGATGGTACTCGCTTTTTCTCGACTATTGCCGAACGGCTTAACGCCAGTAGGGATGGCGGTCATCGGTACGATTACGGGTACCTTTCTGAGCAGTATTTCAGCCGCGATTTCTACTTATTTTCAAGTCTCGCAAAACGTCAGCTTTTGGTACAATGCAAGGCTGCATCTCTTGGAGCCTGAATTGGTGAAACTGGCGGTTCCTTTTGCCATCGTCGGTATTGTCATAGCACTTCTTTTGTCCAAATCGATTACGATCTTGTCCTTGGGCGACGAAGTATCTCGCGGCCTCGGACAGAGAACGGTGATGGTTAAAGTGCTGGCAACGACTGCTGTTGTCATTCTCACAGGCATTTCCGTAGCGTTGGCAGGAAAAATCGCTTTTGTCGGGCTAATTATTCCGCATATTACCCGCTTTTTGGTAGGTCTCGATTATCGCTGGATCATCCCATGTACAGGATTACTGGGCGGCATTTTCCTAGCCTTGTCTGACGTTCTCAGCCGATTTATGAACAGTCCGTTTGAGACCCCAATCGGTGTGGTAACGGCCTTTATCGGCGTTCCGTTCTTCCTCTATTTGATTTACAAGAGAGGAGGGGGAAAGCATGCCTGATCGAAAAGCTAGATTTCGTTTGCTGTTACTCGTCAACAGCGCCTTGATTTTGCTGGCGATTTATATCAGCCTGACCAACGGCGTATTTGACATGACGGTGATGGATGTCATCCGAACGTTATTGCGTATGGATCCTGTAGCGGAATTCGATTTGGTTATTTTCGATTTTCGCCTGCCGCGGATCGTTATTGCGGCATCGGTCGGCTTTGGCTTGGGGGTTGCTGGTACCGTCATTCAGGGGATCACCCGTAACGGGCTGGCTGATCCGGGGATTTTGGGCATTAATGCTGGGGCAGGAGCCGCTATCGTCGCCTTTATGTTTTTCTTCGGTGGACAATTTATGGAGGCGAGCTGGTATTCCATCATGGCCATGCCTTTGTTCGGTTTGACAGGCGGATTGCTTGCGGCTGGACTGATTTACCTCTTTGCCTGGCGTAACGGAGCGCTTGATCCACAGCGACTGATTTTGGTGGGGATCGCCATTGGTTCCGGATTAGGTGCTGTATCGCTGTATCTCTCGTTAAAAATGAACCCCAACGATTTTGAAATGGCAACCGTGTGGCTCTCAGGCAGTATTTGGAGTGCCAACTGGACGCATATTGCAGGGATGTTGCCATGGCTAGTCATACTCATTCCTGTTTTGATGCGCAAGGTGCATATTCTCGATTTGCTTCAACTGAGCGAGGAGTCCGTCAAAAACCTGGGTGTGTCCGTGGAAAAGGAGCGTAATATTCTCCTGCTGTCGAGTATCGGGATCGTGAGCGCGTGTGTCTCGGTTTCTGGAGGCATCGGGTTCGTCGGCTTGATGGCACCGCATATTGCTAAGCGTTTGACGGGAATTCAGCACAGGTATGCTCTTCCCTTGTCGGGAACAATCGGGATGCTCATGGTTGTGGCGGCTGACTTTATCGCCAAAACGGTGTTCACACCCATTGAACTGCCTGTGGGTATCGTCATTTCGATCATCGGTGTACCGTATTTCTTCTATCTACTGAGTAGAAGAAAAAAATAAAGAGGGGACGTGCAAATTGTGAAGGGACAATTGCTTGCAGACGTATGCCATCACCGAGCACTGCTCGTATATTTGCCGCCATCCTATGACAAGAGTACGTCCCGTTTTCCCGTCATGTATGTCCATGATGGCGGTGACTTGTTTGATCCTGCGTTTAGTACTGCCCTCGATGCAATCGAAGATAAGTTTGCAGAGGGGAAAATTCCTGAGCTGATTCTCGTCGGCATCCAACCAGGAAACCGCAGGGATGACTATACGCCCTGGTTTTCCAAAGCGATCTCATCTGAGCGCAACATTGATTTTGGCGGGCAGGGAGATGCGTATCTTTCTTACGTTGCCAATGAATGTAAGGCGTATATCGACAGCAAATACAGGACAGACCCTAGGCCCGAAAAAACAGGGATTATCGGATTTTCTCTGGGTGGCTTGATCTCGATGTACGCTGCGCACCAATATCCGGATGTTTTCACGAAAATCGGCAGCATCTCAGGATCGTATTGGTATGAGGGCATGGTTCCGTTTATGCGGGAAAAGAAAATGTACCATCCCGGGCTGAGCATCTACATGGATGTTGGCAGTAAGGAAGGTGCTAAAAAACAAAACATCCAGAAACAAATGGTCCCGCTGACAAAAGAAGCTCATCAGATATTGGCTGATAGCGGCTTCACAGCAGATCAGCTCGTCCTGTTCATGGACGAAGGGGCGGATCATTTGAGCAAATATGCAAACGCCAGATTTCCTGGGGCGTTGCAATGGCTCTGGAATGAGAAGGAGACAGAAATGGAACTGACCAAATTGATTAGAGAGCGTCGCTCAATTCATCGCTTTACAGATCGGGAGGTAGACCCTGCGCTGGTTACAGAACTGATGGATACAGCCGTGTGGGCGCCGAATTATCACATGACACAACCGTGGCGCTTTATTGTGACGTACGGGGAAGGCAAGAAAAGAATCGCCGAGGCCGTGCGAATCATGAAGGAGAAGCGGGAGATTGATCCGTCGAAAAAGAAAGAAGTCGGCGAGAAGTTTTACAATAAAATTATGGCGATTCCGATGCTGATGACGGTCATTATGGAAGAAAGTCCGAACCTGATTACGCGTCAGGACGATTTCGCTTCGACCAGCATTGTCATTCATAACTTTAGCTTGCTGGCGTGGGAAAAAGGCATCGGTCTGACATGGGAGACGTACCCGTGGATTCACGAGCCGGAATTCCGTGAAGCGATGGGCATTCGACCAGGTGAAAAGGTGCTGGGGAACCTGCATATCGGTTATCCAGCCGCGATCCCTAACGCACAGCCACGCATTCCAGCAGCAGAGCGCATCACACTTTTAGATAAGGCATAGGACAAGATCAAGTGAATTTTTCTTGTCACAGGATTACTTTTTGTGGTACCCTTGGGTCATTCTACAAGAAAGGGTGACCATTAAGCCGATGATCTGCTAACTCCTATTTCCACAAAACCAATCGGATAAATCGATGCGTTTTTGGATAGGGGTAGTATGTGCATATTGGCGAATAGATGGTAGATCCTTTTAAGACTCACCAAAGGGTTTCTATGTCTTTTTGACGATAATATGCGTAGCCTCCTGTCCAGATCGCAATGGATAAGGAGGCTTTTTTATGTCAAATGTTTTGAAAAATCGTTATGTCAGGGCTATTTTGTTATCAGCAGTTCTGTTGCAAATCGGAGTATGGGTGCGCAACATGGCGATTCTGCTCTATGTGATGGATCATACAGGAGGCGATCCGTTTGCTGTCTCCATGATTTCTGTGGCAGAGTATGCGCCAATCTTTCTGTTTTCCTTTCTTGCTGGTACGTTTGCCGATCGCTGGCAACCGAGAAAAACGATGGTCTGGTGTGAGGTGCTCAGTGCTCTATCGGTTGTCGGAGTGCTGCTTACCTTTGTTTTCGGCTCCTGGAAGGCCATCTTTTTTGCCACACTCATTTCAGCCATTCTCTCTCAGTTTTCCCAACCGTCCGGTATGAAGCTGTTCAAGCTGCATGTACCTGGTGAACAGCTTCAGGTAGGAATGTCGGCGTATCAGACTATTTTCGCGATCTTCATGGTATTTGGTCCGATTGTCGGTACGTTTGTGTTCCAGCAATGGGGGATGGAGGTTGCTATGGTCATCACGGCAGTTGCGTTCCTCGCAGCGGCGGGTGTCCTGTATTTGTTGCCGCCAGATCGTGTCGAGAAAGAAGAGCAGCAAGAAACGGCACTGCTTGGGGAGATGGTCAGCGGGATACGTTATGTGTTCTCCAGTCGCGTGCTGTCAATGCTTGGCTTTTGCTTTTTGGCTGTAGGCTTCTCATTGGGAATGATCCAGCCGCTTGGGATTTTTATCGTGACCGAACAACTGCAATTGCCAAAAGAAAGCCTGCAATGGTTAATTACCGCCCAAGGTGTGGGGATGATTGCCGGAGGGGCCATGACGATGGCAGCTTCCAAAACGATTCCACCGCAAAAGCTATTGGTTATGGGGCTTCTTGGGAATGCGATCGCAGTAGCGATTTGCGGGATGTCCACGAATCTGTGGCTGACACTTGTTGCCCAGTTCATTGCGGGATTGCTCTTGCCCTCCATTCAAATCGGGATCAACACCATGCTGCTTAAAAACACAGAGAGTACCTTTATCGGTCGGGTGAATGGAATACTGACCCCGTTGTTTACAGGCTCCATGGTCGTCATGATGAGTATTACGGGAGTATTGAAGCTGTATCTTCCGCTCGCAGTCATATACGGGATCGCTGCATTCCTGATGATCATTGGTCTCAGCTTTATTTTGCCGCTTTATCGTATGAGAGAAGGAAACGTGGTGCAAAGTACAGAACAGACTGGTACATGAGCGTTTGGATGCAAAGGGGGGCTTAGACCAGATGGTGCACGAACAGATTTCTTCTATAGAAGGTTTAAAGATGGTAGCTGCTGTTCGCGAGCTGGCGATGCGGTTGCCAGAGGTATCAGAGCAGGTAGACGCTTTTGGACATACATCGTTTCGGGTAAACGACAAGCCGTTTGTCATTTTAGGAGAGGGGGGCACTGAAGGCCCCTCCTTTTCTGTGAAGGTGCTGAAGACGACCCAAGAGATTTTGCTTGCTCAGGAGCATTTTTACAAGACACCGTACATCGGTCATCACGGCTGGGTTTCGATCCTGGACAAAAACGTGACGAGCTATGGTGAAATCGAGGATTACATACGGGAAGGCTATATGTGCGCGGCTCCCAAGCGATTGGTCAAGCAACTACAACACCTCCCCTGATCGTTCCTGTATAATTTTTACACAACCGCATTCAGACAAAGGGGGAGCCGGTTTTGGATTGGAATCTCCAGCAGATGAGCAAATTGCTTGAGGTCGTTTTTGAAAATGCCCATGAACCGATGATCGTAACGGACAAGGACGGAAAAATACTCTTATTGAATCGGAGCTATCGGGAATTTCTTAATGTACAGGACGTGATTGGACAACCAGTGACGGATGTCATCGAAAACACGCGGATGCATATTGTCGGTCAGGCTGGCGTTGCCGAGATCGCTGACATTCAGCAAATAAAAGGACAGAACATGATTGCGCATCGCATCCCGATCATGGACGAAGGAAAAGTGATTGCGGTTCTGGGAACGGTGCTGTTCCAAGATGTGCAAGAGCTCACTGCCTTGGCTGCGATGGTTGCTCAGCTGAAGGATGAATTGACCTATTATAAGAAAGAGCTGCGGCGGCGTATGGGGGCTACCTATCACTTTGACCAAATCGTTGGGTACAGCCAGAAGCTGCAGGAGCTTAAAAAGTTTTCTCAGAAAGTTGCGAAAAGCGATTCGACTGTGCTCATCACGGGCGAAAGCGGGACGGGCAAGGAGTTGTTTGCCCACGCCATTCATGCCGAGAGCAAGCGCAAAATGGGTCCTTTCATTCGGGTGAATTGTGCCGCTATTCCGGATTCTTTGCTGGAATCAGAGCTGTTTGGCTATGAAGAAGGTGCGTTTACCGGGGCTGTTCGCCGCGGAAAAAAAGGAAAGTTCGAGCTGGCCAACCACGGAACCATTTTGTTGGATGAGATCGGGGACATGCCGTTGCCGCTGCAAGCCAAGCTACTGCGTGTGTTGCAGGAAAAAGAAGTCGAGCGGGTAGGTGCTGTAAGAACGACGCCAATCGATGTGCGGGTGATCGCTTCCACGAATTCGGATATGCTTCAAAGCATCAAGGAAGGAAAGTTTCGGGCAGACCTCTATTATCGATTGAATGTCGTGTCACTCTCGATTCCTCCGTTGCGCGAGCGTCTGGAGGATTTGCCGGAGCTGGTTTCGAATCTGCTCAAACAGCTTGGCGAGTCCACTGGCGTTGCGGTCAGGGCCATTGATGAAGAGGTATGGCACGTACTTCGTGGCTACTCCTGGCCAGGCAATGTACGGGAGTTGAAAAACGTGCTGGAAAGAGCTCTGCATCTAATGGAAGACGATATCTTGAAAAAGGAGCATATTTGGCTGCCTGTATCTGACGAAGGGACGCACGAAGCCTTGTCGGTTCCAACTCATGCCGTTCGACCATTGAAACAAGTCTTGGAAGAGGCTGAACAGGAAGCGCTTCGTCAAGCGATGCGGCAAGCAGGGGGGAACAAGCTTAACGCCGCTAAGCTGTTGCAAATCAGCAAGTCCAGCTTTTACGAAAAGTGGGAGAAGTATCAGTAGCACGAGGCGTGTATAAGTCGGGGATGTGGCGTTGAGCCAAGTTCGCGGCTTTTTTCATCTGAAGCAATAGCATTTTGGTAGATTCCGGTTTTCTGGAATAGAGCAAGATGACCTCCGGCAAAAAACCAATAGCCTTCCATGAGCAGATTCCCTAAAAAGTGGGCAGATTTTTGCTAGATTCCATAAAACCGGACAAAAAATTCCGAAATTCCGGAAAATTTGCAAGCGCTATCATCTGCTCCCTAAACTCCAGGCACGATGAAGGGGTATGGTTGAACGATTTTTCTGGAATCGGCTGGGGTTGGCATGGTCCGTGCAATTGAATTAATTTTGAAAGCGTTTTCCTCAAGTGAGTCCACACAATCTCCTCTGTAAAGCGGAGGAGAAATTGAAAGGAGAATTCTATGATCATCGAAGTGTTATCCATCTTGGTTTCGCTCGGCCTGCTGATGTTTTTTGCGTATCGGGGCTATCCTGTTATCGTATTTGCCCCTATTTTTACGCTGCTGGCCGTTGTCCTTTCCGGGATCTCTCTGCTGCCGAGCTACACCGAAACCTTCATGACGAATGCAGCAAACTATGTGAAATCATTCTTCCCTATTTTCTTACTGGGTGCCATTTTCGGGAAAGTCATGGAGTTGAGCGGTGCCGCCTCATCCATTGCCCACACGATTGTGAGAGCGCTTGGCTCCAATCGTGCGATCTTGGCTGTCGTTCTGGCATGTTCGATTTTGACGTATGGCGGAGTTTCCCTGTTCGTTGTGGCATTTGCTGTGTATCCGTTTGCCGCTGCGATTTTCCGTGAAGCCAACATTCCGAAGCGACTCATTCCGGGAACGATCGCGCTAGGGGCTTTTACGTATACGATGGACGCCTTGCCAGGTACACCACAAATTCAAAACATCATTCCTACTACTTATTTTGGTACGGATGCTTATGCTGCACCTGTTGTTGGAACGATTGGCGCCATTCTGGTTTTCATTGGCGGGATGCTATGGCTGGAGCGCAGACGCAAGCAAGCTGTCGCTGCTGGAGAAGGCTACGGCGAGGGACATACAAATGAACCAGAGTTGATCAAAAATGAATCCTACATGAACATCTGGGTCGCAATTCTCCCGTTGGCGTTGGTGCTCGTGGGTAACTATATGTTCAGTAGAGGGATTTGGACAGTAGAGACGTGGTACGATCCAGCGATCCTCAAAGAATCATTTAAGATTGAGAAAGTGAAAAACGTCGTATCTTCTTGGTCGCTGATTATTTCGCTCTGTCTTGGAATTATTGCCGCGCTTTTAATCAATGTGAAGCAAGTCAAAAACAAGCTGGCGAGTGGTTTGACTGCTGCCGCGATGGGTTCTCTCTTGGCGATTTTCAATACTGCTTCCGAAGTTGGGTTCGGAAACGTTGTGAAAACATTGCCGGGCTTCAAGCTCATCCAAGGCTGGATTATGGGAGCAAGTGACCATCCGTTGGTTTCTGAGGCACTGGCTGTAAACGTACTGGCAGGTGTGACCGGTTCAGCGTCGGGCGGTATGTCGATCGCGCTGGAGGTTATGGGTAAGCAATATTTGGAGATGGCGAGTGCTGCGGGAATCAGCCCTGAGTTGCTGCACCGTATTGCCTCGATGTCTTCCGGTGGTATGGACACATTGCCGCATAACGGGGCGGTCATTACACTGCTCGCGATTACTGGTTTGACGCATCGTCAATCGTACAAAGACATTTTCGCGATTACGGTTTTGAAAACAGCTGTCGTGTTCATTCTGGCATTTGCCGTGTCTATTTTCTAATTTTCATCAAAGATAAGCGAGTTTATAGACAGAGAAAATGAGGATCAGGAGAGGAGATAGTAGGGGATGGAGAAGTTGTTGGAGCAACAGGTAGCAGTAGTAACAGGGGCTGCAAGCGGTATTGGATTGGAGATTGCCCGGACGTTTGCCGAGGAAGGGGCGAGGGTCGTCATACTGGACTTGAATGGGGAAGCAGCGGAAGCAGCAGCAGCCCAATTGCAGAAGGAAGGTCACGAAGCAATCAGCTTTGGTTGTAATGTTACTGACGAGGTACAAATGCAGGCGTGCATCCAGCAGACAGTCCAAATTTTTGGCAGACTCGATATCCTAGTGAATAATGCCGGATTGCAATTTGTTTCTCCCATAGAAGAGTTTCCGACTGCAAAATTTGAACAAATGCTCAGTATTATGCTGACAGCGCCTTTTGTCGCGATTAAACACGTGTTCCCCATTATGAAGCAACAAGGCCATGGCCGTATCATCAATATGGCTTCGATCAACGGCTTGATTGGCTTTGCAGGGAAGGCAGCTTACAACAGTGCCAAGCACGGAGTCATCGGGCTCACCAAGGTTGCAGCCTTGGAAGGAGCAGCTGCTGGTATTACGGTAAATGCTATATGTCCGGGGTATGTCGATACGCCGCTGGTACAAAACCAATTAGCGGATTTGGCTAAGACAAGAAATGTGCCGTTGGAAAAGGTGATGGAAGAAGTCATCTACCCGCTGGTGCCGCAGAAGCGACTGTTGCAAGTAAAGGAAGTAGCGAACTACGCTGCCTTTTTGGCTAGCAAGAAAGCGTCAGGCGTTACGGGCCAAGCTGTCGTCATTGATGGCGGGTATACAGCGCAGTAAGCCTGTTAAAGTCCCTGTCTTTATAGGGGCTTTTTTTATTTCGCTAGCTTTTTTAAAAAACTAGCAAAAAAGATCTTGTATTCTTTTTTTAGATGTGATAGATTATTA